>CAYRKE010000046.1:5010-44256 GCA_964424695.1 uncultured Polyangiaceae bacterium
CGAGTCGCAGCCTACGAGCTCAAGGCGGCCAACGAGAAACCGGGTTGTGACTGGCATCCGAGCGTCGCCGTCCACGACGCCATCGCTCGCGAACTGGGTGGTGTCATCGCTGCAGAGCTCGGTTGGAAGATGGGCCGCCAACCCTGAACCTTTTCTGGGCTGGCTACCATCCCGGGTAGCGCAGAGCCCAATACTCAGTCTGCGTCGAGCGTACGCTCGAGTCCGAGGCTTGGAGCTGCCACAGCGGCGCGCTGCAGAGGTCGTCGGCCATCTCGGTGATGAGGTCCCGCAGCTCCAGAACCGACAGCCAAGCTTCGGGGATCTCGTGGGCGCCGCGTGCTGCGCCGAGGAGATTGCCGGCGATAGCACCCGTCGAGTCACTGTCCCCGTCGATGTTGACGGCCATGCGTACCCCATCCTCGAAGGATGTCGCTCGAAGCGCGCAGAAGGCCGCGATGGCGAGCGCCTCCTCAGCGACCCATCCCTGGCCGAGCTCTCGGAGGCACTCGTCAGCGGAGTGGCCCCCTTGCGCCAACTCCATGGCCTGAGCCAAGGCTCGTCTCGAGTCTTCTCGTTCGGAGCTCGCCGCGAGATAGTTCAACGCAACCATGCAAGCGTCTTCGACCGAGGCGCCGGCAACGAGCTCGGCGGTGGCGAGGGCGAGTGCCCCAGCGGGATGCTGTCCAGTGGGGTGCCCATGAGTCAACGCGGAAATCTTACACGCCAGTGTGAAGATCTCGTCCCGTGTGGCCCCAGTGCCAGCCAAGAAGAGGCCGATCGGTGCGGCGCGCATCACGGCGCCGCAGCCCTTGGACTCGTTTACCGCAGGTTCGGTAGAGTTCACTTTGGGTCGTTGGCGGAGCGCCGAGATACAAGTGTTCCCGGGGGCACGCCGACTGAAGAGCTCGCGTCGCCCGATGAGGACGCCGTCCAGCTTGTCGAGGACAGCGCGCGAGACCTCGCCCTGGGTGTGGAGCCACCGCATATAGGCATGGTTCACGATGCCCTCGACGTTCGCGTTGCCCGTGAGCCCCTTGCAGACGTGCGCGCGCAGCAGCCCCTCTGCGGTAAACAGCGTCATTTGGGTATCATCGGTTAGGGCTCCCACTCGCCCATACGCGGAATCGGGGCGCATGATGCCCCGTTGTCCGTAGTTGGCGCGGATCTCGGCAAGGGAGAGGAACTCGACAGCTGCCCCGAGAGCGTCGCCCGTGGCTCCCCCGAGTAGGCAGCCGCGGTATCGGCTGACACGGGCTGGATCGAGCCGATAGTGAGGACGCTCGGGTGCTGCGGCGGCGGTGCTTCCCGCTGGCTTCTGTCGGCGGATGTACTCCTCTTGTTTCGCGTTCTCGATGGCGCCGGGACGTGCCTTGCGCACCATGCCGATGGCTTGTTCGGAGGGCACCCCCAGTTCGACCAAGAGCTTGGCGACGACGAGCCCTGTGCGCCCGAGCCCACCCCGACAGTGCACGACGATTCGCTGGCCACTCGTGAGCAGCGTGCGCAGCTCGGGACCCACCACTCTCCAGTGCTCCTCCCAGGTGGCGCTGGGAATGCTCCCATCCATGATGGGGAGCTGGTAGTGCTGGATCGTTGGCGCCAGGCGTTGCGACAGGGAGGCCACTCCGTATCGCGCGAGCTCAGGCGGTTCCATGAGAGTCACCAACGCCTTGGTGCCCCAGCCTTCGATAACGGCGAGATCGGCGCCGAGATCGCGGCGCCAATCCCCAGTGAGAGCGCCTCGCTGTATCTTCCCCGGGCACAGGGTCATTCCAATCCGTCCGCCGTGCCGCGGAACGGTCACCGAGTCGATGCGTAGGGGGTGGCTCTCACTGGTCTTGAGCATCAGCGCGCAGGATAGCATGGGGCACTTGGGCTCCGTGAAGGGGTGTTTTCTCTCCGCGCCAGCAAACGACCCGACATGAATCACCGTGACGGACGAGAGGGCGGATCTGCCAGCAGATGGGAACGCTTGTGGCGTGTGCGGGGCATGCCCGCTGCAGAATTCCACGATGGGCGTCGCATGCAGACCAGGATCGACTAGTCTGACTCCAACTCGCGCACCCTCGCACCTGGAGACGAACCGAGATGCTCACTCACGAGAAGGGTCCGATCCGGACGGCCATCGTCTATGACTTTGATGGGACGCTTGCCGCTGGCAACATCCAGGAGAACTCCTTTCTTCCCGAGCTCGGGCTCTCGAAGGACGATTTCTGGGGCGACGTCGGTCGAGAGAAGCAGGAACACGATGCCGACGAGATACTGATCTACATGCGGCTCATGCTCGAACGGGCGAAGTCCGCGGGCACTCGCGTCACCCGTGAGCTCCTCGCTCGACATGGGGAGCAGGCCCGACTCTTTCCCGGGGTCGAAACCTGGTTCGACCGGCTCTGCATCTACGCCCGGGAGAGGGAGCTGGCGCTAGAGCACTACGTCGTATCCTCCGGCACCGAGGAGATGATTCGCGGATGCCGGGTCGCCCACAAGTTCCAGCAGATCTTCGCGTCGCGCTTCGTTTACGACAGTGCTGGTTGTGCCATCTGGCCGGCTCTTGCAGTCAACTACACCAACAAGACGCAGTTTCTATTTCGCATCAATAAGGGCGTGCAGAACCGGTGGGACAACGAGGTGGTCAATCGTTGGGTACCGCTGGCCGAGCGTCCGATCCCGTTTCAACGCATGATCTTCATTGGTGACGGTGACACCGACATCCCCTGCATGAAGATGACCCGGCACCAAGGTGGTCATGCCATTGCCGTCTATGACGTCGAGAAGTGGCAACAGGGCGGAGCCGCCCAGCGGGAGCGGGCTCAAGAGCGCACCGGCAACCTGATCTCCGAGGACCGCGTGGACTTCGTGGCTCCGGCCGACTACCGCGAAGGAAGCCTCCTCGACATCACCGTTAAGGGGATCTTGGGCCGGATCGCGCGGTCCGAAGGGTGGCGCGCATGACGGTTCCGGGCCGGGGCTCACTGGGGACGCAGACGCGTTGGGTGCGAACTGCGTTCATGGTCTGAGTGACGACGGCCCGACCGTCACAGCCGGGGAACGAAATCCGGAGCCGCGGGCCCGGAGAGACTGCTTACTTCTTGCCCTGAGCCTTCTTCTTGTGAGCCTTGGCACCCTTCGCCACTGCTGGTGCCACAGGGGGCGGAGGGGCAGCCTTCTTGCCCCGCTGGGAGCTTCCCGCGTCGTCCCTCTTGTCTTCCGCGACTGGCGGGGGTTCAACGACGGCCGGAGGGGCCGCCGCCTTCATCACCGGCGCGGGCACTGGGATGGGGGCAGGGACGGGAACTGCGGTGGCCGCGGAGGCGGTCCTGGGAGCGACGACCGCAGGCTTCTGAGCCGAGACCGAGCGCAGGGGCGACTCCACCTCAGGACGCGAAATTTGCCTCGGCTCGACCTTTGGGGCTGGCCGGGCTGGAGCTGCAAAACGCGACTGGATGCCACCCGATGCTGGGCGGGCCGCCGCCGCGCGTTGCTGCTGCGGACGGGCGACCGGGGCAGGGGACCCTGCCGTCTCGACGCGCCCGCGCACGAGCGCGCCTTCGGCGATCCCGATCCGCGGCGCCGAGATGTCGCCCACGACGCGAGCCCCGGTTTCGAGGAGGACCGCCTCTGAGCCGCTCAGGTTGCCGGCGACGGTACCCGTGACGCTCAGCTGTGCGCCTGAGACGTTGCCCTGAATCACCGCACCCTCACTCACGACGACGTCCCCAGTCACGGTGACATCGCCTTCGACCTGCCCGAGCACGTCAAGAGCGCCAGTGCCAGAAACATTGCCGCGGACGACCGTTGCTCGTCCTATTACAGAAGCTGAAGCCATCGCGCCTCCGTTAGACGTCCATGTCGACGTTGCCCTTGAACGAGGCTCCGTCGGCGATCGTGAGCCGAGATGCTTTCACGTCGCCCACGAGCCGACCGCCGGCCTGGAGATCGACGCGCTCGGAAGCCGTGACATTGCCCGTGATCTGTCCGCCCACGGTGAGCGAGAGTGCCTGTATGTCGGCCTCGACGACCGCGCCGCTCGGGACGCTGACGAGATCGGTACTCGACAGGGTGCCTCGCACTTTGCCTTCGACCACGACTTCCTCTTCGCTCGTGATCTCACCTTCGATGGTCAGTTCCTCTGAGATAAACGTACCTGCCATGTGGCCTCGCTTGGGGAGAGATATCGCACCGCACGTGGGTCAGCGACCGCGGCGCCGACTGGGGAGCTCGAGATCGAAGGCCGTGTCGAGAACCACAGCGACTTCCGATCCTGGTTCGATGGTTACTTGTGAGCCCTTGAGGGCGCCCCGGACGGAGGCTCCGGCGCGTACCGCGATGGGCCCCGAAGTCATCGCATCTCCAAGGAGGGTCCCCGAGATCTCGAGAGCTTCAGCTTGGACATCGCCCTCGATACGGGCCCCCTCCAGGATTTCCGTCGCTCCAGTGACGGAAACGTCGCCTGTGACACTGCCAGCGATGCGAAGGGCACCGCTTCCCGATACTCGGCCAACAATTCGTGTAGACGAGCCTAGGATGCTGCTTTCGTTTCTTGGGATCGCCATGGGATTGCGTCGCGCACGCTAGTACAGCCGAACTGTCCTGTCACCGGAAGCTGTCACTCTTGCTAACGGAAGCGTTCTCCTGGTCAACTGGCCTGGATGGGTGCGCCGAGCGGGAATGGTGCGTTGCGATGAGAACGTCTCTGGCTCGGGAGACCGTCCGGTACAGGCCTCGTGCAAGGAGGAGCCGTTGGTCGCTCTCTTGGAGGTCACCCATTCTTCCGCGGGCGGCGTGGCAAACCAGGATGCCTCCCGTGACGCTCACGTTGAGGCTTTCGGCGAACCCGCACATTGGCACGCGGACCGAGCGAGCGCAGTGTCTCGCGAGGGCGTCCTGCACACCTTCGTGCTCATTTCCCAGCACGAGGCAGAGCCGAGGGATGCTGGCGAGGTCTTCGGGCTCCAGGCAGCCGGACGGGTGGGCGAGGATTGGTTCGTAGCCGCCGCGGTGAATGGCGCCAATAGCGGCGTCCGCAGTGCCGTACCGATGCAGATCCAGCCAGTGGTGTGCACCCTGGGTGACTCGACCCGAGATCAGGAAGCGCTCCTCTTCGATGATGTGAACGTTCTGGATTCCGAATGCCTCGCAGGTCCGGAGTAGGGCCGCCCCGTTGTACGGGTCGCGGATGCGGTCCATAAGCAGGGTGACAGTGCCCAACCGTCTGCGGATCACTTCATGGAGCCGCGCCTTCCGACTCGGGGTGACGAGTGGACTGAGGGCGTCGATCACGTTCTCGACCGAGAACTCGCTCGGCCAAGGATCGACGCGAAGCTCCAGTGGAGCTGAAATATCGTCACCGAATCGTCGCATCTGCTTCCTTGCGTCCTGTGCCCGCTCGGCATCGTCGGAGCGACGCTGAACGGTGCCGAGTCCCGGAGCGGATCCTCCCCGAGCGCCCAGTCCTAGCACGGTGAGATCGTCCGTGCAGGTCTCGAGGCCGACTCAGAGGGGCTTTGATCGGCTCCGAGGCGGCACTATCTTACGGAAACCAAACCCCAACCCCCAGTCTCCGGAAACAATCGAATATGGCGTCTGACAAAGTCCACGCGTTCAATGACTCGAATTTCGACAAGGAAGTGCTCAGCGCCGAAGGGCCAGTGCTCGTCGACTTTACAGCAACGTGGTGTGGACCCTGTAAAGCACTCTCGCCGATCGTCGACCAGGTGGCCCAGGAACTCGATGGCAAGGTCAAGGTTGGCAAGGTCGACATCGACAACTCACCAGTGACCGCCGGCAAGTACGGCGTGCGTGGCGTTCCAACCGTGATGGTGTTCAAGGGCGGGCAGCGGGTCGCCCAGCACGTGGGGCTTACCACCAAGGCGAAGCTCGTCGAACTCACGAAGGTTTGAGCTATCGCATCGGCGCATAGGCGCGGGAGAGCCTCACCGCGGGAACCTCGAGCGTCGGTCGGACGGGTCTAGTCTTGCTGCACCCGCATCCAGAGCGGCGCTCATGAGGGGATGGCGGCGCGGCAGCGGTCCTGTCCGTTGGGGACCGAGGGAGGGCTAGTGTCCGCAACGAAGCTTCGCCGGCCGTTGGCCATGAGTCGTCGCGGACTCGTGGTGGCGGTGATCGTTGCTACCGCGCTGAGCAGCGTAGCGCCCGTCTGCGTCGCGGTCGGCACAGCCAGCCCAGGGCTTGGAGTCGCGGCGGTGGCGGGCTTGCTGTCGTGCGCGGCGTGGCGCGTGTCGGTTGGGCTGCTCGATCCGCGGCGACCGTCGTGGGTGGTCCGCTTCGTTGACGTGCCGCTGACGGTCGTATGGGCATCTGGCGTGCTGGGGTTTCCCGTCGTGGTCCTTGGCCTGCTTGCTCAGTGGCTGGTCGGGCGAGGTTTCTCGGTTTTACCTTGCGAACTCGGGACCCTGTGCGGCCTGGGGGGCGCAGTCTGGGGGGTCGTCGTGAGGCGCCGCTGGGTCAAGGTGAGGAGCCACACCGTTCCCATTCGGGGCCTCGCGCCGGAGTTTTCCGGGTATCGGATCGCCCAGCTGTCCGATCTCCACTACGGGAGTGTCGATGCGCTCAGCTCCGTGAGCGGTTGGGTGCGCCGCACCAATGCACTGGGGTGTGATCTCATTGTCATCACGGGGGATCTGGTGACATCGGGCACCCGGTACTATGCGGCGGTTGCCGACGCCCTGGGAGAGCTTCGCGCGCCGGACGGCGTGTTCGTAATAAGCGGAAACCACGATCTCTGGAGCCCCGATGCATGGCGTCGGGAGCTTGAATCCAAGGGGCTTCGAGTGCTCAGCCACGAGGCGACCACCATCCGGCGTGGTCAAGGTACTCTGGTTCTCGTCGGGCTCGACGCCACCCGGAGTTGGGAGGAGGCCCGCCGCGTGCTTCAGGCCACTCGCGGGCAGGGGACGCAAGTCGTGTTGGCGCACTATCCAGAGGCATTTCACGCGCTCGGTGAGGATCGCCCCGCGCTCCTTCTTTCCGGCCACACGCACGGCGGCCAACTCGCTCTGCCTTGGATCGATCATCGTGCGAACCTGACTCGTCTCATGGGGGGACCCATCTCCGGACTTCGACGGAGCGGAGAGCACCACCTCCATGTCAGTCGTGGCCTCGGGACGACTGGGATTCCGCTGCGGCTTGGGGCGGCGCCGGAGATCACGGTAATCACGCTGCAACCCGGCACGGCGACCAGTGTCGGCGACGCGGGTCCGCCTCATCCCGACTCGTGCATGGAGTGAGGTGTCCGAGGACCTCGGAAAGGATCCTCGGCCGAGAATCTCCGGCGCGCACGCCCAGCTTGTTCTATGCTTCGCACATGATGTGGCGAGTGCGGCCAAGGCCTCGTCCGGTACGTGCCAGTATCGGCCTAACGTTTCTCGTTCTCGGCTGCGCCAGCGCCACGACGCGTGCTGGGAAGGACGAGCCCACGCTTCTCGACCTTGTCAAGGCAGCGCAAGTCCCTTCGGCCGAGGCGCCTCGCTGGGTCTATCATCCGAAACGTCCCGCAGAGTTGTTCGACGAAGTGGCGATCGGTGACGGCTCGGTCCTCATGGTGGGCGAGCGCGGCGAGCGGTGGTTGGTTCGGCGTCAGCTCGGCACGGCGGAGGTGTCGTCGTGGCCGTTGCCCGAGACCCTGGTGGGGGTCACTCAACTCGGCCAGCAATGGTTCTTCATTGGAGCCGAAGGCACGAGCTACTCGGCGATGTCACCCCTTGGGCGGCCCGGCGGCGTGCGGCTTCCTCCCGAGTCGCTCACCGTCGCGGAGGGGCGCGGAGGGGCGATGGTCGGCATCACGGCGCGCGGCGGTCTGATGGCGAGCACGGACGCCGCTCAGTCCTGGGTGGGGGTGGGGCCGGCCTCGGCCCGGTTCACCGATGTGGCCATCGACACCTCGGGGCGTGGATTTGCCGTGGCCACGCCGGAGGCGCTTTGGGCAGCTGACGGAGTGACCGGCGAGTGGAAGCCGGTCGACGTCGATCCGTTCGGCGCCCAGAAGGTCGACTACGAGGAGGGCTCCGGATTCGTGGTGGAGGGGATCTTGGGGCGCTTCACGTTCTCCTCCACAACTCGGAGCCTGTCGCCGCGCGTCCGCGGGGTCGCTCCGGAGCCCCTGGAGTTGGGCGTTGCGGTCCCCTTGGCTCCGAGCGCTGCAGCGATCGGTGAGGGGCGTGCTGCGCTCGACGGTGATGACTACATCGAGCTCGAGCGCAGCAGGGACGGCTGGCGGCTGCTTCACGGGCGCTTGGCGGGTCCGCTAGAGGCTCGGACCGCCAAGGCACTCGACGACTGTGCGGTGCTGCGCCTGGCCCACCGAGGACAGAACCTGGTCGTTCTGTGCGGCGCCGAGCCAGCGCCAGCGACCTTGCAGGTGCTCACGTTGTTTCGCAGCGTCAACCACGGAAGGTCCTGGGTGCGGCTCCCCCAGCGCATTCGCGGGATGGTGGCGGAAGCGCGATTGGCTCTCGGAGGTTCCGGGGACGTACTCATGAGCGGGGTCTGTCCGCCCAAGGAGTCGACCTCGGGGTGTTTGCCTCGCGGTGTCTATCGGTATCGGCCCGAACCTCGGGGCGATGGAGCTCCGCGTCCCCCAGCCGCTGCTGCCAGCGGAGGACGCCGCCGTTCCGGCGGGATGCGGGTGCCGGTTGCGTCCAGTTTGACCGTGGCAGCGCTGCCGGACCTGGTTGGGATCGCCGACGAGCTGCTCATCTCCGACGACGATACTCGGCTCTACGTGATCGGGCGGCGCGCCAAGACGGGTCAGTATGCAGTCTATGTCTCCGATGAGACCGGCGGACGCTTCTCGGTGCAGGATCTGGGGCCACTCCCGGCGCCCTTCGTTCACACCGAACGGGACGTGGACGCTGAATCGGTTCGTAGGGATTCCTTCGTCCGGGCCGCTTCCATCGGACGAGATGGTTCGTTATCGGTCCTCCTGGCCACCCGTGGCGAGCAGCTGCTGGTGGGCACGGACTCGAGAGGCGAGGTTCGCACGATCGCTCGGCCGCCTGACGAGGTTAGGCTGCTCGCGACGAAGGGATCGCGGATTCTCGGGCTTGAACCTGCGAGCGGCACGGCTTGGGAGAGCTCGGATGGTGGAGCGTCTTGGGCAGCGGTCGAGGGGCTACCGAGGCCGCTCTGTCCCGGAGACTCGAGCTGCTCGGTGCCGTTCGTCTGCTCAGCGGCGGGCTGCCTCGTCGCAGACGAGTGGACGCACCTGGGATGGGGCTTGGCGAAGAGCCAGGAGCAGGCACTTCCATCGCGGACGCCATCGGCAGTGCCCGAGCTGGGTTTCGGGCCTGTATTGACGTGTCAGTTCGACCAGAGCACCTCCTGGCGCCGCATCCCCGGCGCGTTGCGCCCTCCGCGAGCCGATGACGCGGCATTAGGTAGCGCTTCGTGGTTCGCCGTCGCGTCGGATCCGGGCGCGGTCTCCGCGAGTGTCACCGTGCTTCGCAGGGGGCACGCTTCCCCCGACATCGAGGTCCTGCTGCCGCCTATCACCAGTTCGCACCGCCACGCCTTCCACGTGAGTCCGCAGGTGGAGGGCGCGGCTGCGCTGCGCTACCTAGTTCCGGAGAGCGGCGGGGCGTCCACCAACCTCCGAGGCATCGAGGTTGCGTGGCTCAATCTGTTCACCGGCAAGCACGCGAAGGTGCGGGTTGCCGAAGGCGGCCCCTATCGTCCGGGGGATACGTCGAAGGTCCGTGAAAGCGTCCAAGTGGCGCATCCGAACCTCCTCAGCATCGCAGGCGACGGCCTATTCCTGCGAGTCCATGCGGTGTCGACCGGATCGCAGCCGACCTACTTCCTCGACGGTCGAAACACCACGACCCTGGCTCCCGTCACGCTCACGGTCCCAGTCGGCGAGGCCCACCATGAGATGGCGCGGGTGGGGGGCGAGAGTATTGCTCTGGTGATGACCAAGAGCGGCGCGGTGATGCGAGGAAGACAGGAGGGGACCACCTGGCGATGGAGCGCCTTCGCCCTCACTGCGCCCAATCCTTCTCGCTTCCGCGTATCCGAGGCGGTGGACATCACCTACCAAGGCGATGTCCCAGCGCTCTATGTTACCAGCTCGAGTGTGGCCCGCACCAGTGCGGCCGTCTATCCCCTTCTGCGCGACGGGGCTGTCGTTGGCAAGGGGATCCCCGCGCCAACCCTGGCGGACGTCCAGGACGTGAACGTGCCGTGCGTCGAGCATCTAAGGCGCACGACTCCGCGTGTCGTTGGTTTCGCGGATGCCGAGTCGCGCATTCCGATCGTCGTTCGGGACGCACTCGATCCTGAGCGGGTGCTCGTGTCGGGCAGGGCTGTCCTGCACGGCTCGCCCGAGAGCGCATGCGTCGCGGCCGTGGAAGCGGGGGAGGTGGGTGAACCCTTCGATGGCCGACGGCTCTCGGCTCTGCTTTATCCGGGCGACTTGGAGCATTCGTGGGCCTTTCGGGTGACGGCCGACGGAGACGAGCGGCAGGTCGAATTCCGCATCATGGAGTGTCGCCCGGATCCTGACCGACAGCTGCCCGCGAAGACACTGGATGAGATTCGGATGCGTCTCGGAGCGACGACGCGTTTCCGGGCGGAGTGATCGGATGGCAACCGCGAGGGCGCAGCGCTTGCGGCCGTTCGATGGGCAGGTTCAGCGTGCCCCCTGATCTAGAGGGTGATTCGGGATCTGAGGAGCTGCGGAGTTGGCTGATGGGGGAATCTCATGGTGGCGATCGCGCGGTTGATGCAGGCGCTGACCGCGGCGTTCTCTGGCTCGGCATCCGCGCTGACGCCCACCGCCTTCACCCCGAGCACCATGACGCAGAGTTCGACGCGGTAGGACCGATTGCTGGCGCAGTGCTTCAGGGCGGCGCGGGCGCCTGGGCCGTCCATCAGCGCGCCATAGTTGGTGTCGGTCATGTCCCGAGGTAGTGCCCAGTCCGATTGGGTGAGCTCGGCGCTGATTGCGGCGCGAGCCTCCTCGCAACCAGGAAGGAGCGGCGGCGGCGCCACGTTCCCTGTCGAGTGAGTCGCTGCGGGGAGGGTTTGTTCGGCGCGGGGCGGCGGGGCAGGCAGGGGGGCGGCCACCGGGGGGGCATCAGGGATCGGAGAGGTCGGGGGAGTCTGGTCTGCCTCCTCCGAATGCCGCTGTAGCAGGATCCACCCGATTGCCGTGGCCAATGCCCACGACACCGCTCCCCAAGTGAGGATGGCGCGACGACTCCTCCCTTGGCGCGGAGCCAGATCGGCTTCCGGAAGCGCGTCCGGGAGCCTCAGGCGTTGCTTGAACTCGAGGGGGGGCACGGGGGGGCCAATTCAGGGAGGGGCGACAATCCACGGCGCCAGCGACGCAGGATGACGCCGGCCACCGTGACGGCATGCCATGGTCGAACACCGCTGCGTTCGTCGGCGTAAACTGGACGAACCGGCACTTCGACGACTCGCTGGGAGTGTTGTGCTAGCAGGCCCAGCAGATCGTTGGGGTAGCCGTAGCGCGGCCAGAGGTCATCGAGTGGGAGTGCCCGTGCGGCTCGCGCGCAGAGTGCGGTGTATCCACACTGGGAGTCGTCGATGGGGAGCCCGGTCGCGGCGCGCGTGAGCAGGGCAAGACCGCGTCCGGCGACGCGGCGGTGCCATGGCATCGCGCGCGCGTCCGGGTGGATGAAGCGGTTCCCCTTCACGTATTCGGCTTGCCCGCCTGCCAGGGGCGCAAGGAGCCGCGGCAAATCAGCTGGGTCCATCTGGGCGTCGCCGGCCATGACGGCCATGAGATCGGCGCCGACCTCCATGGCTTTCCGATATCCAGTAACGATGCTGGCCCCGACCCCGCGGTTCACCGGATGCGTGACCAAGATGAGGCGCGGATCGGACACGTTGCGCGCAACAGCCACCGTGCCGTCGTCACTGGCGTCGTCCACGACGACGATCCAATCGACGAAGGCGGGAACGCTGACAATCGCTTTGGCGATGAGTCGTTCTTCCCGGTAAGCGGGGATCACGACTGCGACCGCGTGGCCATCGAACATGGCGCGTCGATACCGCTTGGGGGATCCGCTAGCAAGCCCAAGCGTTGATTCGTGCTATGCCGTTCACGTGACTGGTCGGCGTCCCATTCTTCTCGCTCTGGCCGTACCGGTGGCTGCTCTGGCCGCTTACTTCGCGTGCTTCCACAAGAGCTACCCCTCGGATCGGACGCCTGAGGGAGCCTATCTGCGGATTGCAAAGGCGGTGAACCTCGCAAGTCCCGAGCAGTTCTTTGCCTACCTGGAGACGCCGGCCCAGCACGCCGCCTACTCGATTCGCGACTATCGAAGAAAGTCACGGGAGCTGGTGCTCAAGACGTACCCAGAGCCCGAGCGAAGCCGGCTAGCGGACCAATACAAGGCTGAGGCCGAGGCGGCCGACGGTGCGGACGTGTTTGCTACCTACGCCCGGCGGCTGCATTGGCTGGACCGTTTGAGGCGCGACGTGAGCGGGGTAGGCCATGTCGAGCTCGACGGCGAGCGCGCCACAGTGCAGACAGCGCGCGGAACCCGGTACCCATTCAGGCTGCGCGAGAATGGAATCTGGGGGCTCACTATGTTTACCGGCACGCTGGCTGCCGAGGCTGAAAAGGCCGCGCGAGACTTCGGGGTGATCGAGGAAGCCGCCGCCGACTACCTCCGCGAAGCGAAGCGGGCTGCGGAGCCCTCGCCCGCGGCTGCGCGCCCCTAGATGGGGGTCGAGGAGCACCGCTCGATGCGGAGAGCTGCCAAGTCTGGTGGTGGGGGGCTGGCTCGGTCGTTCCGGGACTCCGGGGGAATGGGTGCCCCAGCGTTGGTTGCTTGGCCGGCATGCTGCGCAAGCGATGGGCTGGCATGTTTGTTCAGGTCGACTACGACTACTGAGCACCGGCACTGGCGACGAATTCCTGTGATCCATCGAAGAATCCCCGAGGGTCCAGATCAGCAATCGACCCACTCAGCCCGTTCGAGCACTCGGCCCATCGCGGCCGAGACGAGGAGCCGTACGGGTACCGGGTGGGGGCCGTTAGCGGCGGGTCGCGCACCCCGGCGGTATGCGTCCTCGCTCCCAGAATACCCACTGCGCAAGCCGCCTCGCCCACGAGGCGCACCGAGGACCGGAGCGGAGCGTACGTGGGTACGTGAGCACCGACCCACAGGCGCAACCCCCAAGGCTCCCCCACTCGGGCTGCTGCTCGGGTGGGATCCCGAGCCTGAGGCACCCCGTGCGCGAGGTGGATCGCGCACCGTGCTGTTAGGAGGGACGGCGTGAACGGATACCCTCGGCGAGGGGTTGGTCTCCCCCTCAGTATCGAAGGGCTGACTCGGTGTTGACACTGCCGAAGCCCGGGTGCGTCAGGATCGTTCCCCTCGGCGGTCTCGGCGAGATTGGCGCGAACTGCCTGGCAATCGAGCAGCGAGACGGCATTCTGGTCGTCGATTGCGGCATTAGCTTTCCTACCGATGACATCGGCCTCGAGCTTTGGCACCCCGATTTCCGTTGGCTCCGGGAGAACGCTTCTCGAGTCTCAGGGATTTTCGTGACGCACGGCCATGAGGATCACATCGGAGCGCTTCCGTATCTGCTCGAGGAACTCGACGTGCCGGTATGGGGGCCACCCCACGCTCTCGAGCTCCTGCAGCGTCGTCTGGTGGAGCGCGAGGTCGAATCCGAGTCCGTGCGTCTGATCTCCGCCGCTGCGGGGATGCGCCACGAGGTAGGGCCGTTTCAGGTCGAGCCGATTCGGGTATCACATTCCATCACCGAGGCGAGTGCGCTGGCCATCGAGTCCGCGGCAGGTACGCTGGTGCACACTGGTGACTTCAACTTCGACGCCGAGCCGCCGGACGGTGAGCCTACCGATGTGGCGCGCCTCGCAGAGTTGGGAGAATGTGGGGTGGGGCTCCTGCTCAGCGACAGCACGAACGTGGACGTCGAGCATCGACGCGGGAGCGAGATCGAGGTTGCCGCGGCCCTCGAGCGCGTCGTTCGAGAGAGCCACGGCCGCGTCATCGTCGGCGTGTTTGCCAGCAACATCCAGCGGCTGATCATGCTGGGGCGCATGGCCCGGCGACATGGACGGAGGATCTGTCTTCTCGGGCGGAGCTTGACGACGCAAGTCGATGTTGCAACGCGCATCGGGCGCCTCGCTTGGCCGAGCGATCTTCTGGTTGGGGCCGAGCGGGTCCGGGATCTGCCACCGGACGAGACCTTGGTTCTGGCGGGTGGCACACAGGCGGAACCGAACTCGGCCCTGAGGAGGTTGGCCTCGGGAACGAGCCGGTGGCTCGAGATTGGGGATGGCGACACCGTCGTGCTTTCGAGCCGGATCATCCCGGGCAACGAGCGCGCCGTGTTCACCATGCTCTGCGATCTGCAGCGGCTGGGGGCGAAGGTCATCACCAGGCATACACAGCCTGATGTCCACACCAGCGGGCATGCTGGTCGCAGCGAACAGCAGCGAATGATCGAGCTATTGGTGCCGGAGGCGTTCCTCCCGATCCACGGGACGCTGCACCACCTCCGTCGCCACCAGCAGCTTGCGAAGGAGTTGGGCGTTCGCTCCAGCCTGGTCATAGAAAACGGAACCGTGGCAGAGTTCGATGGCACCTCGCTCAGTGCTGCCGGCACTGTTCCCCATGGAAAGGTGGCGATTGCCTGGGGTGGGGAACGCATTGATGACGATGCCCTCCGTGACCGCCACGATTTGGCGAGATTCGGGGTCGCGGTTGTGTCGGTCGTGTTTGACGCCCACGGGGAGCTTGCCGCTCCTCCTAGCGTTTCCGCTCGGGGGGTAGCGTCCCTGGATGGCGACGACGTGGCGATTCGCTCGGTGCAACGCGAAGTGGCGCTCACCCTTCAGCGACCGCGGTCCAGGTTTGGCAACGGCATCGCAGATGACATCCGCAGGGCGGCCCGCCGTCAGTTTTTGGAACTCTGCGGGTGCCGCCCGGTCGTGGAAGTCCATGTGATTCGGCTGTAGGCAGACCCACCCTGTCGCGAGGCGCAAATGGCCCTATACTCTTCGGGGCGTCACGCTGATGCCGAAGCAGTCGAGCGGCTGCATGACAAGGACGAGGAGCGACAGATGGGATTGCGGTGGCCACCAGGGCGACGCGAGGGAGGGGTAAAGCCCGCTCGACGGATTGCCGCGACCTGGACAGGGGTCCTGGTCGCGGCGGTTGCCGCCTCCGCGTGTGACCGGAGTCCGGCGCTGGAGCGGGGGCGAGCGACCAGCTCCGTACAAGAGGTGGCTACCCAACGTGGGGGCGAATCGGCAGAGACGTCGGCGCGGCGCACCCCAGCGGCAGGCGAAGCCAAGTCTCTCGTCCCGATCGCCGCCCCCGGGCGCGTCGTTGCTGTCGGCGACCTGCACGGTGACCTCCACGCGACCAAGCGAGCACTCGAATTGGCGGGGGCGGTCGACAGGGCCGGGAAATGGGTGGGAGGCAATCTGACAGTCGTGCAGACCGGCGATGTGCTCGACCGAGGCGATGATGAGCGAGAGATTCACGAGTATCTTTGGAAGCTCCGCGCCGAAGCAAGTGCGGCGGGCGGGCGACTCATCCTGCTCAGCGGTAATCACGAGCTAATGAATGTCGCCGTCGATCTGCGGTACGTGACTCCGGGCGGGCTCAGCGACTTCGTCGATATCGACGCGAGCGCCCTGGGGGCCATCCGCGACCGCGTGCCCGAGCCCATGCTGGGGCGTGTGGCGGCCTTCATGCCCGGCGGGCTCTGGGCGAAGCGGCTTGCAGACCAGCCTGTGGTTGCGCTCGTTGCGGGGACGCTGTTCGCCCACGCCGGCGTCCTGCCTGAGCATCTGCGCTACGGGCTGGGAGCCATCAACGAGGAAACCTCCGCTTGGATGCGTGGCGAGCAGCGAGCCGCCCCAGAAGTTCTTGCCGTCGAGGATTCGCCGGTGTGGACTCGCCGTTATGCCGAAGACACCGTCGATGATGCGACCTGCCGTGTTCTTGGCGAAGTACTGACCAGGGTCTCGGCGAAACGCTTGGTCGTGGGGCACACCGTTCAGTACGGCGGCGTCACCTCGGCATGCGACGGAAAGTTGTGGCGGATCGATGTCGGACTCGCCCGGTACTACGGCAGCAGACACAACCAGGTGCTCGAAGTCGACCAAGATCAGGTCAAGGTGCTGGGGCGCTGAATCGCTTCTACGGCAGCAGACACAACCAGGTGCTCGAAGTCGACCAAGATCAGGTCAAGGTGCTGGGGCGCTGAATCGCTTCTACCGCGCTGGCTCACTCGGTTGGGACCGACGCGCTCCGGAAGACCTCGACGCGAGAGGAGCTGGTCCTCGTTGGGGCGGTCTCCGCGACCTCGCGGAACCGAGGCCAGCTTCTTGACGACGTTTTGGCCAGCCACCACTCGCCCGAACACCGAGTGACGTCCATCGAGGTGCGGCGTTGGCCCCTCGGTGATGAAGAACTGCGAACCATTGGTGCCGGGCCCCGAGTTCGCCATGGACAGGATTCCCGGGCCATCGTGCTTGAGTGCCGGATGAAATTCATCTCCAAACCGATAGCCGGGACCGCCCGTGCCCCAACGCATCATCGAGCGATCGTCGGTGTGCCGACTGTAAGGATCGCCCACCTGGACCATGAACCCGGGAATCACCCGGTGGAAGCGCACGCCCTCGTACAGAGATCGCCCCAGCATCGACTGGTTGGTGCGGGGATCGGTCCAGTCGATAGTCCCGAGGGCCAGTCCCACGAAGTTTGCAACGGTGTTGGGCGCCCGCTGCTCTTCGAGCCGCACGACGATGACACCTTGAGTCGTGTGGAGGCGAGCGTAGAGGTCACCTGTGCCTTCAACGGCGATCGCTGGGAATTGGGGTTGTGTCACGGCATTCTCCGATAGGGTGAGTGAGGCAGATGGGAGGGCTCAGTCACCAATGCTTCTCGCCAAGGCGCCAAGCGGTCGTTCGCAGCTGGCGCATTTGGCTGGAACCTTGGTCTTCAGATAGACTTGTGAGCAATTCGGGCAGATGCGAGCGTCCCGCTCGAAGGTGATGGGTTCATCAGATGCCGCGCATTCCCTCCCGACCACGGGGAATCCGTCAACGGGCACCGATTCACCATCGTCCGAAGAAGGCTTGGGCAGCGCGTCCATCACCTCACGCTTGATGGCGACCACGTCCGGAACTCGCTTCGTTGCCTCTGCGACGATGCGGGCAACCGCCTTGGACTGAGGACCGATGGGGATGGCAAGGGTAAACTCAGCGCTCTTCACCATGAGCTGGCTGCCCACTACGCTGAGCCGCTGCAGATCGCACCACAGAACCCGTTGGAGCTCCCCGGACTCCAGGGCGACACCCGCATCCCCCACGCGAACCGGAACGACGTTGGACGTTCCCAGCCAATACGCCACGCCATAGCACGCCAGGCCCCCCACGAGCAGCCAGCCTGCATACTCGATGCTGGGATCAGCGACCCACTGGCCATATACGCCCGCGCCGGTGAGCAGTGACGCCACTAGCCCAACGTGGAACGCTGGGCGGGTCATCTGTGTAGGCTCAGGGACGTATCGCCGTTCCCGGAGCGGTGCCGGAGATTCCTTCTTCTTCGAGGTCGAGCGTGCCATGGTAAAGCCTGCGGAGAGAGTAGCCGTGCCCGCGGCAAATGGGTACAGCCAAGTTGCCGAGCAAGGGGCGTCTGGGCGATGGCGGACCGCGAACCAGGGGGCCGCGGGGGTAGCCAGCCAGAGCTCGCTGCTCTGCTACTCGGAGACCTCAAGGAGCGTCGAGTCGTCCCCGCCAGCGATTGTTCTTCCGTCGCTCAGCATCCAGACCTCCCAGAACACGCCGCGATACGAGGAATCCACCGTCTTCCATTCCGAGCCGTCGTAGTGCAGCACCGTGGACGAGTAGGTCTTCGAGCCCGGATCGGAAGCGCCACCGACAGCATAGACGTCGTCGTCCGCCAGCCCGTGGATCGCAAGGAGAGTCCCGTCACCGCTCGCAACGACGGACCACTCCTCGCCGTCGGACTGCAGCACCTCGTACTCTCCGTTCGCGGATCCCCCCACCGCAAAGACGTGCTCGCTGCCGCCCCACACTCCCCGGAGGTTCGTATGGGTCGGACTGTCCATTTCAGCCCAGCCGTCATCGGTGAGCGAGAGAATGGCACCGTCGTCTCCGACTGCGAACGTTCCGAGGTCACCGCGCCACAGCTCGACGAGGGGCGGGGTGTCTTCGGGTAGCTCCATCTCCGACCACTCCTTCCCATCGAAACGGGCGACCACGCCCACTCGTTCCTCCACGTCGGCGTCGGAGTCCTTCCTGCCCACGGCGATTATGTCGTCACAGCCAGCAGCTTCTACGCTCAGCAGTGTCCAACTCTCGGGCAGGGATTCCACGACCCAGTTCGGTCCACGCACTGTGGCGAACGGTGCCGAATCCCCGTTCACCGCGACGAACTCACCTTCCTCGCATTCCGTGACGCCCCAGACGGGGGGTAACCCAGCCTTCTCGGGAATCTCGCCGGCTCGGAGTCGGCTCGCGAAGTCATCGAGGCTATCGTCTTGATCAAGGAACTCGATGAATCCGCGCTCCAGGACAGAGATATCCGGTGTCGCATAGCCCGCCACGAGGAGCCGCCCGTCCTGGGTTTCCCGGACCTCCGTTACTGCTCCGTAGGGTATGTTCTCGGTTTCTTCGGTGCATGCGCCGAGTAGAGCGACGGTGACAAGGGTGACTCCGAAGGATGTGAAGGCGGTGGCACGCATGGATAAGATCTCCCCGAGCGCGTTGCAGTTCACGGGCTGAGGTTGGCCCGTCCGACGCGGAGTCTATATCGCAGAGTGCGGTCGAGCCACCGCCACCACGACGCGCTTGGCGACGTCCAAGCACACCAGAACGCCGGGCTGGCCTCGTCGGAGCCGACGCGCTGGAGCAGCCCGGCGTAGTGCGCGGGCCTATTCCTTGGTTTCGGTCGAGGTGTCAGACGCGGCTTCGCTCTTCGCTGACGGCTTGCGGGCCTTGCGCGGCTTTCGAATTCGACCGGGCTGCTCTGCAGGCTTGCCTAGCGGGAGCGCCTTCAGCCGCTCGCTGAGTTCGGGATTGCCTGCCGCGAAGACACGAGCATAGGCAAGACCCTTTTCGGCGAGCTGAATCACTGCCCGCTCAGCCTCGCCACGTCGCGACTCGGCCTCGGTGAGAGCGGCCCGAGCCGCCTCGACCGCATCCTCATGCGTTGCCACATGCGCGATCGCTTCTCTCAGGCGCTTGGCGTTGACGTCTGGGAAGGCAACAGCACTGAGCTCGCCTTCGAAGAGCGCGAGAACCTCCTCGACTCCGGCTGGGAGCAGAACGCGGATCTCTGGCTCGGGGGACGCGCTCGCCGGCGCGGGAGTGACCGGGTGCTTCTGATTGCTCGATTGCTTACTGCTCATGTGTGCAGTGCATATCGCGAGGCCGTTGTTGCGTCAAGGCAGTCCACCGTCATCGGGGGAGGCTTGGTCTTCTGTGCCAGAGGAGTCCCTTCGGTCAGGCTTCGAGCGCGCCTCGGTCTCTGGGAGCGTCGGGCTGGCCAGGGGCCTTACTCGCCATCGGGCGGTCCGTCGAGTGCTTCTTCGATGCATGCCGATAGGGTCTCGAGGCGGAATGGCTTGGCCAGGAAGCCTGCGAGGCTGCGCTCGGCGAAGTGTTGCGTGGCTTCCTGCTCGCTGTAGCCACTCATGAGCACGACTTTCGCGTCCGAGCGCAGGGCACGGAGCTCTCGGCAGACCTCGTCTCCGCTCAAGCCGGGCATGGTCATGTCGAGGAGCACGAGATCGAACTCGCCCCGATGGGTCGAGTAGATGCGGACCCCGCTCAGACCATCTTCCGCCGCCAGGACCTCGAAGCCGAGCTTCGCGAGCATGCGTTGGCCCACGGCACGGACGGAGGGGTCGTCGTCGATCAAGAGGATGCGGCCCCGTGCGCGGTCAACCCGTGGGCTAGTACCCCGAGCGGTGGGCTGATTCACAGCCGGGGCACACGGGAGCAGTATCCTGACGGTCGTTCCACGCCCGAGTGCGGTGTCGATGCAGATCGTGCCGTGGTGCCCGCGAACGATCCCCAAGGCCGCGGGGAGACCGAGTCCTCTTCCGGTGAATTTGGTCGAGAAGAAGGGATCGAAGGCCCGGGCGCGAACCTTCTCATCCATCCCTGACCCGGAGTCGCTGACCTCGACGTAGGCATACCTCCCAGAAGGAAGATCCCCGCCGCCGTGTTCAGCGAGAAACGAGCGAGTGCACTCGATCTGGCCCGTCGAGACCTTGACCGTGCCGGACTGACCTCCGATCGCTTCGGAGGCGTTCATGACGAGATTGAGAAGAACTTGGCGCAGCTGGGTGCTGTCTCCGGCCACGACCGGCATGCCAGGGTTCAGGTGGAGGACCAGGGTTGCCTCGTGGTGCAGGGATACCTTGAGCAGAGGTGTCAGGTCGTGGACGAACTGAGACAGGTCGATCGGGCCTACCACGAGCTGGCTGCGACCGGAGTAGGCGAGCATCTGCTGGCAGAGTTCGGCCGCTCGCTGCGAAGTCTGTAGAACCAGGGCCAAATCCTCTTGGGCCACGTGGTCTGGGCTGAGCGTCTGCATCGCAAGCTCCGTGCTGCCCACGATCCCGCAGAGGAGATTGTTGAAGTCGTGAGCGATCCCGCCCGCGAGAACGCCGAGGCTTTCGAGTCTTTGCGCGCGCTGGAGTCGCGCTTCGCTCTCTGCTCGTTCGGCTTCTGCGCGCGCCCGTGCGCTCAGGTCTGCCAGCGTCATTCCCACGAACGCGGGGGACCCGGCATCGTCGTTCACCAGAAAGAGGTCCGCCTGAGATGGGGTGGCGGTTCCGTGTGGGCCAGGCAGCATGACCTCGCCGCTCCAGGTCTCGCCGCCCAACACCCGCGGCAGGCTCACTGTCTCCAAGAGGTGTCGATCGTCGGGGCCAAGCTGCGACACCAGCAGTTCCCCGACGAGCGCGCGCTCGGTCTCGGCACCGAGGAGGGTCGCGAACGCGGGGTTGGCATACGCGACCCGACCGTCGAGCGAGAGCCAGGCGCACCCTTGCTGCGAAGCGTCGGCAAATCGCTTAAACAAGCGCAGCCTCGAGCTCGTCTGGACACGGGACACGAGATCCTGATGGACGATCACGAAGTGGGTGACGTCTCCAGACGGCCCGTGGAGCGGGTAGGCGAGGGGGCTGAGCCACCGCCTGCGTCCTTGGAACACCGCTCCGGGCGGGCCGTTGGTCCCCACCGTGAGCCTCACTTCTTCGCCCGCGAGGACCCTGCGGAGCTCCAGGTCGCGGCCAGTGGACTGGACCTGCGCGTCCTCGAAGATGTTGTACACGCCGCGCTCGGTCGTGGTTCGAGCGTCCTGCCTGGCGGAGCCCAGTGCCGGGTTCGTTGCAACGAGCCAACCGTCTCGGTCGTAGACCTCGATCGAAATCGGCGCCCACTCGGCAAGCGATTCAGGGTTCGGAGTATTCAGTGGTCCACAAGACCCCGTTGGCGCCGAGCCGGTACCTGTTGCGTCGGCTGTCGCCGTTTCGCTGAGGTGCAGCCTGCTCTGGTACTTCCCGGACTCCACTCGAGCGCCTGCTCAGCGGCGGCACGTCGGACCACTTCGGCCGCCCGCGCTCACACTATCGTCCCGAATCCAGGAGATGGCAAACACCGGATGGGCCCTCCCGCGCTTTCCGAGAGCAGCCCGGCAACCGGGCCTCCCCCAATGGGGCTTCCCACATTGGAGGAGGGCTCATCCAGTGCTGACACCGAGTCGTCAGTCTTCCCTGGAGGGATCACCACCTGCGTCGTGACGAGCCTGACGCGCCCGGCGCCTGCGTTCCTCCTCGGTGCCCCCGAACTCGTCATCAACGTCGGGATCGGCCTCGAGAGGGCGCGTCTTTTCCGGGCTACCGCTCTTGGCCGAGCTCCTGCGACCCTGTTCCTTGGTGGTGGTGCTGGTACGTCGGCCGGTTGCCTTCTTGGGTTCCTCGTCGGCGCCGCCGCGAGCGCTCTCCTCGCTGTCGTCTTCGTCTCCGTCTCCGTCTCCGTCTTCGTCTTCGTCTTCGCCTTCGTCCTCGTCGTCTGTCCCGTCGTCGTTGGGCTCCCCGTCGCGGTCATCGTCGAGGTCCGCCTCGTCGTCTTCCTCGTCGTCATTGTCGGCCTCGCCCTCCAGCGATTCCTCGGAGTCCTCGAGGCCGTCGTCGGGTTCATCCCACCCGGCGGGTAGTCGCTTCTTGAAGCTCCACCAGAGGCCGTAGATTCCCAAGGCGATCCCAGGGATGCTGAGATACTGACCCATGGTGAGTGGTGAGGACTCTGGGTCGAGGATCTGATACTCCTTGAAGAACTCCACGGCGAAACGGCCGGAGAAGTAGAGGAGGAAGAAGAGCGACACCAGCGCGCCGCGGGGCCGCTTTTCCCGCCCGAGAATGCGGTCGAAGGCCCAGAGCGCCCCCAGGGTGAATATCCCGAGCCCGACTTCATAGAGCTGGGTGGGGTGCCGCAGGACATCCCCCCCTTCGTTCAGTCGGGGAAAGCTCACACCCCAGCTCTGATCCGTGGGACGGCCGACGATCTCAGAATTGAAGAAGTTGCCCAGCCTCACCAGGGTGGCACCCAGGGCGGCGGAGAACGTGAAGCGGTCGGAACCCTCGATGAAGGAGACCCCACGACGCTTCGTAAATAAGTACATCGCTATGACGAGGCCTATCGTCGCGCCATGACTGGCGAGCCCCCCGGTCCAGATCTTGAAGATCCAGAGCGGGTCTTCCATCGCCTTCTCGAGGTCGTAGAAGAGCACGTGACCGAGCCGGGCACCGATCAGCACCCCGAGGACTCCGTAGACGATGAAGTCTCCAGCCACCTCCTCTCTGCCGCCCCCGCGGCGGATTTGCCAGTTCAGGAAGCCATAGCCGCCGAGGAAGACCGCGACGAAGATGAGGCTGTAGTAGCGGACCGGGATGGCTTCCGGAGCCATTTTCCAGACAACGGCGCTGACGCCAGCCAGGACGACGCCGAAGAGGGTGGCTTCGGCCGCCTTGCTCTTCAGGCCCTGGGCAAGCAGCGACACCGCAGCGAGCGCCAGGGCTGCGACAACGATGAGTCGCGGAACGTGAAAGGCTTCTGGGTCCAGGTTCCAGACGAATGTGGGCACGCTTCGGTTGTCTCCAGGTTGAGGGGAGCGCCGGTGCGCAGGGGGGCCTCGTCGCTCGCCTGGGGCCATGGTAAGGCAGTCACCAGCCCCAACGCGCCGGGAGACTACTTCTCGCGCGGCGCCGTGGCCAGCGCCCGTTTGTTGGCGAAGCGACCTCTAAGCCCTTTCCTGTCCCGGTCGGTGGCACCATGGATGGAGCACGGAGGCGCCCCGGTGTTAGGCTAGTTGGCTGATTCTGCTGCTGGTCGGCTGGTAGTTGAGTGGTTCAGCGGATTTCTTGCAGAAAAGCACGAACGCAGGTGACGATCGCGAGCCCTGCATCGCTCGGCGACGGGGCTCTCCGCAAGAAGACCTTTCTGTCGACCTTTCATGATCCGAATCCCCTCCCGCTTGGTCTCTCTTTGCCTTGCAGCCGTCGCATGCGACACCGGGGCACCGGATGGGCCGGGTCTATCGAAGAGCGAACGTCAGTCCGATGGTTGCTGCCTCTTGCCGGGACAGTTCCTTCCCAACTCGGCCGAGCGTGACATCTCAGGGCAGATTGCGGGGCCCGTCCGGCGTGGTTCGTCGCAATTCCTCTCGTTGGTGCGGGTCGACGATGAGAACATCGTGTTCAAGGACGAAGAGGGCACGGGCGCAGACCGACATATGACTCGTCGTCTGAGAGCTCGCCTCTTGGTGCTGTCGGGGCTCATCGAACGCGAGTGGCCAAACGTCCGACTCAGAGTCACCGAAGCTTGGGACGAGACCCAGGAACACGCCCGCGGCAGTCTGCACTACGAGGGGCGGGCGGCTGACATCACGACGTCCGACCTCGACAGGCGGAAGCTTGGGCGCCTCGCAAAGCTTGCAGTTTCGGTTGGCTTCGACTGGGTCTACTTTGAGGACGGCAGTCACGTGCATGTCTCGGTTCGCCCCTGATTCGGGAAGTCAGAACCCCGGGTCGACCATTGCGGCGCCGTCCAAGCCGCGCCTGCAGCCCGCCGCCACACGCAGCCTCGACCGCAACGACCACTACTAGTATGCGTTCACGGCTCCAGAAAGCCCCGGGCGCAAGCCGCCTTGCGCGGAAGGCGCAGCGAGCACCGGAGCGGAGCGTAGGTGGGTACGAGAGCACCGGAGCGCAGCCGCAACTCCCCGGGCGCCCCCCACTCGGGCATTGCCCGAGTGGGACCCCGCGCCGTGGCCCCTCCGCGCAAGGCGGATCGCGCCCGGTCCTCAATGCAGGGCGTGAACGGATACCACTACTGACCCAACAAGGGAGCACACTCGCGCCCGCGCTTGTAGCAGGACTTGTGCCGACCGCAGTTGATGGACGCTCGGCAGTCCGCGTCCGAACCTACCACGCAACCTGCCTGGGGCAGCGTCGAGCTCTGTTCCCGTTTCTTGCTGACGAAACGGCATTGGCCTCGATACTTGCACCCCTCGGTGAGCTTGCAGTCATCGTCCGAGAGCAGCGCGCAGCGCCCATCGGCATAGCTGCAGAACCCTTGCTCCCGGCATAGGCTGGAGCCGGCGCAGTCATTCGCGGAGGCCGCCGCGCAGCTTCCGGCCACGATGCTGCAGCGACCGTAGCGGGCGCACTCTGCGCTCTTCCGGCAATCCTCCCCCGCTGCGACGCACCCGCCGGCGTTCGGGGTGCAGCGGCCCTGGTCCTTGCACCCGTCACTCCGTTCGCAATCATCTCGCGTGACGGCGCTACAGCGACCCGCTGCTGGCCCGCACAGCCCTTGAGACTTGCACTCCGGGCGTGTGGCGCAAATGTCGCGAGTTGCGACGCACGCCGCCGCCTCGAGCTGGCACTGGCCAGCGTTCTTGCAGGCGTCGGACCGTCCGCACTCTTCGAGCGACGTGGCGATGCACTGCCCATCCTTCAGCGTGCACCGTCCGCGGTTCTGGCATTCCAGCTTGCACTCCGGAGCTCGTCGGGTCTCGCATCCGACCAGAGAGAGTGTAGTCGAGGCGAACCATGCTCCAGCAAGCGCGATCGCGCCGATTTGGGCGGGGAAGTGCGAGCGACGCATCGACCGAGAGCATCCGAGCCGACCAGACATGGGCCGGAGGATACACTGAATGCCTGCCGGCCGCGAGCAGCCCGCTCTGGACGGCCGCCCCGCGGTCTGGGATGCTTGCTTGAGCCATGTTCGTGTGTCCTGTCTGCGGTCGCCTTGCGCCAGCTGCGGGTTTTTGCTCCGCGGATGGCGAGGCCCTCATTGCGCGGACCGACGAGCTTCAGGGCCAAGCGGTCGGGAGCTATCGCATCGCTCGGGAAATCGGGCGGGGCGGGATGGGGCAGGTGTATCAAGGGGTCCACCCGAGCATTGGGAGTAGGGTTGCCATCAAGATCCTGAGCCGCGAAAGCCTCGAGTATCCAGAGTTCGTGCAGCGCTTCTTCGATGAAGCTCGCGCGGTGAACCTCATCCGGCACGAGGGGATCGTCAACATCCTGGACCTGGCGCATCTGCCAGACGGTCGCCCCTACATCGTAATGGAATACCTGGATGGCCAGACGCTGCGTGCGGTACTGGCTGCGAAACGGACGCCGTTCGACGCAGTCGCTCGGGTGCTGTCCGAGGTGCTGGACGCCCTGGCGGCTGCCCACTCGAAGGGCATCGTGCATCGTGATCTGAAGCCAGATAACATCTTCGTGACCCCAGCTGGTCGCGCCAAGGTGCTCGATTTCGGGATCGCCAAGCTGCGTCCCGAGCTCACCGGGCAGCGGGCTGCAACTCGGGTAGGGGCGGTGTTCGGTACGCCGCAATACATGTCGCCGGAGCAGGCCGTGGGTATGCCGGTCGACGCACGCACCGATCTGTACTCTGTCGGCGTCGTGCTCTACGAGTCCATTGCCGGGCGGCTCCCGTTCGAGGGGCGCACGATGTCCGAGCTTCTTCAGAAGCACGTGGCCGAGCAGCCGCAGCCACCGAGCCAGCTTCGCCCGAGTGTGCCTTCCGCGCTCGATCAGGTCGTAATGCGAGCGCTTGCCAAGGATCCGGGCCAACGTTTCGCGTCCGCCGCGGAGATGCGAGCCGCCCTCGATCGAGCGGTGCGGGAATCGGGGTTGACCGCGGGCGGGGCGGGCGTCGCCGCGATGGCGGGGACCCCGCTGCGCACGGGTCCGACGGGGACCGAGGGGAGGTACGCCGTTCCGCCCACCGAGCGAGAGAGGAGCGCATCCGACCCGAGGAGTCCTGGGTTGTCTGCCACGTCGGGTCCCGGCATGGCTGCGGCGCCATACGTCTTACCTTCGCCGTATGCGCTGCCCCCGGTGCAGGTGGCTCCCCACGTCCAGCCCGGTGCCGTGGGCTACGGAGTCGAGTCGCCTAGTGGGGGCCACGGCCTCTCTCCTGGAGAGGCGGCGTACGGTTTGGGCGGTGCCCGGCAAGGGCCGATGGCGGTATCGCCGGGCTTCACGCCGGCGATGGCTGGGGTGCCGATACCCGTTCCGGGCCCGGTGGCGAAGCGGTCCAAGGCACCGATCTTCGTAATGCTGGGCTGTGCTGGTCTGGGCGTCCTCGTTGCATTTGTCCTGGCGGGGCTGTGGTTTCTGTCCCGGGCGTTGCTCCTCGCCGCTCGAGAGCCTGATGCCGACAGTGGTGAGGGCGGTTTGGTTGGCGTCGCTGCGGGGCAGCAGGGACCAGGGGTGAGCGTTGCGGCGACGACAGCCGCTGCTGCGGGGACCGCTCCCGGCGAGCGCCCGGGGGCAGGCATCGACCTCAGGCGCGTGGATGTTCAGGCGCACTTGCCCAAGGCACTGGCAATCGCTCAGGAGGCGTTCCCCGACGCGCAGTTATTGCGGATTGACGCCGTGGGTCTGCGGTCCGACGGTACGGTGGACGTCACTGCGTCCACGTCGAATTTCGTCCTCTACAGGTTTCGTTCTCCGTCGCGTTCCCAGCCCCCGCCGGGCCACCCGCAGAACGTCGAGTTCAGGGGGCCGTGCACCTACTACGTTGGTGTGTATCCGACGGGAGCAATGACGCACGTCGTGGACAGTCAGTCTTGCAGTGAACCCCTGCTACCCCTGCCGCGCTGTACCGTGGCCGAGGTGTGGGCGAAGGCGGTTGCGCGTGGGGCGGCAACCGGAAACGTCGTGGGGCAGGTAGGATACTGGGCGGACGATGCTGGCAAGCCGCGCTGGTTCGCTTCGATCCCGCCCTTCAGCAGCTTCGTCCCCGATGACTGCGGTCAGGTCGCACCCGCCCAGCCTCCGAGGTCGAAGTCCAAGGTGGGGTCGCTGCCCATGATGATCCCGCAGGCAGGGTTCTGAACCGTCGGTCTTGGGAAGACGTCAGGGCACGGGGCGGGCGACCTGTCGCGGAGCGGGAAGGCGGGCGAGTCGTGGCTGCGTCGACTCTCGTAGGGAGGCGGTCCGCGCTGCGACCGTCTCTCGAGGCAGTCGTCGCGGCGGAATGACAATCGGGTCTCGAGCGCCGCGCAGATCGATCTGCTGCTCGACCTTCAGCGTCTGGCCGACTCGGATGCGGTCCGAGTCGAGGTCATTGAGCTTCCGGAGCTTCTCGACGTCCGTGCCGTACTCGATGGCGATCTCGCTCAGCGTCTCATCGGGAGAAACCGTGTGCGAGACGCCTCGCGTTCGCAGTTGGACGTGACCCTGCGCGACCAGTCGATCGTAGGCGTGTCTGCCGCGCGCTTGCGCCACTGGGTTGTAGAAGCGCACGTGCATATGCCCAGTATGTCCGGGGATGTGCCGCACCAAGGCGCGCCGTTGACCGCCCTGATCATGGAAGAGCCCGTGAACCCACTCCGCGTCGCTCTCGTGTGAGAGAGCATAGTACTCGAGCGCCGGATGCAGCGAACGGTCGAGGAGGATGTATTCCACATCGGTCTCCGTAATGACCGCGCGAATGAATGCCCAGGTCCGGGCGCGATCGAGGTTCTCCGGGGTCCCCCGCACGTACCACTGCTTTCCTCGATTCTTGAGCCAGAGATAGACGTCGGCGTCGCGCCCGTTCTGGTGGCTCCGGTGAGGCAGATACGCGCCCCCTTTAGGCTTGCTGAGGCTTCCTACGATGGCCGGAGGAGAATCGGGGTACTCCGCGAAGACACGATCGATGCAGTGCATGAGGGCTCGGACGGTCTCGGCCGTTCCCCAGGCTCCCCCAGGATCAGCCAGCAGCCAGCGAGGGCTTTTGGGCATGGGCACGCCATTGATCAGGAATCCTTCGTGGGGATGCCCTACGCTCATGGCCCCGATCGCGTCCGGGCCAGGTTCCTCTGGCACGGGCGCCCGATGGTCTGGGGGGGAGGCCGCCGCTGGTGGCTCCGGCGCGGCTCCTTCGGCTGCGTCCGCCCGGGCTAGAGCAAAACCGAGCGCCCCAACGACCGAGAGTCCGAGCGCAACGCGACGGCAGGCTTTCGACCGAATGTGCATGCCAGTGAGCTACCAGGGAGGCTTTCTGGCTTACAAAGGAATGTCGTACAGTGTAGGATACTTTGCCGAGCCGCTGGCCTGTGTTTCGGCCGCGCCTCCCTCTCCCCACCGCTAGGACGGGTTTCGCGACGCCGACGCCATCCTGGATAATCCGGGGACTCCGGGGGATGCTCCCCGCGCTGACATCCATGTCTCCTTGCCGTCGTCCCGTTCCGCGCGCAGAAGTTCGCCCCCCCTGTGCTCGCCTTCGGCGGATCCGGGGCTGGGCGTTCCTCGGGATCCCGGAGCGACAGGCAGCGGCGCGGCAAGCGATCGGAATGGTCGCGGCCCACGAGCAACGAGAGCACCGACCCACCAACACCATTCGGCGTTTCTTGAGGGGAGTCGCCCCCGCGCGCCAACGCGGCGCGGCTCCTCGTGGCGGCGGAGCCGGCGAACGAATCGGCGCTCGCAGGCTGAGTGGGCTTGCTCGAACCTGTCGAGCGGCACTCATGGTTGCTGCATGGACGTCAGTGGTTCACGCTGCCGACTTGGCTCCCGCACCGAGAGCCAGCGGGACGTCGACGCCCAGCCGCGGTGTCGGCGCCTCCCCAGACGTCGAGTTTGGCGCCGGTGCCCCGCCCGCTTCGGTGGTTTCGTGCGCCGAGCGCACTACGCCCCAAGGCGGCTCGGCCACCCTGGGCACAGCAGACCGTGCCTGCGAGTCGAGGACTACCCGTGCTGTTGCTGTGGCGCTGTCCATCGTTCCTGGCGTCCTCGTCCACGGGACTGGCAACTATGTGCTTGGGCGCGAGGAAACCGGGACCCGCTTGCTCGTTGCCGAGGGGGTAGGCCTGGCGTTGATCGGTCTCGGTGGGTTCGTGATCGTCAGCACCGGCGCTGCGCGCCAGTGGGTGGGACCCGCAGCTGCTCTGACCATCGCCGGCACGGGAATCTTCGGCATCAGTTTCCAGTCGGACGTCTACTCCTCGCTCGCTCCAGACGGAGGGTTCGGCGCTGCCACCGGGAGGGAGGCTCGGTTCGAGAGCGAGCTTGGGTATCTCTACGTCTATGACCCGCAGTTCTCCTACAGGCACTTGTCGGTAAGCGGGATCGACGCTCGGTTTGGCCGATGGCGTACGAGCCCCCGGCTCTGGGTGGCGCCCTGGGGAAGTACCGAGCGTCTGAGCCTGCCGGTCGCATTCCGCGCGCTCGGGGCGACGCCCGATCGAAGCTCGAGTGATGGCAGCTACCTCGATCTCGAGGCATCCTGGACGCGACACACGTACCCGGAGTCGAGGTTCACCATGTCGAGCGCCGGGCTGATGGTGCTCGGTCGTCTCGACCTCATGTCCTACGATCCCCATCTGGCTGGCTCGTTCGCGGAGCTTGGGGTCGGCGCGGCAACGCAACTCATCGACTGGGAGATAGCGGGCTTGGAGCCCGAAAGCGCGACCCTCCTTCTCGGCCGATTCGGATTTGGGATCTACGTGGGGCGTGGCGGCGCAGGGAGCGGCGAGTGGCAGCTCTACTACGACCACCGTCACGACGACTTCGCCGCCGGGCTGTTGATGGAAGGGGTGGGGAGTGGCGTGGCGGGGCACCTGGGGCTCGAAGGCGAGCACTTCGTCACGGACGAGTTCGGCCTCGGCATGGTCGTCGAGTACGGGAGTGCGCTCGTGACGGGGCTATCGGCACATTTCCGTTACGGAGGTGATGGATGAGTCGTCACGGCCATTTCGCGTCGGTGGTGTCCGCCCGTCGAGGGTTGAGGTTCATCGCCGTGGTCTTCGGAGCACTGATCTCGTGCCCGTCGGTCCTGTCGTGCGTCAGGCCCGCCGAAGATCGGGTGCGTCTCGACGCCCGCGTTGGGCGCGCGCAGATCGAGGGGGCGAGTGTCACCGTAGAGGGAGGCCTCGCCGTGGTTCGTCGGTTTTCCCGTGAGAGACTCGAACTCTGGGGCAATGCTCCTGAACTGTTTCTGGCAGTGACTCTTTCGGGCGGCGAGCCACTCGAGCTCAGGATCGAAAACTGTATGCCCGACGCCGAGCTTCGAGTGCGCGAGGGGCAGGCCAGTATCGGCGCTGTCGCTACAGGGCTCGCCACCCAGTGCGAGTGGGAGATTACACCGTACGGATCGGCACTGGGGCTTGCGGTCGAGGTGCCCCGCGGCGAGTCGGATGGGTTCGAGTTCGCTCTGCTGAGCGACATCCAGAACGGTATCGATGAGATTCAGGATGTGTATCGGGCGATCAGTGCCGAACCGGGCCTCAGTTTCGTCCTCTCCACTGGGGATCTGACTTCCCGCGGCACACGCCCCGAGACCGAACGGTTTCGGGCTGAGCTCGCCGGTCTTTCCATCCCATTCTTCACCACGATCGGGAATCACGAGCTTGGCGAGTCACCTCCGCTGTTCCAGCAGTATTTCGGTAGAGGTAGCTTCCACTTCGACTTCCGGGGCGTGCACTTCACCATGATCGATTCGGCGAGCGCGACCGTCGATCCTACCGTCTACGAGTGGCTCGACGGCTGGCTCCAGCATTCGTTGGAGGATGGGGGGAGCGAGCCTCACGTTGTGGCCATGCACATCCCGCCTCTGGATCCGATCGGGGTGCGTAACGGCTGTTTCGCGAGTCGGGCCGAGGCGGCCAAGCTCCTTCTGCGCCTCGCCGACCACGGTGTAGATCTGACGCTCTACGGTCACATCCACTCCTACTACGCCTTCCAGAACGCTGGCATCGAGGCTCACATCAGCGGAGGAGGGGGGGCGCTTCCGGAGACCTTTGATGGTGTTGGGCGGCACTTCATGGTCGTGTCGATGGACAAGACCCGCGGCGTGCTGGGGTCGCGCATCGTCCGCGTGGACTAGTCGATCCGAGTGGCAGTTCTCGGCGAGTGACGTAGCATTCGGGCCATGCGTAGAGACGCGCTTCGAGTTGCTGCGGTGCAGCTGTCGAGTCAGGACGATGTGGAAGCAAACCTCGGCGCCTGCGAGCGCGCCGTGCGGGACGCGGCGGAGGCCGGCGCCAGGCTGGTGGTTCTTCCCGAGAACTTCGCCTGGTTCGGGTCCGAGCAAGGGAAGGGGAGGATTGCCGAACGGGTTGGCGATCCCGGAGCCCCAATCCAGAGCCGCCTTGGGGTACTCGCGCGCGAAACCGGGCTCACGCTGGTCGCTGGCGGCATGCCCGAGGTGAGCGGCGAACCGGCGCGGCCCTACAACGCCTGTGTCGTGTTCGGTAACGACGGGCGCGTCATGGCGAGCTACCGGAAGATCCATCTGTTCGACGCCGACCTTCCGGATGGAAGAGTCTTTCGCGAGTCTGCTCACACCTCACCGGGCAGCGAGCCGCGGGTCATCGAGGTCGACGGCGTGCGCGTCGGACTCAGCATCTGCTACGATCTCAGGTTCCCCGAGCTCTATCGACGGCTCGCGCGAGCAGGCGCGCAGGTACTCCTGGTGCCGGCTGCGTTCACCCTCCAAACCGGCAAAGACCACTGGCACCTGCTCCTGCGCGCTCGGGCAGTCGAGTCCACGGCCTGGGTGGTCGCTGCCAACCAGTGGGGCTCTCATCCCCAGGGGCGTTCCTGTTTTGGTCATTCGCTCGTCGTCGACCCGTGGGGGCTCATCGTCGCTGAGTGTTCGGACCGAATGGGCGTTGTTGTCGCGGATCTGGATCTCGCCTACCTGGCAGAGGTGAGGAGTCGCCTGCCCAGTCTGAGCCATTGCCGGTTGACGTGAGCGCTCCGCAGCCTCGACCGTGACGGTGCCTGCGCCGCGGATGTGGGCCCTATGCGACGCCTCTTCGCTTGAAGACGTTGGCCAGTCGCGTGAGGGCTCCTTCGAGCTCGCGTTCGGTGGTGACGCGCTCAGGTGCTTCGCGCCATCGCGACCACTGCAGGAGCACCAACCATTCCTCCTGGGTTCGCGGCGAGGGAAGCGACCGGAGGGAAAGCACCGAGTCGCCCTGTTGCTCCCAGCTCAGCGCAAGGTCGCGCCGCGGCGTGTGCGCGAGGACTTCGCCCGAGAGGCGAGCTCCCCACACCAGATCGAGCTCCGCGCGCTCACCCGAGGCACCTACCGGGGTGGTTGCCGAGCCGAGCCAGGTGCGCAGAGCCAGAGGGTCCGAGAAGAATACGTGGAGCTGCTCGGGCGGTGCTTGAATGGAGCGAACCACCCAGGTCGCGGTTCGCTCGTAGCCCCAGTGGCGCTCCAGCTGGTGCCGAAGAAGGGCGAGGCTGAGTGCCCACCCCGACATCGCTCCCTCGAGCTCGTCCTCGGACGTGGGTCCGGCGAGCGTGAGGACGAGTCCTGGGCCTGCTAGCTCCAGGCCCAGCCTCCAACTGGCCGTCGCGAACTCGATCTTCCGTTGAGGTTCGTACTCGGTGACCTGCACGTCCACCGTCAACCCGAGCCCTGGCCAGCCGAACTCCAGCGTCGCTCCCAAACCCACCCTGCCGCGAACGTCATCCGCCTGCCAGGCGCGTAGCCCGTCCAGTGTACTACACGCCCACCATAGACGGCTTGGAGGAGCGTCGATGACGACCTCGATTTGGCGCTGGCCAACCGTCATCGCAGATACAACCCTACGCGACTGGAAATGCGTGGATGGGTTTCACGCTGGGGGTGGAGCCGAGGGGGATCGAACCCCTGACCTCCGCATTGCGAACGCGGCGCTCTCCCAATTGAGCTACGGCCCCAGGGACTGGGTAGCGGAGGGTACTCCGGCGAAAGTGGCTGTCAACCAGAATGTTGCCCCATGCGTCGCCCTTTTGTGATGGCTGACACCGGCTTTTTGATGGGGCGAGCCGGGGCGCGGTTCTCTGCCGACGTCGCCGCTTGTTCAGGTTTCTGTCATTGTCGAACGAAGGGGCCCGGACCGGGAAAGGCGGAGGTTTGGTCTGCCGCCTGGGTACGGTCCGCCGCTTTCTTGTCGCAGGCGCCTCCGGTTTGGTGAGGGGAGATGCCCGGTGGGCCGGCGAGGGCTCCCGCGGGGGGCAGAGCATTTGGGGGGCGACTCCGGCCGCACACCGGTGTGGGGGAGCACTACTCGGTCGGGCTTGCCTGCGACGGGCGGAGTCGTTGAGATGGGTAGAAGAGGATTGACCGCACAGCTGAGGTGGTTAAGTTGCCCGAGCCTGTCGCGGCGGTGCGCCGGGCAGCTGGACGGCGGTGCTTGTCGAAGGTCGTTTTCAATCGCTGACCGATCCGAGCAGACCGCAGCACAAAGCTTTCAGGAGTACCGAAAACTATGGGAAAAATCATCGGAATCGATCTGGGAACGACCAATAGCGTCGTTGCCGTGATGGAGGGCAAGGACGCCAAGGTCATCGTGAACGAGGAAGGCGCCCGCCTGACTCCGTCCGTGGTGGCTTGGGACGACAAGGGGGAAATCCTCGTCGGCACGATTGCAAAACGGCAGGCGGTCACCAATCCGGAGAACACCATCGCATCGGCCAAACGGTTTATCGGGCGGCGTTACTCAGAGGCGAGCGGCGACACGAAGCGCCTGCCCTACAAGGTCGTGGAAGGGAACAACGGCGGTTTGTGGTTCGACGTGCGGGGTACCAAGGTCGCGCCGCCCGAGGTCAGCGCCAAGGTCCTGCAGAAGCTGCGCAAGGCCGCGGAGGACTATCTCGGGGAGAAGGTAACGGAGGCCGTCATCACGGTTCCGGCCTATTTCAACGATTCCCAGCGGCAGGCGACCAAGGACGCGGGCAAGATCGCGGGCCTCGAAGTCCGACGTATCATCAACGAGCCCACGGCAGCGGCTCTCGCATACGGTCTGGACCGCAAGAGCAACGAAATCATCGCGGTTTACGACTTCGGCGGTGGCACGTTCGACATTTCGATCCTCGAAGTGGGCGACAACGTCGTGCAGGTGATCGCCACCAATGGTGACACGCACCTCGGTGGGGATGACCTCGACCACGTGGTCATGGACTGGCTCATCTCCGAGTTCCGGCGCGACACGGGCGTCGACGTCAGTGCGGACAAGATGGTCATCCAGCGTCTCAAGGACGCCGCTGAGCAGGCGAAGATCGAGCTGAGTTCGAAGCTCGAGACGACCATCAATCTGCCGTTCTTGACGGCAGATGCTTCAGGGCCGAAGCATCTGCAGAAGCAGCTGACGCGAGCAAAGCTCGAGCAGATGATCGCACCGCTCGTCGAGCGCACGATGGATCCAGTGCGGAAGGCGCTTTCGGACGCCAAGAAGAGCGCCAAGGACATCGACGAAGTCGTGCTGGTCGGTGGGTCGACGCGCATTCCCTTGGTGCAGGAGACGGTGACGAAGTTCTTCGGCAAGGATCCGCATCGAGGCGTCAACCCCGATGAGGTGGTTGCGGTGGGTGCTGCCGTTCAGGGCGGAGTGCTGGCGGGCGATGTGCACGACGTGGTTCTCCTGGACGTGACCCCCCTCTCCCTGGGAGTCGAGACGCTCGGTGGCGTCATGACCGTGATGATCCCCCGCAACACCACCATTCCGACCCAGAAGAAGGAGATCTACTCCACGGCAGCGGATAGTCAGACTTCGGTGGAGATCCATGTGCTTCAGGGCGAACGCACCGAGGCCAGGTTGAACCGCACCTTGGGCAAATTCCACCTCGAAGGGCTGCCGCCAGCTCCGCGTGGTGTTCCGAAGATCGAAGTCACTTTCGACATCGACGCCAACGGCATCCTCAGCGTTTTGGCGAAAGATACGGCAACAGGCAAGGATCAGCGGATCACCATCACTGCGAGCAGCGGGCTCAATGAGGAAGACATTCAGCGCATGGTGTCTGATGCTGCTGCTCACGAAGAGGAAGACAAGCGGCGTCGCGATGAGGTCGATCGGAGGAACAAGCTCGACAACTTCTGCTACACGCTGGAAAAGCAAATCTCCGAGAACAAGGAGAAGCTCGATGCAGACAGCGTGAGCAAGATCGAGTCGCTCATCAAGGAAGGTAGAGACGCCGTCGAGAAGCAGGACGACTCACGGGTGAAGGACGTCCTCGAGCGGCTGGAGAAGCAGGCTCACGAGCTTGCCGCCAAACTCTACCAGGCGGCAGGCGCGGGGGCGGCTCCTCCGCCCGAAGCCGGTCCGACCGATGGCGCAGGCCAGTCCAAGAAGAGGTCTGGCGATGTCATCGATGCGGAGTTCGAGGAATCGAACTGAGAGAAAGCCCATTGATGCAGCATCCCTGAGGTGCTGCTGAATTCAGCGCGCGAAGCCCGGCCCAACGAGCCGGGCTTCGGTGTTTCTCGGCATCGACCGAGCGGAGTCGCTACTCGACTCGCATCAGGCTCACGTCGTCGATGCAGAACTCCATCTGCCCGGCAGTGAACCAGACCACGAACGCGACTCCCGACTGGATCACACCGTCCGAGTCCCCTCCCCACTCTGCGGGGATCTCGATGGTCAACTCCGCATCACGCCAAGTGACGGACGACTCGGCGAGCTCCGTTTCGCGGAATGCTTCGGGCCAAGGATCATAGACACCGCCGACTTTGACATCGAACCCGGTGCTCTCGCCTCTGAAGCGGAACGACAGCTCGTAGCTGGTGCCGGCTGCCATGCGCACGCCGTTGGCTGCATCCGCGGGCCAACCCATGAGTGGATTATCCCCGCCCCGTCCCGAAACGCAGAGAGCGCCGTCGGAGGTGAAAGTCCCTGAGCCGCCACTGACGCTCCACCCGGTATCTCCCGCCGAGAAGTCCCCATTCTGGATCAGCTCGACCCCGATCGGGACGCCGGTTCCCGTCGTTCCACCGGTTGCGGGCAGGTCGCCGCCGTGTCCTCCATTGCCCGCTGTGCCCCCGAAGCCGCCAGCGCCACCTCCCCCGCTCGTTTCGGGGGTGCCACCGCTGGATGTCCCTGCAGTGCCGCCGGTCTCCTCGTCGGAACCGCCTGTCGCTGTCTCACCGGCCTCGCCGCCCGTCTCGCTGCCGCCGGCAGCCGCCTCGCCGCCCGCAGTCGAGTCTCCTGCGGTGCCACCGGCTCCTCCCGACGACGACTCACCGCCGGACGAGCTGGTTCCTCCGGTGGGAGCTTGGCCACCCGTCGGCGTGGTTCCGCCAGTGGGTTCGTCGGAGCCGCCGGATGCCGTCGGATCGCCTCCAGTGCCTCCTGCGGGAGAAGCCGAGGTGCCGGCACCGCTCAGCTGAGTGTCATCATCCGCAACGGCGCTGTCAGAACCGGCTTGCCCCGATGGGCCACCGCCCGTGGCCCTGACTGGAGCCGCACAGGTGTTGGTCGCAGGGGCACACTCGAGACCACGTTCGCAGGTCATGTTGGGAAAACACACGCAGTCGTGGGTCCCGACGACGCACGTGCCCTCACTGGAACTGCTGCAGCCCCCAAGCACGACGCTCCCCACGAGTGCCCCGAGCCAGCCAAGCATTACGTTAGGTCGCCAAGTCATAGCCGCACCATTGTGGCGCATCGCGCGGCGGAGGCTAGTGCGAGTATAGGGAAGTGGGTGAGGGCGGTGCCCGATTGACGTTCACGCGGGGACAGGCCACGTGCATGGCACTTCGCGCACTTCGGCTCGCTAGGGGTGCCCCGCTCGGCGTGACTCGAAGAGTGACTGGCAGTCTACTGACGACGCCCCAGAACCCGATGCCGAGAGCGCGGCCAGTCGAGGGGAGTCGCCGCTCGCCAAGCCGGTGGCGTGACGGGGCCCCTTGGGGCTGCCGCGAGACCGGGGGGGGTACCGCCTGCGCGCAAGTTTCCGAACACGCGCCAGCGGCCTGGGGGCAGTGGGCCTTGGGGCAGAACCGCTTTCTGCCCGTTTCGTCGGGTATCTGAGATAGAGTGCGCCGATGAGACGCTCCAGCTTCAAAATCCTGTCTCCGATGTTTCTGGCGATGGCTGTGGGGTGTGGCGGCGCGCCGAACGCGAGCACTCCGCTCGTGTCGCCTCCGGTGCCGGTCAAGCCGGAGCGGCCCAGGCCCGCCGAGCCTGACCGAAGTCCGGTGGCAGCGCCGGCTGGGCTGTTTGCCGTCGGTAGGGTCCGCGCGCCGGCCAGGCTTGTGGACAGAGTCTTGGAGTGGGCGGCGCTGCCGCTCGACTGGCGGAGGCTTCTGGCGAGCGAAGGGAAGGGGCTCGCAAAGGTTGTGGACCTCGACGTTCCCATCGAGTTTGCCGCTGCCTTGGTGTCCGATGGAAGCGACGGCGAGCCGACGCCGCTTGCCGTCATCTCGGCCGGGCTCAGCTCGTTGGATGACGCGGTCGCGGTCCTACGGGAGGCCGGGGTCGACCTCTCGGAGGAGAAGCCGGGGGTGTACCGGCTCGACCCCAATGGTGACACCTCGTGCGCCATCGCGGTGGCCCTGGGGAGTAGCCCCGCAAGGGTCGTCTGCAGCGACGAGGCAGGACTTGCCGCACTTCTCCCCTTTGCCGCTCGGGGGCTTCCCACCATGGCGATCAGCGAGGCTGACGTCAGCCTGCAGCTGATGGCCAAGCCCGCTCAGGAACGCTTTGCGCCCGAGCTCCGGCGTATGCGGCAGGCGATCGTTCCCTGGCTTCTGCGCGAATTCTCCCTGGATTCCCCGAGTTTCGACCGCGCGCTCGTCGAGGCTCTGCAGGGAGGGGCAAACGAGCTGTTTACGGTGATCGAGCACGCCGACAAGTTGACGCTGGAGGCAAGGCTCGACGAGTCCCGCCAGTCGCTGGCCGTCGAGGCGGCGCTCACCATGCGTTCGTCGAACTCCGTGCTCTCGCAGACGGTGACGGAGTTCGCCAGCCGCGCGGCGGTTCCTTCTCCGCGGTTTTGGGGGCTTCCGAGCGATGCGGAGAGTGTGAGCTGGTCCGATTGGGGTGGGACACGGGGAACGGACGCGCTTCGCGAATCTGCGGTCGGGCTCCTGCAGGGATGGCTCGAGCATCAGGGCATCGACAAGTCCGCGATCCAGGGGGTTCCTCACCTGGTGGATCTGGTGGTGGGACCTGGCCGGCCTCTCCTCACCAGTTCTGGTACCGGGCCCGCGTTGCCGGCTGGTTCGACGGAGGCGCCTAGGTGGTTTGCCTACGGCCTCGCGAGCCCCCTGAAGGAAGTCGAGCGGGGGCTCGACGCGGCCGTGTCGGTCGGGAAGTCACCGGCATTTCGTCGCGCCAACGCTGATTGGGCGTTCAAGGCGACCAAGGAGCGGCGTGTTCCCAAGGGGATTCGAGGGCAGGCTCTCGAGTACAGGGTCGTACTTCCGTCGGCACTCGCGAGCCCCAGCGCGCTCCTCGACGGCCAGGCGACGCCATCGACCCCCGCGCACTCTCCGCGGCACGCGGCCGAGCGAGAGCGCAAGAGGACCACCAAGGCCAGCGATCCGGCGTATGTCATCATTGCCTTTCAGAGCGGCGACGTGACGTGGCTAGTCGGTGCCGAGGACCGCGCCGGGGCTGAGTGGGGTCTGCGACAGGTGGTGGGTCCAAGCCAATCGCCACTCGAGCGTGAACCCGGCCTTGAACCGCTTCGGGCGAATCAGGGCTTCTGTGCTGGAGCCATGAGCATGCGCGGAATCCTGAATTCGTTCATTGGGGCAGGGGTGCTTCCGCCGATGTCGGCCCGGCCTGGCGCGGCGCATGAGACCGTGTGGATGCCATACGTCTGCACCGCGACGAGCTCCGGCGACCAGGTGCAAATCGGCATGAAGCTCGAGCTGCCACGGGCGTTCTTCTCCGAGGCGACTCAGGCAATGCTGAGCCTGGTGGGGGCGCCGTTCGCCCAGTAGCCCAACGCTAG
>CAYRKE010000047.1:0-12548 GCA_964424695.1 uncultured Polyangiaceae bacterium
AAGTGGCGCATCCCTTTGGGGTGGTGCCCCACCCCCGGCGCCCCCACTCAGCTGAGGCTGAGTGGGGGCGCCGGGGGACCCTGCGGGGCATGGGGTCTTAGGAAGACCCCGGAAAGGAGAGGGAATCTTGTTCGAGCAGACTTCGGGACTCGACAGGTTTGGTCTGCCTTCACCCCGAGGGGGGCAGGCCAAACCGTTCGAGAATCGCGCTCGCTGATTTAGAGCACCAGCTTGTAGCCGAAGCCGTACACGGTGAGGATGTGCTCGGGCTGATCCGGTTTCTTCTCGAGCTTGCGCCGCAGCTTGACGATGAAGTTGTCGATGGTGCGGTTGCTCGGATTGGCGTCGATGCCCCAAATCTTGTTGAGGATCTCTTCCCGACTGACAGGCTGCCCCTTCTTCTCGTGGAGGAGCCGCAGAAGTTCCACTTCGTAGAAGCTCAGCGTGATGGGCTTCTTCCCCTGACGTTCGATGCTCTGGGCCGCGACGTTGACGGTCGCCGTTCCCACCTGGAAGGTCGACAGCTCGCTGGGCCGTTGCGTACGCCGAAAGAGGGCTCGCAGCCGAGCCACCAGCTCCCCCACGCTAAACGGCTTGGTCACGTAGTCGTCTGCCCCAACGTCGAGGCCGCGGATCTTGTCGGCCTCCTGACTCCGTGCCGTGAGCATGATGATGGGCACGAAAGCGTCGAGCCGCCGGAGTTCCTCACAAACGTGGTATCCGTTGAGATCGGGGAGCATCAGATCCAGCAGGACGGCCTGAGGCCGCTCCTGCCGAGCTTTCGCCAGGGCCTCCTTACCCGTATAAGCCCCAATCACGCGAAACCCCTCGAACTCCAAAGCGTCTTTCAACCCCAGCACGATGTGCGGCTCGTCGTCGACGACCAGTACCGTCTTCTTGGCGTCCATGGGCTGCTTATCTTCTCACGAAACAGCAAAGGCGGCAGCCAGGTGTCACCCTGACTACCGCCTTTCCACGCCTAGGCGCCCCTCACCGGGATGGGCGCCTCGGGATTCCTCGACCGCACGCGGAGCCTACCGAATGCGCTCACCCGAGCAGGCGATGAACGTGATTGAACCGCGCGCCGGAGTGTTGTCACCCACGAAGCGCAACAGACGCCGCTGAGAAGGCTCACAGTTGGCCACCAGCTCTGGGTTGCCGATGTAGTTCTTCCCCGTGGGATCCATGGCGTCGATGTAGCAGTACCCTGGACCGCGCACGTCCGGAGCGTCGGAGCGGTCGTTCAGACACTTTTCGCGATCTTCCGCCGCGTCGGCGCCGAATTGCCGAATGCCACACATGCAGAAATCGGTGCACTTGGCGTCCGTCGCGTCCTTTTCGCACGCGAGGTTCTCCTTGAGTGCCGCCCGAACCGCGCTCACCAAACCGCCCTTATCCGAGAGGTCGATGCGCCCATCATTCGGATCGCAGTTGCATGTCCCCTTGATGGCTTCAACGACCTCACACGGCACCAACTTGGTGTCCTCGTCAACGGCGAGGGCGCGCGGGAGGCACTTGCCACCGAGCTTCTCCTTCAAACGATCGACGATGGCGTTGACGGCCGGGTTGTACCCGTAGCTCGCATCCGTCGGGGTACCGGTCAGCGTCTTCGGACACACAGACGCAACAACCGAGTTTTCCCCGTAGTCCTTCAAGACCTCGAGCTCGCGCAGGCCCGGATAGGCCTTGGCGCGATACTGGGTGGTCGTGTAGGCCCCGGCTTCATTCTGGCAGAGCGGCTTCTTCGCGGTTTCCACGTCCTCGGTCACGCTGGAGGCCGACTGGCTGCTCGGCGAGCAGTCGCAGTTCTTGCCTTCCTCAATCGTGGTGCAGTCCGTGGCCGTCGGCAGGGGGAAGATACAGGCATACTGGAGATCGCGACCTTCCGCGTTCCACTCGTGCCCATTGATGGGATCAGCCGTGGCTGACGTGCTGTCAGGTCCGGGTAGACCCTCACGCGGCGTGATGGACTCCACCATGTAGATGCTGCTCGGCGGAACGTTGTTGTCCGGATCGCCGACGATCTCCGCCCACGTGTTTGCCGCTCCCATTTCCGCCGCGGTCATGTACCGCAGGTTCGGGGTACTCGTTGCGCGGGTTTCTTCCGTGGCGATCAGCTGCCAAGGAACACCAATGATGCCCGCCAGGAAGACCAGGTCGGCCTCGCGCGCCATGATGGCGGTGCCCGAGGAATACAGCGGATTGGCCACCGGCGCCCCTGGAGTACACGGCAAGCCGCGCGCCGTCGCTTCGGCGCAGGCACAATCGCCGTCCCCGAAGCTGCTATCCGGACAGAGTTGCATGGATTTGAGCCCGACTGAATAGCGGCTCGTGGGATAGAGGAGATCCATGCCAAAACGCCGCTTCTGATTGAAGCAGCGCAGGTTCGACGCATCCTCTTGGGCCGTGAGCTGATCGGTGACGTTCCCCGCTGGGTCCTTGCAGACTTCCGACTTGGCTGGGCAGTCGCCCCAGGCGCCTTCCGACGTGGCACACGACTTACAGCATGGGTTGTTCGGGTCCTGGTCGCAGACCGACGTGCCCCGACGCATCAGGAACTGACTGTTGTTGCGGACGAAGGTCGTCACCAGGTTGCCGAGCCCATCAGCCTTGATGGAGCAATCGTTCTCGTCCGTGAGCATGATCACGGCCACCAGCGAATCGCCACGGAGGAACATGTCCCGCTGGGTCAGGATCACGTCGTCTATGCCATCTGGGACGCCCTGACTATTCTGTGCGTTGGGGATGGAGACCGTCAGGTACGGCTTGGGATCGATCAAGAACCGATACCAGGATTCGAGGGAGGCCTCGAATCCGCAACCCACCTCGCCCGCCGCGATCACATGCTCGGTGAACCGCGCGGTCAGAGTAGCGATGTCGTTGATGGGTGGGGCATCCGGAAAGGTATCGGCGTCACGCGTCGCCTGGGCACGGTTATCCCAATTGAGGAAGCCCTCGACACTCGTGTTGGCCAGGGTGCGCACCGAACCGATGAGGTGAGCCATGTCCCTCTGCGTCTCGTTGAAGTCCTCGGACCCACCCGGTTCGCAGAAGGGGCCGCCAATGCCGCCGAGGCTGGAGCTCACAACGCCAATGTGGACGTCCGAGATCGGCTCGAACTCTCGACTGCCTTGGGCGCAGTCCATGCCCGGCGCTGCGGGCTGATCCACGGCGTTGCCAACATCATCGACGCAGGGGGGATTCAGCAAACGACTGACCAACTGCGGCACCGCCAGAGCAAGGATTTGCTGCTTGTCCGCCATCGACTGGGAGTTGTCGATCATGAAGAGCAGGTCGATCTTGTCCACCGCGGTCTGGGCGAACTGGGTGACAAAGACGTTGCTCGTCGACGGCTCCTGCTCTTCAACGGGACGGTCGAGACAGCCGGAGCTGACCCCTGCCACCACAATGAGAGAAGAGAGCCCAGCTAATCCGACGCGGATCCAACGCGTCGCACGGCTTGGCTTGGATACTGAGTTCATTTGAGTCATGGCTCCTTGGGTGCCGCTCCCCGACCCCGAGATGGGGACGGGGCACTGCCGATGGTCCTAATTCGATTCGACCACCGGGGCTCTGGCCGGTGGCGCGAGGGTACGTGGAAGAGGGAGGGACTGTCAACGTCACTGTAACGGCAAATCCTGCGCCGATGACACGTCCCTTTGGGGGCTCGTCGGGTCTTGCAACTGCTGTACCCTCGCGATTCCACCATATTCCGCGCACTATCGCCGCCGCATGACAACACCATTGTCACGTCAGCAACTCAGTTGCCAGTCCCAGTGCGGTCGCCTACCTCGGAGTGGAAGTGGGCCCATACCGCCTCAGACTGCCGCCGGGTGAGACCAACGACCTCACCCAACGCCTCCTGACTGGCCACCCGCACCTGAGCCAGTGAACCGAAGGTTTTGAGAAGGACGGTGCGCGCCTTGGGGCCGATCCCCGGAATCGACTCGAGCTCCGAAGCCATGCGGCGGCGCTTCCCGACCTTGGAACGTCCGCGGTTCGAGAAGCGGTGTGCCTCGTCCCGAGCGCGCGCGAGGATGAAGAGCTCCGGCCCGTTGGGCTTCAGCGCCACGGGGTTCTTCTGACCCGGGAGATAGACCCGATCGACGACCTTCTCGGCACCGGGCCGCTCGCGCTCTTTGGCGAGCCCCACGATGGGAAGGCTGGTGATGCCAAGATCTTGGGCGGCGGCTAGCGCCACCCCCAGCTGACCCCGCCCCCCATCGACGACGAAGAGGTCGGGGAGGTCCCAGGCCGAGCCCTCGCCAGCAGCGTCCCGCCCCCGAATGAAGCGTCTCGTGAGAACCTCGCGCATGGCGCCATAGTCATCACCGGCGTCGCTGGTCTTCACGCGATATGTTCGGTAACGTGCTTTGTCTGGCTCGCCGTCGCGCAGGGCCACAATGGCGCCCACCGTGTCTTCACCGCCAAGGTGCGAGATGTCGCAGCACTCGATGCGGCGCGGCAAAGCGGGCAACCGCAGCCGGCGCTGGATCTTGAGGAGTCGCTCGTCGACGTCCTCGCGTGCGCGACGCTTCTCGGCGAAGGAATGCTGGGCATTCTCCATCGCCATCTCGAGGAGCTTCCGGCGTGGACCGCGACTCGGCGCCAGGAGCTCGACGCCACGGCGACTCGCGTCGCGACGGCGTCGGGTGTCGCTCAGCCACTCCTCGACGCCAAGCGCCCCCTCGGGTAGCACCGGAACGAGCACCTCGTCGGGCACGAAGCTCTCTGCCTCCAGCTCAGCTCCGTAGTACTCGCGGAGAAACCCGGCGATGACCTCATCGTCCGGGAGCTCGACCCGCGAATTCGCGTAGCACGCGATGTCGACGACGCGGCCGCCTCTCACCCGAAGCAGAGCCACCTCGATGAGATCCCCTTCCCGGTAGAGGCCCACCACGTCCTGGTCGCGCTCACTGACCACCACGACGTTCTGCGCCTCCAGCACGGTGCGGACAGCTCGGAGCTGGTCGCGATAGGTCCCCGCAAGTTCGAACTGCATGGCGGCGCTGGCATTTTTCATGCGGGTCTCGAGCTCCTGAAGGAGTTCCTCGTGCCGCGCCGAAAGGAAGAGCTCCACCGAGCGAACCTGCGCCGCGTAAGCTTCTTGGTCGACTTCGAAGACGCACGGCGCCGGGCAGCGCTGGATCTGATACTGGAGGCATGGGCGGCGACGGCTCGCGAGTTCGCGGTCGCTACACGTGCGCAGCCTGAAGTGCTTCTCCACCAGGTTCAGGGTAGTGCGGGCGGCGGTCGCGGAATGGTAGGGGCCGAAGTACTTCGCGCCGTCCGCCTTGGGCCGCCGAACGAGCTCGAGCCGGGGCCAAGCCTGCCCAGTCGAGAGCCGCAGGCTGAGGTACTCCTTGTCGTCCCTCAGCTTGACGTTGAACTTGGGACAGAGTTCCTTGATGAGATTGTTCTCGAGAATGGCCGCTTCCTTCTCGGTCCCGGTCACGCGGGTCTCGAGGTCGCTCACCTCGCGGCGCAGCAGCGGGATGAATGCCCGATCGTCAGAGCCACCCTCCGCAAAGTAGCTTCGAACCCGACTCCTCAGGTTCTTGGCCTTGCCGACATAGAGCACCCGGGATTCGTGATCCCGAAAGACGTAGCATCCAGGCCGGCTGGGAAGGGATTCGAGCTTTTCGAGGATGGAATCGGGCACCATCGGACACCACGGATGCGTAGACCCCATCGTGATGGGCAGGAATGGCTCGAAAAAAGAGGGCAGCAGGTGGAAAACCTCGAGCCACCGATGAGGTCGAAAGATAATGACGACGCGCAGGACGCCTGATCGTCCCAGCGCCGCATTCTGTCCGTGCGGCCGCCGCGCGGCGAGTCATTTCCCCGGGGACACCGCCCCTTGACGGCCGACCTGGTGCTTTCCAAGATGCCCCTCTCGATTCGATTGCCCATGGTCAACTGGCAGAGCACGAAATTTGCGCGTGGCAGCTTCATGGTGGGCATCGCGGCGATGGCTGGTGTCCTCATTGGTCTCGTCTTGGTGCCTCGTAGTCCGACGCCCGGCGACACGCCCCCCCCAGCGCCCGAAGTCCGGCTACTCGGTGCACCGCTAGCCCTCAATGCCGATGCCGTACCAACCGCGCTCGAGCGAGTTCGGCGCTACGCGTCCTCCCGCTTCGACCTCCGACTGCCCGACGGCACGACCCGCCCGCTGTTCCTCAGTAAGCTCGGCGCGGAGATCGACAGTGTCCGACTGGCCAGGCTCGTACGGGACGCACGGGATCACACGAGTCCACTACGGCGTGAATGGGAGCGCCGCGGAACCGCCGAGCCGCTGGTCCTGCCAGTGCCCATCATCTTCCCGGTGGGGCAAGCGGTCGACCGCCTCATCTCGCTGAAGGACGAGGTCGATCGGCTGCCAGAAGATGCTCGACTGGACTTCGAGCAACGAAAGGTCGTTCAGGAGCGTGCGGGTCGACTGCTCGATGTGGATGCCTCGCTCGGGTCGCTCCACCGAGCCGTAGCCGCAGGGGAGCGCCAGATTTCCCTGTCGTACGAGGAGCTCAGACCGCGCCGGGTGGCTGCCGAACTCAAAGAACTGGAGTTCGACTCCGTGCTTGGCTACTTCGAGACCCGATACAACCGCTCGGCGCAGTACCGCGACCGAACGTTCAACCTTCGCTTGGCTGCGTCCAAGCTGGATGGCCACGTGCTGCTCCCCGGTGACGAGTTCGACTTCAATGGGGTGGTCGGACCGCGAGACGAGGCGAACGGCTACAAGGTCGCAACGGTCATCGCCGAGGGTGAGCTCGTCGACGGAATCGGTGGTGGGACGTGTCAGATATCGGGAACTCTCCACGGTGCCGCTTTCTTCGCGGGCCTGGGGATCGTGGAGCGTTATCCGCACACTCGGCCGAGCGCGTACATCAAGATGGGACTCGACGCGACGGTCGTATACCCGACCATCAACTTCAAGTTGCGGAACACATATTCGTTTCCGGTCGTGCTCCACGAGACGGTGAAGAACGGCGTCGTGCGCGCGGAAATCCTGGGCGCAAACCGCTCGCGTACCGTCACGCTCATCCGGCGCATCATGGAGGCTCTGCCATACGAGCAGGTCGAACGCCCCGACGACGCGCTGGCAGCCGGCGAGCGGGTCCTTGCGCAACGCGGCGTGGCCGGCTTCAAGCTCAAGCGCTATCGCATCGTGCGGGAAGGCCTGCACGCGGTGCGTGAGCGCTGGAACGACACCTACCCTCCCACGACCCAGATCGTCCGTGTCGGCACTGCGCAGAGCGCCAGCAAAAAGGCCAAGGTGGAAGACGACCCGCATCCCGAGTACGTCGCCGATGAGTTGCTCGTCATGACACAGGGTCCCGGGCTCGGTTCGGCTGAAGAAGAGGCCGAGGGCGGTCCCACTCTCGAGCAGCGGGAGCCGGGACGGTTCGGGAACGAGGGCTGGACGAAGGCCGCTGGGATGCCGTTCTGGGGTGAAATCGAGTAGGCCCGCGCGTTTTTTTTTTGAGGCCGGATTCGCTTGCGCAGCGGAAATTCTGCGGCAATCTGGTCCTGGCCTTCCGATACCCGGCAGGCCGGCCGCCTTTGGCCTTGACGAACCGGCCCACAGTGGGCAAGAACGGCCCTGCGATGTGGGCGGGCGAAGCTCGACCTCCTCACGACCTTGTAGACCCAGCTGAACCAAGGACCGGTTGTTCGGTCTGGTAAGTGACCATGAACACAGAGAATGCACCCCAAGTCACCACGGATTCCGCAGAACCAATGGAAAACACCGGAGCAGCGCGCACCGTCGACTGGGAGAATCCCCGGGTAGCGGCCATCCTCACTGCGGCTGCGAAGTGTTTCGCACGTAAGGGCTTCAGCGCCACGACGCTCGCCGAGATCGGCAAGGAGCTCGGTCTTCGCAAGAGCATCGTGCACTACTACTTCGCCAGCAAGGCAGCGCTGATCCACGAAGTGCAGAGCTTCACGTACCGCAAGTACCTCGAGCGAGTGCGTGAATCGATCGCCACCGAGACTGGCGACAAGTCGAGGGCCTTGCTGCAGCTCTGGGACGCGATCCAGAGCGACAAGACCGCTACCGGCCTCAACATCGAGGTGTGGAGCGCGGCCCGTCGGGACGGAGAGCTCAAGCGCCGTGCGGCGGATCTCCAGCGCGACGCGCAGGCGATCATCGGAGAGGCTGCGGTGGAAGCCCTCAGCTTGCCCCAGACCTTCGCCAAGCGCGACCAGCTGGCCCGTCTGCTCAGTGCAGTACTCAATGGGCTGTCCGTCAGCGAGTCGGTGGATGGCGATGAGGCCAAGGCTAAGGAAAGCTACGAGTTGTTCCTTCAGTTGCTTCGCTCGGGAATTGGCTCCATCCAGGGCTGAGACCATCGGAACCTGATCGATTGCTCGGGCCGGGGCCCCGCCCGGCCTGGAGCACCGATCGGGTGGACGTATCGCAGGGCTCGCGGAGCCGTGAGCCGGTTCCGCCCGACCTTCGAGAACCCGATCTAGGTCCGTGCATACCTCCAGTTGGCCGATGTTTCCGAGAAGCGGTGGTTGGGCTCGAGTCTGGATGTGGCTCGTGTCTGTTGCTGTCTTCTCCATCAGCGCAAGCGCGTGGGGCCTCCCAACCCCGGCTCCGGCGGGCATGGGAGCGCACATCCGTGCCGGCACCGTTCCCCACCGCAACAGAGCCCCGGCGCGAAGAGCAGGAGTCACCCCGCAACGGAATGAGTATCCGTGGGTTGGGCGACTGCCGCGAGCCGGACTCGAGATCGCGCTCTTCAATCACCCGGAGCGGGAGCGAAAAGCGCCGTGGCTCGCCCTGTGGGAAGGACGCTACGGTCCGAAACGTTGGCTCATCGCGCCGGCCCTGAGCTGGAGTTCCGACAGCTGCGAGGCCCTCGAGGCGTCCGACTGGATCCGCCCGGACCAGTCGCCGGGACCCAGTCATGGCGGAAACCCGCAGCTGACCATCTCGCCCTTCACCCGATTCGTTCCGTTCGGGGAGGCAGCGCTCAGCGGAACCATCAGACCGTGGAGCGCCCCACTGGCACCATCGCCACTGGAAGCGCTGTGGATGGCGGACCCTACGCCGCACGATGCCAGAGCCGCGAAATGCCTACCGTGGAATCGTCCACGGCCGGCGATGATCGCTCGATACAATGGCGAGTGGGAGCAGCTACGCCTCCTGGAATGCGATGGCTCCGTGTCCAGTGATACGATCGATCGCCTGAGTGTCCTGGCGCGACCGGCGCTGCGTGAGCGGCCGTCTCTGCCATTGCCCATCGATCCGCAGCCGGGCAGCGACGAGCATGAGTGGCTCCCGCAGCTCAAGCTCGTCCACCCGCGGCTGGCCTGGGTACTCCGAAAGATCGCAGATGCGTTTCCCGGGCGTATGATCACCCTCATGAGTGGGTACCGCCCCGAGTCACGCCCCGAAAGTCTCCACCGCCAGGGTAGGGCCCTCGATATCTCGGTTCGCGGTATCTCCAACGAGGCGGTCTTCCGCTTCTGCCGCACGCTACCCCGTGTGGGTTGCGGCTACTACCCCAACAATCACTTCGTTCACGTTGACGTGCGTCCACCGACCCGCGCCGAAGCATTCTGGGTCGATGTCTCCGGCCCCGGCGAACCGTCTCGCTACGTCGACTCGTGGCCAGGAGTCGTAACCGGCGGCGCTCTCGAGTGGGCGGGGGTTGACTGAGGCTGCGATGCGCACCTTCTCCAGAGTCCGCGGCCAGGATGCTGCCGTCCAGACCTTGGATCATGCACTACGCCGCGGATGCGTTCACCACGCCTACCGGTTCGAGGGGCCGCCCGGTGTGGGCAAGGAGCTCACCGCTTTCGAGTTGGCCAAGGCGCTGTTGTGTGAGGCCGATGCCGACGCGCGTCCCTGCCAAACGTGCAGCACTTGCCGCCGGGTCTCGACATTCAACGAAACCGATCCGCGCGTGCCGCTGCACCCTGATGTGGTCCTGGTGGCCCGCGGCCTGTACCCACCCTCGATGCTGGGCAAGGATGGCGGCGAGACCTCCGCCATCAGCGTCCAGCAGATCCGCTCGGTCGTGCTGCCGCGAACGGGCTACCCACCGCACCAGGGCCGCGCGCTCGTCATCATCATCCGCGACGCGGACGAGATGACCCCATCAGCAGCCAACGCGTTACTCAAGACGCTCGAGGAGCCGCACGCGGACACTCACTTCATCCTCGTGACGGCGAAGCCCGACCGACTCCTCCCGACGATTCGCTCGCGAACACTGCCGGTTCGTTTCGGGCCGCTGCCCGACCGCGTTGTCGTGGAGATCCTCGAAAAGCACCAAGCCCCGCCAGAACTCGCGCCGCTTGCGGAAGGGAGTGCTTCGCAGGCACTCGCCCTCGCCTCCACCGAGCAGAGGGAGCGCCGGGAGCACTTCGCGGATGCAGCGCGTCGCGCCATGGCAGCGACGGATCTGGCCACCGGAATGCAGATACTCGAGGGAAGTGCCTCCTCGCGTGAAGTCCTGGGCGAGCAGCTCGCGCTACTCTCCGTTGAGCTCGCACGGGAGGCCAGGAACCTCATCGTCACCGATGAACGCACGGCGCAACGCTGTGCCCATCGATTCTTCCTCGTTCAGGATTCGCTCAGACTCCTGGAACGCAACGCTCAACCAACGCTCGTGCTGGAGGCTCTGGTGCGACAGCTGCAAGCCGTTGGCCCGTAGGCGCCAGGGGGCACCTCCATCCTAACCGTCACGCGGCGATCCTCTGGGCTCCCCGCAAGCAGAGGCCTGCAACCAGCGAATTCCGGCCCATTACCCGACGCACCGATCCCCCGCTCGTCATGCGGCAGCGATTCCCGAAGGATCGGTGGTTGGGGCAGGCTCGTCGCCAGCACGAATGCGGAACACTCGCGACGCGTATTGCCAAGCCAAGGGCGCGAGCGGTGTTGCAGCTTTCGGACACGCCAGGCATCGCCTTGGCCGGGTACCCACCCCTGGCGTGGCGACGCCCAGCACCAGCCCCCCCCTGACTCGAACGCCGCCACCTCCAGAAATGTAACAGCACCAAGGCCACGGGGCCGATCCAAGCAGCCCCGTCCTCCCACTTTGCCGCTATTCCCGACGCAGCCAGCACGAAGGGTGTGGTAGCCATCTACCATGACTCGCCTGGGACGCATGACCGAAACCTGTGGAACCTCAAGCGCCAGCGAAACCGCAACCGCTCGCTCGCCGCACGCGGATGGGGCAGGCGCCCGCACCGCACCGCGACTGGCCACGCGTCGCCTGCCGGTCGTTCCGCAGCGCATCTCGTGTGCATGCCTTGGTCCGCTTGGACTGCTCCTCACCGTCCTCGGCTGCGCTGAGCAGCCCCCGCCTCAGCCCCCGCCTCCCCCACCACCGCCCCCCATGGTGTCTGGCCCCGCCCTCGACCCGTCGGTGCTCCCCGAGCCTCCTCGGCCCGAGATCACTGAGGATTCGACCGCACCCGAGCCCCTATCCGGACGAGTCGAGTTTCGAGTCGACCAGGCAGGACCCGACCTTCCCTGGCGGTTCGAGATCATCAACGGGCTTGCGGTCCCGGTGCGCGTGGCTGCGGACAGAAGTCTTCTGTGGTTCTCGGTAACGGCTCCCTCCGGGAAGAAGCCGCAGATCTGCCGACTGCCCAAGGAGCTCCTCCCCGCGGGAGACGCCCGAGTCCCTCATATCACGCTGGGTCCCGGGGACTCCTTCCAGGATCGCTTCGATCCGCGATTCTACTGCTTCGCCGCCGACGGGCAGCCATGGCTCGTCCCCGGTGCCGTTGTCCGACCGCGCTTTGGTTGGCCCGAGGCGCCACCGAAGATCACGTGGAAGGCGGGTAAGCGAGTCGAAGTCCCTGTCGAGCAGAAACCGCCCTTTGCCGCCGAAGTGGAGGCTGCTGAGCAGACGCCCAGCCATGCACCCATCAAGACGCTCGAGGGGCCTGAATTTGCCCTCCGCTCCGAATACTCGGAATGGTCTCGCACGCGACTCGATGACACGGAGGCTCGTTCTGATCTCCTGCTGACTGTCACTCGTGGCTCCGACGCGCATTCGGAGTATTCCGCGACGGTCGAGGTAGCGCTCTCGAATCGCTCCCAGCTTTCGAAACGCTTGTTCTTCCGCCGCGAACTGGTCACCTTCGAAGTCGCGGGGCCCGAAGGCAGCACGAGTTGCGCGGCGGGGCCCGACGAGAGGGTGCCGGATCCGTCGGCCTTCGAACGCCTGCGCCCCGGACACCGCATGACGTTCACGAGCCGTCTCGCTGAGCTCTGCCCGCGCGGCACCTTCTCGAAACCCGGACTCTATCTGGTATACGCGCGGTTCGAAGCCGACCAATCCGGAGCAGCGCAGGGATTCGAAGCATTCACGGGCACGCTCGTGTCGAGCAGCCCCGCCCTGGTACGAATCCGTACCGGCGAAGCGCCTTTCATCCGCCGCAAGACGCAGACCGCGGCCAGACCGAGCTTGATCCCGAACGCAATGCCCGTTTCCGGGCCCAGCCCAGCGGCGCCCATCCCTCCGCCCCCCCCGTCGGTACCCATGGCGCCAACTCCGCCGCCAGCCCCGCCGCCAGCCCCG
>CAYRKE010000047.1:12648-43708 GCA_964424695.1 uncultured Polyangiaceae bacterium
CCGCCGCCAGCCCCGCCGCCAGCCCCGTAACGTACGACCCAACCTGATGGATCCTGCCATGAGTCACCGTTCCCCACGTCGACAGCGTTCGATCTGCCCAGCACGCAGGCGTCTCGTCACGGCTCTCTGCGGCGCGGCGCTCATGGGAGCCACCGCGTGCGGGGCGGCGGTTCGCCCGCCCGGTGTCTCGCCCGCCCGACCAGCGCCATCAGCAGCACCCGCTCGCCCGGCGACGCTCGGACTGCCTCCAGCGCCCAGCGCGATTCCGGCCCCCGCTCCCGAGTGTGCTTCGCGGCTTGCCATGACACTCGCACCCACCGGCCACCTCTGCCCGAGCGGCGGCGGAGCCTTTCTTGCCGAGCTGGACGGCGCGCTGGGACAAACCGACCCGCGACAACGGGACGAGGCGCTGGCCGTCCTCGAGTCGTGCGAGAGTGAAGCCCCGCTGGTGCGCGCCCTCCGAGCCGAACTTGCGCCCGCCGGATGCGCCGATCTGCTCGTGGCCCCATGGCTGGACACCTGGGCGAGCTCCGAGCCGACCGCTGAAGTCCATTCCGCGCTCGTCGGCCTTGGTCTGGCCGCGCGTCTCAACCGCCTCGTCCAACAAGCACCTCGCCTCGAACCGCCGTTCGACGAGCCCCAATTCCGCGAATTCCTGCGAACGACGCTGGCCCGGTGGATCGTCGATCAAGCCCACGCCATTCATCAGACGGCGCTCGAGGGCGCGAGACTTCATGGCTATGGGAAAGGCATCGTTGCGATCGCCGCCGGCCTGGCGGACATGCGCTTTGTCGATGTCGTGCGCGAAGTCCCCTTGCCAGAGTCCCTAGCAGCTGACGCGGAGCTGCGGGAAGAGTACTACTTGTCCCTGGAGCAGAGCCTCGAACCTCGAATCGTGCGAGGACGGGATGCTGCGCTGGTAGGTCTCCGCAGGTTCGCCGAGCTCGGCATCCTGACAGACTCACGGCTCGAGCAGGCGCGCATCCTACTCTCGCGACTGTTTGCTGGCCGCCGGATCGATTCCCTAGACGGCCTTGCGCTCCCTCCGCTCGACACGCCCAGTCTCGACACGCCCACGCGGCGCTTGGCTGCCCGACTTCCTCCGTTCTACGCAGCCCGTTGGCTCAAGGCTCTGTCGCTTTCCGATGCCGCCAATCTTCGCGCTCTCCTCGAGCGAGGCCTGTCTCCGTCTCAGCTTCGGGAAGCCGAGAAGACGGCAACCGACCCAGCCCTGCTCCGCCTCGTCTTTCGAGCTCATCTCGCCACCGGACAGCGATACTGGCAGTCTGAAGCCTTCGAGAGCGCAGCGAGGGTCGCCTCGCGGGTGCCGACAGGCGATCCACTCTACGCCGAGGCGGAGCTGGTTCGAGCCATCGCGCGAGCTCTCCACGGGGGACCAAGCGACGCCGCGCAGATGATGGCCCGCGGGCCATTCCTTCCCCAGAGCGTGGGTGACGTCAGTGCACTCGACTCACTATCTGAAAGCAAGACCGCGACATCCCCCCTCGCAACCTTCAACGCTGCCCTGATCCTCGCGCTCGTTCCGCAAAGCTCTTCGGCGCCGGAGTTCTGGGCCAACGTGGCTGCTCGATTCGACCGTGCCCAAATGCAGGCGCCCGGAACGGATCTGGCGTCGGAAGCCAAGCTGCGCCGGGACGCGGCGCTTGCGATCGGAGCCGCCATCGCCGAGCATCAACGCCAAAATGCGGCGGAGGCACAGCCCCCGGTGCCCACCCCCAGAGCAGCCCAGCCCCACAAGTCGAGCGCCAGCGGCACTGCGGCCTCCAAGCAGACCCCACCAGTGCCCCCCAAGCACTAGAAGAACACCGGGATCGCCTTGCCGGTGCTCGTTCGCGCACCGAGCCCCGGTTGCCGCCCGAGCCTGCGCGAGATAGGGTCGTGCGCCGCCCTTTCACCGTCAACCTTCGGGAGGGGACTGGTCGTCGTCGGCGTCCGTCTCGAGCGTGTCCTCGATATCCCGCACGGCGATGCTGGGAGGAGAGCTCTCCGCCGGAATCCCCTCCCCTTCGTTGGGCTCGGCCAGGCGAGCCAATGCGCGAAGCGTCAGATTGGCCGGCGCCGCGCGCCGCGCCACGCCCAGCTCGTCCAGCAGGAGCTGCACTCGCTTGTCGAGGCCGTCGGCGGCAGGCGCCAAATGGAAGTTCGAGGCGTGCTCCACCGCAACGAGTACGTCATCAAGGCGCAGTGGCTCGATGTCCCGTGCCAACACGTAGGCTGGCTGCCCCCGGCGCAAGGCACGAGCGAGGAGTCCTCCGTTGACGAGGATATCGAGGATCTCCCTCACCAGCTGCTCCGGGGCCTTCATCGAGATGCTCAGCTGACGCAGAGTCCTTGGCGCGCGATTCCCGACGAACGCTGACACAATCTCGGCGACGGCACGCACGGCGACGAAGACCCGAGCCGCGTGGTCAGCATCCGAACCGCGCACGCGCCAGCGATAGGCAGCGCTGTTCTGGTGAGCCGCGGTGATCTCCGCCCCCAGCAGCACGACGACCCAGGTCAGAAAGACCCAAACCAGAAACAGCGGGATCGCTGCGAACGTGGAGTAGAGGGCATTGTACCGGGCAACACCGACCTGGAAGTGGACCTCCACCACCAGCACTGCGTACCAGAGAACCCCGCCGACTCCCCCCCCGACCAGCGCAGAGCGAAGCCGAACCCGTGTGAAGGGCATGACCATGTACAGCATGGTGAGCCCCAGCCCCATCACCACGACAGCGCTGAGCTGAAGGGCAAGGTTTCCGCCGAGCCATTCGACCTTGCGCGCCGCAGCAGCCACGGCCGCGGCCAGCATGCCGCTGAGCGGCGTGATGAAGAGGATCGCCGAGTAGTCGGCGATCTTGCGCGGGATGCTGCGGGCGCGCGCGACCCCGAAGACGTGGTTGAGGCTCTTCTCCACACTGACCAGCACGAGCACGACGATGTAGAAAAGGAACCCGAGACCTACGATACCGAGGGTACTCAGGTCCGCCTTGTCCACCCAATCGAGCCCTTTGAGAAACGCTCCTCGGAGGGTGACCACGTCCATGGCCGGGTCGCTCCCCATGGCTCCCAGCGTATCGTTGATCGCGGGACGAAGCGTATCGTGCATCAGCGCCCGGTGAGCCCCGAACCCCTTGAGCACGGCGACGAGGAGCAGCACGAAAGGAAGCAGGCCAAGGACCGAATCGAACGCCAGCGCCGAAGCGCGATGGAGCCCTTCGTCACGAAAGAAACCGCGAATCGCCAGCGTAACGAGACGCAGTGCGCGAACACCCAGGCCCCGCACACCGCGGGCCTCGTCCAGCTCCGCGCCCCACAGATCGTGCTCGAAGAAGCGGGAGGCGCGGTGCAGCGGCATGGGCCAAAGACTGCCTTGCGACGAGCGGGCTGTTAAGCGCCAACCGTACCGGTGCAGCTGCCGGCCGCCCGAGCAAGAGCATCCATCCGCCCGGCGTCGGCGATGGTCGCGTCGGTTGTCGTGAAGTCGCGGCTGGCGTGCGCTGCGCAGTTTGGCATGATTCGGCGCTTGCCAAGTCTTCGGCTTTTCTCAAGATCCTCCCTGAAGTGGAACCCCGGGAGCGCTGTGAGCCTCATCGGCTTGTTGGCGACCCACGTGGCTCAGGCTGCGCCATCGCCTGGCCCGTCCAGCGCCCACGCGGCGGCCGCAGAGAGCGTCGTGAGCGCAGAGGCGACGTCTCCCGCCGAGAGCGAGGCCTCAGCACCGTCCGCGCTTCGGCTCGAGGCTCCGCCGTCTGAAGCCCCCAATGGCACCAGCTCCCCACCGTTGCCACGACCGGAGGGTTCCCCGTCAGAACTCAGCGAGACTGAATGGGTCCCGTCTGACAACGACGCGCTCGAGGGGCACACCGGTCGCAGTCTGGTCGACATGTCTGCTGGCCTCGGTCTGTGGGCGATCATGTATTGGCTCATGATGGACCGCAACGTGGCGGACTGGGACAACCCGACGCCCGAGGAACGATTCACCGGTGAAGCCTGGCGCCTCGACAACAACAGCCTTGGGGTCAACTGGATTGCCCACCCCCTCATGGGCGGGGCGTCCTATGCATTTGCTCGCGCGAACCACCACGGTCCAGCCACATCCTTCGGATACGCCTTCCTGACGTCGTTTCTGTGGGAGTTCGTCCTGGAGTTCAAGGAGAAGGTCAGCGTCAACGACGTCATCGCGACCCCTGGCACCGGGGTTCCGATCGGAGAATTCATCCACAAGCTCGGGCTCTATCTGGACACCCACGAACGCCCGAGCACAATGCTCCAAGCGGCGCGGTGGTCCGTCGGCATTCCCGTGACCCTCGACCGTGCGATCGATGGTCGTCCTCCCCCACGGGTGACGAGCCGCGACACCCTCGGCTTCACACGACAGATCTGGCACCGGTTCGAGCTGAGCGGCGGCGCGCTCTTCGTCGACTCACCTCACACGGACAGGTCGGTTCTTGGGCGAACGAATTTCTCCGCCCGTCTCGCGACTCTCCCGGACTACCTTGCCGCCGTCGATCGCTCCCGCTTCTTCTACATGGCGGAGATCTCCGACTTGTCCGTGGGTGCCGAAGCGTCACGCCACGGAGCGGGGTTCACAGCAACCGCGGATACCCTGTTGGCGGGCTTCCACTCGCAGCAGCTCGAAAGCTCGTCGGACCAACCCCGCGGCACAGCCATCACCACCGGCGTCAGTGTGGCGTACCGGTACCTCCGGTCCGAAGCCAATCGGTATCGGGAATTCGTCGAAGCCGAGGCGCTCCCCGATCCCAACCTATCTCACCATGTCCCCACGACTGCCGAGCAGTTCGCGGCCTTTCATCTACCTGGCCCAGCCATCGACTGGCACGTTCTGGCCCCCGATCTTGTGCTGTACCTCGGGGCCCGCGCCCATCCGGACTTCGTGGGCTTCGGAGCCCCGGCGTTCTACGACTGGGCTGCGGCAAACCTCGATGAGAAGGGTAAACACATCCTGCACCGCCAGGGCTACTTCCACGGTTGGGGCGCGTCGGGAGAGCTCGCGGGGCGACTCCAGCTCGGGCCACTTCGGGCAGCAGGAAACCTCTTCTGCGGTCGCTACATTTCCCAGGACGGGCTCGATCGCCATGTCGAGCGCATCACGAGCGATGTCCGGAGCCACGGACAACTCCTCTACTACGGCGCGTCGGTGGGGGTAAAACCGCCGGTGCTGCCCCTGGTCCTCAGCGTCGACTACGGTGTCCGCCATTGGAGCTCCGAGGTCGAAGGACACGTCCGACGCGCTCGCGGTGTCGCCAAGGGCCTCAGTGCGACCCTCGAGTTCTGAGTCGGCCGCGTCGCGACCACTCGTCATCGGGTTCTGAAGGGAACGAGCCCATCTCACCAGCCCTCGTCGGAGCCTGACCATCCCTCGTCCAGCAGCGACGGAATGCCGCATGGCCCACGCCACGCGCGCGGCCAACGGCCCGATACCATTTTTCTGGGTCTGCCACACGACGCCGTGAGCCCTGCCCCACCAGGGGGGGGGAACGAGAAGAAAACGGACTCGGGTGTAAGGCACCGCGCCTCACTCCGTTCTGCCAGCGTCCCAAGCACTGCAAAAGGAAACGACGCATGGCAACCGAACGATCCGCGATAGCCCCGAGAGCAGCTTCCTCTTCCCCTGAAAGCTCGATGCGCCTCACCGCTGCGCTGGTGGCAGCAGCCGTCCTTGGGGCATGCGGTGGCTCGACTCCGCCAGCGGAGGTTGCAGGCCCCGAGCCTCCGTCCTACGACGCCAGGACGGGCTACGGCGCGCGGAGTGCCCAGCCGAATTCCGCAGCACCCGTGGCCGAGGAAGCCGCTCCACAGAATGCTGGTGATGACTCGGGATACCAAGAGAGCGGCTCCCCGCCAGCCGCTTCCTACCCCAGAGCGTCAGGCAGCTACGAGCCGTCTCCCCATAAGGGCGAGGCACGCCAGAGTAATGGCCCAGCGCCTTGGCGTCGACCAGGACTGGCCACCCAGTGGGGCGAAGAGCGAAGTAGCCAAGTCCGCGAGGTCTCGTTCTTCCGTCAGAACCCCAGTGCGCCAGCAGCCACCCTCCGGGTGCAGTATGACGACGAAGCAGGGATCTTGGCCGCAACCGGCCGTGGCGAGGACGATACCTACCAGGCCGTGTTCCCCCTTCACGGCGGCGATCTGGTGGTCCGCGTCGAGGACGCGGATGGCGATCCGCTCCCGTCGCTGCATGCCGGAGGCAGGAGCTATGTCATCGGCGACGAGGGTGACCGCTATCAGCTCCGGATCGACAACAACACTCCCGGAAGATTCGAGATCGTCGCAAGCGTCGACGGACTCGATGTGCTGGACGGAGGAGAAGCGGCCTATGGCAAGCGTGGCTACCTAGTGAGCCCGTGGAGCAGCGTCACCATCGAAGGATTCCGCGACAGCTACGAGACCGTGCGGGCCTTCCGCTTTGGTGACGTGGGAACGTCCTATGCGGCTCAACGCGGCAAGGCCAGAAACATCGGCGTGATTGGTATCGCCGCATTCGAGGAGCAGGGCTTCTACTGGCCGCGCTCGCCCGACGAGCAATGGCGGCGAGGCACAGCCGATCCTTTTCCGGGCCGATTCGCCCCTGCACCCTAGAGCGACCAACACTCACCCGCGGCGCCGAGACTTGTAGAGCCCCTTGGGTGTCCCCACGAAGCCCACTGCCCGGAGTGCGTCTGCAAACGGTGACGAACGCGCAGGCAGCCCGTCGATGCGCGTAATCAACACCGCCCGCCCCTTGCGACGCTCGATGTGGGCGGCCAAGCTCGTCGCGAGCCCAAGTGCCCCGGGACCACAGCCAGCCTCGATCCCGAAGGTAGATAGGCTTCCTCCGGACACGCTCAAGTGGGCGCGCAGTCGGCCGTGCTCCAGGACGACCACTGTGCCCGCCGCTCGACTCAGTCGGGCATCAGCGTCACCTTCGGGCCAGGGGAAGAGAGCGCCATAGACATTGGCGGGATCGGCTCCGGCCAGGACGTGAAAGCGGGCATCCTCGCCCGGAGACTCACTGCGACGGGCTCGAAGGCGGTCCTCGGTGCCCGGGAGGGCAAACTGCGCGGTTCCCGCCTTCGCCACAAACCAGCCGCGACGCAGTTGCCCACTCTCCTCCAGGTGACGAAGCACTGGGTAGATAAAAGAGAACCCGCCCTCGACGGCCTCCGCCGTCGCAGCTTCCCGGACCAGCACTCCGTAGCGTTCGAGCAGAGAGCGCGCCACCGCAGTCCGACGTTCGACGCCGTACCGCACCGCTTCCAACGCCGAGCCAGCACCGGCAGCCGCGGGGGCGACGGTGGGCAGGAGCGACCAACGACCTTCGCTGCCCGGCCGCACCCCAGCGCCCAGGCTGCCGAACCGACCAAACCCGGCGCGCGTTGGTCTGGAGGGACGAACACCGATGCCGCGAGCAAGGAACGAACGTAGCGGAACCATGGTGTCGTTGGTGACCTCCCCAGCCCAGACCAACGCCCACAGCGCCTCCAGCACCTCCTGCTCGGAGCCCCCAACTGCTCGCGCCAGGTCGGGAAAGAAGAGCGCTCCCCGCCGCCCGAGCTCCGTGCGAAGTGCCTCTGGGAGTGGCCCATCGGCTCGCGTGGTCGTCGGGGCAAGTAGCTCGTAGTTCGACGAGGTATAGAGGGCGATTCGACCATCTCGTCCACCGATGCGCTCGAGTCCGCGCCAGCGAACTAACCCCTGGGCACAGAGAAGATCGAGGTCATTAGCTCGATACTGGTTGACCCGAGCCGACAGAACGTCGTCATCGAGCGTCGACGCTATCAGAGGAGCGCCCTCGAGCTGCGCAACCACCTCGAGCAGCCCCTGAGGCCCGGCAAGGGGCGACTCGAGGTGCTGCCACTCCAGCACGAACGCCGCAAACACTTCCGGATCGACAGGAGAGATGGCGGCCCGATGCGCGGCGAGACTCGCCCGCTTGATGCGGCGTAGCACCTCGACATCGCACCACTCTTCCCCCTCGCCGCCGGGCAGGAACTCGCCACTCACGACTCGCCCACGCTCAGCGAGCCACTCGAGCCCAAGCCCCACCGTCGCCGGAGGCATGCCCAGATCGGTGACGACCTGACCCACAGTGAACGGCCCCCTGGTGCGCGCGTAACGCCCCAAGAGGTCCCCGAGCGGATACGCCACGGGCGCGAGCCAGACCTCCGCAAGGCCTTCCGGGAGCGCTACTCCCAGTGCATCTCGATATCGCGCCGCATCTTCGACGGCGACTAGCACCTTGCGCCCCACCACTTCGAGCGGGACGATGCGTCCAGCTTCGATGAGCGCGCGGCACCAGACTTCAAGCGCCGCCCGGTCGGCGACGCGCGCCGCAAGCTCACCCATCGACTGATGCCCCAGCCTGAGCAAGAGGTCATGGATGTCATCAGCGCACTCGAGCTGCCAGTAGGCCGCCATGAGTGAGCGTTCGACTTCCGAGATTGCGTCGACGTCGAGTAATGCGCGACGCTCACCTTCTCCAAGCACAGCCCGCAGTTGATCTTGGTCGATCGAAAGGGCGCGAAGCCTCCTCTCACCTAGGGGAGCGTCGCCCTCGTATAGGAAGTTGCCCACATAGCCAAACAACAGCGAGCTCGCGAAGGGCGAGGGGCGAACGGCATCGACCGAAACCACGCGGATCGTGCGCTCGCGAATCTGTTCCAGAAGCAAGCGAAGCGCCGGCATGTCGAAGTCGTCTCTGAGACATTCTCTCAGGGTCTCGAGCATGATGGGAAAATCGGGGAAGCGCGCCGCCACCGACAACAGGTCCCGAGCCCGCTTGCGCTGCGCCCAAAGAGGCTGCCGTCGATTGGGGCGATGTCGCGGCAGCATCAGTGCGCGGGACGCATTCTCCCGGAATCGAGCGGAGAAGAGAGGAGTTCCGGGGAGCAGGCGGATCACGTTCTCTTCGATGGATGCCGGATCGGGAAAGAGCCAGCTCAGGTCTGGCGGAGACTCGGTCTCCGGGAATCTCCATACGATTCCGTCGTCGGTGACCACCTGATCGACTTCGATGCCGCGCGCCCGGGCATCCGCCGTGACGGCCATCGCCCAAGGAAGATGTACCCGTGCACCGAACGGGCTGAGAAGACACACTCGGTAGTCCCCCATTTCGTCAATCAGCCGCTCCACGACGATCGTCCTATCCGTGGGCACTTCGCTGCCCCCATCACGCTGATCGACGAGATAGCGCGTGAGCGCCAGAGCCGCGTCGCAACCGAGCGCGTGTGCCGTCACAAGACGCGCTTGGGCCTGATCGGTCGACAGAGTGATCAGGTCACGAGCCAAAGCACCAATGGCGGCGCCGAGCTCCACCGAACGCCCCGGAGCATCCCCCTTCCAGAACGGCATCCGCGCAGGCTCTCCCGGCGCAGGAGACACCAAAACGCGGTCGTGGGTGATCGTCTCGATGCGCCAGGCACTGGCCCCGAGCAAGAAGACATCACCAACCTTCGACTCGAACACCATCTCCTCGTCGAGCTCGCCCACGCGCCGAGCCACACGGCTAGCCTCATCAGCGAGAAAGACCCCATACAGGCCGCGATCCGGGATCGTCCCACCACTGAGCACCGCGAGTCGCCGCGCATGGCCACGCCCGCTCACTGTCCCCGTCCGCCGGTCGAAGACGATGCGCGGCTTGAGGGAAGCGAAGTCATCGGAGGGATATCGACCGCTCAAGAGCTCGAGGATCCCGTCGAAGATGGAGCGTTCGAGGTCGGCGAATGGCGCGGCGCGACGAACGAGGGCATAGAGTTCGTCGGTGCGCCAGACGCGCATCGACGTCATGGCCACCAACTGCTGAACCAGCACATCCAGCGGATTTCTGGGACAGGGAGTCTCCTCCACCATCCCGGCTAGCATGCGTGCCATGACCGTCGCACACGCAAGAAGCTCGCCGCGATGTTTGGGGAAGACGATTCCACGAGAAGGACGGCCCACCCCGTGGCCAGCGCGCCCGACCCTCTGCAGACCCGCAGCAACGCTGGGAGGGGCGCCGATCTGGATCACGAGATCCACCGTTCCCATATCGATCCCCAACTCGAGTGACGACGTCGCGACGATAGCCCGTAGCTGCCCTGACTTCAGCAGTCCTTCGATCTCGGCACGACGATCCTTGGCAATCGACCCGTGATGCGCCAAAGCCAACTCTTCCCCAGCGCGCTCGTTGATCTCCCCTGACAGGCGCTCGGCCAATCGGCGACTGTTGACGAACAACATCGTCGAACGATGCGCTCGAACGAGCTCCACCAGACGCGGCACGATGGCACTCCAAGCCGACCGTGGTCGGCTCCCCTCGCCTTGCAGCTGGGCGGGCACTTCGAGGAGCGTACTGTCTTCGGGTACCTCCACGCAGAGGTCGAGCACTCTCGAGGATCCCGCGTCGACGGTCTCCACCGGCCGCGGGATCCATCCCTCAGAGCTCACCTCACCGCCACCGAGAAGGCGCGCGACACCATCGAGCGGCCGTACCGTGGCACTGAGCCCAATGCGCTGAAGGGGGCCGTGCGTGGTGCCCCGAAGCGACTCGAGGCGCTCCAGGCTGAGCCACAGATGAGCACCCCGCTTGGTGGCAGCAAGGGCGTGGATTTCGTCGATGATCACCGTACGCACGGTACGCAGTCGCTCCGCAGCGCGCGAAGTCAGAAGCAAATAGAGGGACTCCGGGGTAGTAATCAGGACGTCCGGCGGCTCGCGCAGGAGCCTCGCTCGCTCGCGCGCAGGGGTGTCCCCGGTTCGTACCCCGACGGTGGGGACCTCGTGCGCAATGCGGAGCTTTTCGCACGTGGCTCGAATCCCCGCGATCGGTCCCATGAGGTTCTTCTCAACGTCGACCCCAAGCGCTTTGAGGGGCGACACGTACAGCAATCGGAGGCGTTCGGCCGACGGCGGAACGGCCTCGAAGAACAGCCTATCGAGGCCGGCCAAAAACGCCGCGAGCGTCTTCCCCGAGCCCGTCGGCGCGAGCAGCAGAGTGCTGACACCGCGTGAGATGGGCGGCCACCCCAGGCGCTGCGCAGGGGTGGGCTCCTCGAACGTCGAGGCGAACCACCTCCGCACCGGCTCGTGGAACGACAGATCACCCGCTGGTTCGGGACGCACGAACGGACTATACCGCGATCCGCACTCCCGGAGGCGCACATCCATGTACTGATGTAAGCAAACGGGATTCGTGGAGACTCCCCTTCGTGAACGCCAAGTCCACGAGCAAACCGCTCGACGGCACGCAAAACCCGCTTGCGGCCCCTGCGTGGCATAAGTCTTGGCGCAAACTGGTCGTATTGATGTTGCCCCGGCGGGGTGTTCGAGACCATGGCCTACGTAGTCGAATGTGAAGCCTGCAAATCGCAGATGACCCTCTCTGAAGCGCTGTTCGAGCGGCGCATCTCGGGGCGCCAAGTGACTCTTCGGTGCAAGCACTGCCATCACCCCGTCGTGGTGGACGGAGCAGCCCTGCGCGCCGGAGGGCAGAGCCCCAACAGAACCGGCAAAGCCGTCCCGCCACCGACGTCCGGCCCCGCAATCCCACCCGCGGAAGGTGTTGCCTCGGCCAAGCAGCAGAAGCACTACCCAACTCTGCTGGGGTTCCCTTCGGTCCCCCCACCTCCGGCAATGGCCCTGGTCCCCGAGCCTCCCCCATCACCGCACCCGGCCGCAGGCGGAGCCGGACGACTACCGAAGCCGCCCGTCGGGGCCGCGGCCGCCTCATCCCAACCGCCGAGAGCCTCCATCCCCACAGCCGCGGTGGCGCCGATCAGCCAAGTCTGGGGAGACCTCGGCAAGAAGAAGCAGGAGGGCTCGGCAGCCTCCGCACAGGCCGCGTTCCAGCCACCGAAGACCCCCGTCCACTCCGCCGAAGACGCAGATGAGGTCGAGGTGCTCGGTGACGCTCCGAGCACAGCAGCCCCCATCGAGGCTGTCGCCACGCTCGCCGTCGGCGCGGCCCAGGGCAACTCCGGGGCGGAGACCCAAGCGGATCCCACACGGGAAACGGGCTCAACGGGGCCATCGAACACCGGCCAGGGGGTGCCTCGTCCGAAAGCGCCCTCATCCCGCAAACTCCGCGCACGGCCGCCCAGTGCCGAAAGGGCACCCGCGCAACCTGTCGTTCCCCCGCCGCAGCTTGGCCGCCCTGGACCCGGTGCCCCGGGAGATGCGCAGCCCCACGAAGCAGGCGGCGTTGGAGCGGCGCCCGGGGCCAACACGCCCAACGCACGTCCCGTGCCCCCCTTGGTTCGGCCTCCACTGCCGAAGCGGGTCAAAACCACCCTCGGCATGCCCCTGGTCGGCGATCAGGGGCGGGCAGTGGCAGAAGGGGCGCCAGCGTCGGAGCCCTTGCCCCCGCTTCCCATCATGCCACCGCCCGCGCCGCCGCCTCGCCGCCCTGACGGTCTGGATGCCTTGCCAGCCCCAGCAGAGCGCCCCGCAGCAGCGAGTGTCGCAGAGCAGCTCCCGCCCCCTGCCGCTCCCGCCGACAGTGCGCCCGCAGAGGAAGCCTCGACGAACCTGGAGCCCGAGCCCAGCCTGACGCCTCAGCCAGCAGTCGGTCCACTCGCGCTCGACCACCGACAGTTCCTCGACTGCCCAGTTCCCCCCACCCCACCACAACCGCCTGTAGCAGCGTCGAGCGAAGCGAGCACTCCGTCGTCCCACGAGGTCAAGTCGGAGCCCGCCACGATGGGGCTCTCGGGTGTGAGGGAGTCCCACCCCGACGAGGCGACTCCGGACACGGTGGGGATGACGGAGGACACGACCCCCGGCTTCGCCGTCGGCTCCAGCGATGCCCCGTCCGTGAAACGCAGCTCTCGCCGTCTGCGGATAATCGGAGCGGTCGGTGCGGCGCTCGCCGGCGCCGCCATCGCCGCCGCCGCCCTCCTGACGCTTGCAGCAGATGACGCAACGGTGGCTTCTGTTGGGCGTGCCGCCAGCCCGACGCGCGCTGAAGGCCGGACTCCGACGGCCCCTCCCGCTGGGGCGCAACCGGCCCGCCCTGAACCATCCGTCGTGCCCGAGCCGGCGCCGACCCCGGCAAGCGTCGAATCAAATCGTGCGCCCGATGTCGGACCAGGCGATGCGCCCCCCTCTCCCCCATCCTCGGCGCCCGCTCCGACGGAAGCCGTGCCCACCCCACCAGCAGAAAGACAGCTACCGGGCGCAGAGACCATCCCTGCCAACGTACACGCGCCCACGGTACTTCACCGTATCTATCTCGCGATGCAGCGAGCTGAAAACTGCCACAAGGGTGGTCGAGCCGTCGGCACAACGATGGTCTGGTTCACCTTCCCAACGGATGGCTCCGCCCCCGAGGTGCGGCTCGAAGGCGAACCCATCGCCAGTGCCCCCGTCGGAAACTGCATCCGGGAGGAGGCAAGACAGGTTCGGGCGCCGAAGTATGAGGGTGCCCCCTTCAGCGTGAAATACAAGCTCCGCCTTCGCTGAAGGAGTGCCACGCCCAGCACCGAAGCTGGTGGCCATCCCCATTGGGCAGGATGACTCGTACGCACGGGTTCGTTTGCGCGAATTCGTCTACACGAACCCGTTTGCGCGAGTTCGTCTACACGAGTCCGTTTGCTGCAAGGCGACGCACCAGCCTCGGCGCTCCGGACAGCTCCCCCCGCGAGTGCGTCGCGAACCTAGGCGTCGCTGGAATGGGGCGGGTCCGCCTCCAGCGGAAGCAGGAGGGCCTGGACCGATGAGATGCATTCTGTTCGCCCTCGTGACAGAATGTCTGACAATGGGTCGTCTTCGTTCATCACAGGTCATCGTCCGGTTCCTGGTTCCCCTTACACTTGGCTCCGTTGCTGCCTGTGGAGGCAAAGACTCGCGGCCAACCGAATCGGCTCCCCATGTGAGCGACGGAGGCGCCGCGAGCGGAGCCGCGGGAGAGTCATTCGCTGGCACCGCGGGTGCTCCGACTACCGCCGGCACCCCAGGCACGAGCGGCAACGGCGGAAGCCAGGGTGTCGCAGGCGCCGCGAGCCCGGCGGGCTCGGCCGGTGCTGGGCCAGTTGGAGGCACTGCGGGCACGGCAGGCACCGCAGGCACGGCTGGCACTGCGGGAACGGTGCCGGTGCTGGCCCGGGAGTGCACGCAGGATATCGACTGCGCCGCAGTGGATATCTGCGTGCAGATGCCCGGCGCAGCCGCAAGCACGTGCCGTCCACGGTGTTCACCCAATGACGTTGGCGAGCAGGGCTCCTGCCGCGACAGTGAGATCTGCTCCCTCGACGCCAGCAGCGCCGCTGCCTCCTGTCAGCAGATTTGTGATCTCTCGGATCCAGAGCTGACGGACTGTCCCCCCCTTGATGTCTGCTACGTCGACCCCAGCCCCATGCTCACAGCGGACGTCGCCGTGCCGGGCCTTTGCGTGCGGGGCGGGACCCTCGAGATCGGCACGCGATGCGAGGAAGGTTCGTGTCGAGCGGAGCTCGTGTGCCTCGCCACGCTGGACGGTGCGGGGATCGGCTACTGCGCCGCTCGATGCGACGCGACCGCTGCCGAGGGCGAAGACGGAGCTTGCCCCGAGGGACAGGACTGCGAGCTCGGAATCACCGGTCAGACGGGATGTGTCCAGCGCTGTGAGCCGCTGAGTGCCGGTGAGTGCGGCGACGGCTCGATGTGCAGCGCTCTGGTCGGGAAGACGGACGCCAGGGAGGGCGGTGGCCGCTGCGTCGCACCCGGCAGCAGCGATGTCGACGCGCCATGCGAACCAGGAGACTGCGTGGAGGGGCTGCTATGCGCAGGGTGGCCCACCCCCCTCGCAACGGGGGAACGCATCTGCAGCGAGCTCTGTTCACCGGCCGATCCGGAATCCTGTTTCAATGCCACTTGTGTCCCGCTCGACGCGGACAGTTCCGACGTTGGCACGTGCCAACGGACGTGCGAGCCACTGGGCGTCGGCGTAGCGGCGGGCTGCAGCGATGGTGAGTGGTGCGCCCCCTCGACGACCCTCCGCGACGCGGGCATCTGTGTCCCCGACAGCGGGGGTGAAGCTGCGGGAGAGGTGTGTGCCAGCCAGTCCGACTGCCGTGGGGGCTCCTATTGCGAGTGCCCGTTCGGGCCGGACGCCTTCTGCACAACCGAAGCGAGCTGCCAACCGATTTGCATCCCGGGCCAAGCCTCGGGCGCCCGCGGCGGCTGCCCCACTGGAGAGAGCTGCGCGATCCTATCCGATGCCGGAAGGCGCTATCCCTTCGGGATCTGCCGAGTCGAGTGTGACACCGGCGCAAGCTCCCCCCCCTGCGGGGATGACGAAACGTGCATCTCCGCCACCCTAGCGGGCGGAGGAGCCGACGTCTGTGCAGACATTCCGCTCCCGCTTCCGGCGGCGGGCGAGTACTGCCCTGCACCCCAGTTCAACGTCGGTGAACCCTGCGGCGCGGCGTCGCTATGTGTCCAGTGGGAGGACCTCGAGCTTCCGCGGTGCTCGGAGATCTGCCGCTTCACCGAAGGCGCCGAAGGCAGCTCAGGCCACCCCGACTGTGCCGATCCCCGCGCAGCGTGCACTGCCATCGCGGGAGAGTCCGAGTTCGGCTACTGCAAGACCGAATAGGTTTCTCGCACCGGGACCAACGGACCGCTCGCACCCCGCCGACTGAGAGCGCCACGCCCTCTGCCCGAAGCCTTTCAGGACCTCCAGGAAGGACCGGCCACGTCAACATCGTGGGGATGGGCTACGGCGCGCGCACGTCTCGGGCCGTAGACCCAACCGCTCACCGCAGCATCACTCACTGTCGAGGCAGCTGAACTGCACCTCCCAACCCTCCAGCACCGGGCTCCGCACCGGAGAAGCCGTGGACGGTATGAGGGTTGCCCGAAGCTCCAGCACGGGCTCGCGCAGATCCGCCATTTGCCATGCTCCCTGCTCGACCAGCGAGTAAAACATCACCGGGCACTCTGCGGAAGTACTGAATGCGTCACATACCTGCGTGTCAGTACTGCCGTCGTTGCGAGCCACCCCGATCTCGTGGAACGTCGCGCTGCTCAGGCTAGCAACGTCCCGAGCCGAACGCACCTCCATCCGAATCGTGGAGTCCCCCGGGGTGGCACTGGTCCAGTTCAGCATGTTCCACTGCGCGAGTTTCCCGACCTCGCAATCAGACTCATAGATCTCGCTGACGCTGTTCGCGCTGAGGGTTGACGGGCACCCCACTCGAATCTTGACCCGCGCTCCTGAGGTCGTGTCGAGGGTGTTACAGGTCGAGGAGCAGAGTACGACTCTGCCAGTGTCCCAATACCACCCGCCGCTGCCACAATCCGTCGAGCCGCTCCGTTTCGTAAGGAAGCTCGGCGTCCCACTGGCATCGAAATACGCAACCTCGATGGCGCCAAGGTCCAGGTTCGTCGTGTCACCAAGCGAAACACCGCAGGTGCTCGCATCGGCTGCCACGACGTCCGCGCTGGCGATCTCGCCCCAGAAGCACGCGCACTCCGTTGTAACAAAGTAGTGTGCCCAGTTCTCGAGTGTGCTGCACTCGGCTGGCACCGTGCTGGGCGGGATGGCAACGATCTCGAGATCGCGGTCCATCAAGCTCGAGTCACACTGCTGGCTGATGCACTGTCCGGGCGCGATGACTGACGTGGTGTAGCAGTCCCCACGGTGTGCCGTGTCCGCAAGATTTGGACTGGTATTGGCCCAAGGATACGTCGTCTCGAAGAACGCAAGACGGACGTTGGCCGGAGCCTGCGCCGTGCCGTGGTTGCAGACCACCACTGAGTCTTCGCACGGAACCCCGAGGGCCAAATCGTAACTGGCACACGACGAATCCGTCTCGCCCAGCTCCCACGCTTCGCACGACCCCGTTTCTGAGACGGTGGGATTCGGTGTCATGCTGATCCCCGGGTCACAGAAGGGTTCGCTCGTGCTCCCGCACATCGAGGCGGCGTAGGTCGAAGGCACACTGATCAGACCGGGCTCCACCCTGAGCGAGTTGGCGTAGATCACCCCTTGCAGCCCGGTGTTTGGTGCCACGGTCACCGCCGCATTCGGGGCAATGAGGACACCGGGGAACGCCTTGGCAGCGTCCGTCCCACCCTGCAAATCGACGTTCACCGAAGCTGTTCCTGAGTAATACCACCGAAGCAGATTGAAAGGCGAGGGCTGGGAGCTGAACGACAGGTAGTTGCCAGGAGTGAACGTATTGCAGACGTTGATATCGATGCCTGTCGTGCCATACGAAAACACGATGCGCGAGTGGGCATTGAGCACCAAGCGATTGAACGTATAGGATCCCTCGCTCAGCGAAAGCACGGCCGGGCTCGCCGAGCTGGAGTTCAGAGTGATCGTCCCGTAGTTCCCAGGGGGAAGCACCAGCGTCTGTCCGTTGTTCGCGGTGCGATCGTTCGTGCTGCTGCAGACCAGACCGGTCTTCGTGGGAATCGTGGGCCGCGACACGGTCACGGCAGTAGTGGGCGCAACCCTCGTGCCCACCCAGGTAGGTGCCGTGATTAGGGCACCTGAGCTGTAGTACTCATCTCCCGACACCGGTGCATTGTTCGAAACCACATTACCGGTAAGGACGCTGCTACTGAGAGCGATGTACGTCTTGCCCCCCACAGTGAGGACTGGGCTCGCAGCATTGGTGAACTTGACGGTGTTCTTCAAGTACACGTTTCCCTGTACCGTGGCCGTTCCCGTTAGGGTGGAGTTGTCGATGGTGAGGTTTCCCGCAGCCTGAAGCTCGACTCCAGAAACCGACGCCTGGGTCACGGTCAGGTTTCCACCGGCGCCCACTCGACCCGTGAATGCTCCCCGCTGCCCCATGTAGAGATCGTTGTAGGAATAGAGCGAATAGCCGCAAAGCGCAGAATACGCAGGCAACTTGGGAGGCATCGTGGTGGTTGCGCTCCCACACTTCGTCTTCGCCAGATCCACGCAGTCCGAATCCCAAGCCTCGGTACAGCACGTGCTGTCCGAGGCGCACACCCGCGCCACGCAGCTATTGGAACAAGTCAACGCGGCCCCGGTGGTGCACACATGATGCCCACAGGCAACGGTGGTCGGTGTGCCGCAGAAAGAATCGCACACCGTCTTGACCAGGCCAACGCAAGCCGAACTCCAGGAGCCGGAGGTGCTGCAGCAGGACGGGTTGACGGTGCAAATGGCATTCACGCAGGTATCCGCGTTGCGGCAGTCAGTCGAGAGCGAGAGGCCGGTCACGCACTTGCTGTGGCTACACTGAGTGGGCGTGATCGGCTCTCGGCAGAAGTGATTGTCCTGGCATCCCCTGCCGCCACCGCAGGAACTCTGAGCGGGCACCGAGTCAGGATCCCCGTTGAGGAACCCCACAGGCGCTCCTTCCGTCGCCTGATACGGAGGCTCCCCTACCTCGAGGAACCTTCGACAGAAAGGGTTACACGGGTTACCCACGCAATCCTGGGACGGCGCGAGAAACGCCGAGCGCGCTAGCTCCAGTCCCGCCGGAAGCGGGACCTCGACGGTGCCACCCTCGGAGCATGCTCCCCACTCGCCGCCAACGCAGCGCGAGATACCCTCGTAGCAAAGGAGAGCGTCGCCGTCCCTCGATAGGGTGTCGTAACAATCACGAACATCACCGACTTGGCACACCTCGCCCGATAGGTCGATCGCGCCCACGCTGGTCTCGACTCCGGCTGGCTGCACGCTCCCCCTCTCGTCGAGGTCGGCGCAGCCCGCGGCAAACAAGGAATGAACGAGAATGACGCTCGTGGCGCCCACCAATCTCGGGGCCAACCCGACGATTGACGCGCGAATCTGCAAGCCCATCAATGCCCTGAACATGAGGATCCTCCGTCCGTGCAGCGCCCTCGGGTTCCCAACCGATGCGCAACCAACCGCAACCGTGATGCCCCCACATCAGCCGACATCTCCAAGGCTCCACCGTCCGAGCTCACCCCGTCCTTGGAAGAGATACCCACCGGGCGGCTCGATACCGCAACCCTGTGGATAGCCCGTGCACACGCCTCATCGCGCAGTAACGTCCCGAATCGAGACAAGGACACGCTTGAGGCCATAAACGCTAGAGCGGCCGACTTCAGCGTGACATAAGCCACGTCTTCACATTATTTGAGTCGTCCGCGTGCCGGCGAAGCGCCGCACGTGACCCACATAGGCACCCGCTCCCTCAGCTAACACTACTGCGGGAGGCTGGCATGCGTCGAATGGCTCGATTGTAGAGTTCTGACGTTGAGCTAGTGCGCTCCGCGCGACCGGCGTCGCCCACGCGGCGCTGCAACCCCAATCTGGAACTGTTTAGAGTGCGCCGACCGATGGCACGTCAGGCTCCGAGCCGCGAGGTTGTTGGTGCTCGCAATCGATTTGCAGGTCGTCGTTCTCCGAGGCGCCCGCGTCCCACGCTGTCGCCCATGCTGCCGCTGATGCTTCACCACTGCGGCGCTCAAGGACATCAGCCATGAGGTCTCGCGCGAGCCGATAGGTGAGAACTGGCCTGGACCCAATGCGGGCGAGGGCATCGGAAAAGGCCGCCGAGTCTCCCAACAGATCGGCGCCGCAGAGCAGCGCCACCCAAGCGTCTGCGTTGTCGGGGTCCAGATCGACGATGACGCGCGAGATCTTCATCGCCGCGTCACCGTCGCCCCGCCGAGCGGCACAGAGTGCCCGCTCCACCATGCGCGGCGTCGGAGCTCGCGGCTGGGCTTGGTCCTCACCCGGGGGCGCTCCTGACGAACGCGATGCCACCGCCTCCCCCGGAGGCCGATGCATCGAGAACGGCTCGGTGTCGGTGGTGAGGCAGCACGACATCCGCACAAGCACGGGATCCCGCTTCCGAACTCCAAATCCGGCCAACGCCCGCCGGGACTCGATGGAACCGGGCTGCCACAACACGGAACCTATCAGCAGCCGGCGTGCCCGCGCGTCTTCGCCCAGCCGTTCGAGCAAACGCGCAACCGTCGCGGTGTACTCGAACTCGTCTTGTTTCAGGGACAACGCCCTCTCAGCGAACCCGAGCGCCCGAGTGTACTCGCCGCGTCGCTCGAGACACTTGGCTTGCTCGTGCCATGCTGGAGCGTAGTGTCGACCCAAGCGGAGAGCGTGGTCGAAGGCTGCGTCTGCCGGCCTGCCCTGAGCACACAGACAGGCTCCAAGCTGCGTCCACGCGGAAACGCTGCGGCCGTCGAGCTCCAGCACGGCGCGGTACTCCGCAGCCGCCTCATCGTAGCTCCCCTGCGCCTCGAGCACCGCGCCGCGAGCGTAGTAGGCATACGCGCTCGCCGAAATGGGACGCCCCTGCAACACCTCGCCGTCGTAGCGCCGCTCTACCCCACTTTGGGCTGCGCATCCTGCAATAGCGAGGGAGGTTGCGAAGGCGAGCGATTTCACCGGTAGCCCCATCCATAATCCAGATTCCACCCGCCAGCCAAAGGTATGCGCGCACGCCCGCAGAAAGCCCTGACTGGGACCGCCCTACCCGCGAGGCACCGCGGGGTGCCAAGGCTGGTCATCGGCGTCGGTGCTGAGCGAGCGCCTCCCGGGCCGCATCCACGCTGATTCGCCCCGCCTCCACCATGGACCGCGCCACGCTCTCGACCTCCCCGCCCTCGGCCCCGGCAGCAACCGCAACCGAACGAGCGTGCAACGACATGTGACCGCGTTGGATACCCTCGGTCCCGAGCGCCCTGAGGGCAGCCAGGTTCGAAGCCAGGCCGGTGGCTGCCGCGACCATGGCGAGTTCATCTGCGCTGCGCACCTTCAGGAGCTCGAGGGCTGCCCGGGCGCCGGGATGGACGCGAAGGGTCCCGCCCACCACCCCCAGGGAAAGCGGCAGCTCCAGATTTCCGACGAGTTCGGACTCCTCGTGCCGCCAGATTGCCAGTGGGCCGTAGTGACCCGCCCTGCAGGCGAAGGCATGAGCCCCGGCCTCGACGGCTCGAAAATCGTTGCCCGTAGCCAGGGCCACAGCATCAATGCCGTTCATGATCCCCTTATTGTGCGTGACTGCCCGGTACGGGTCGAGCTCAGCGAATCGCGAGGCTCGCGCAATCGCAGCCGCCACTGCCGCCCCCTCGGTGCGAAGCTCGCAGATGTCTGATCTGCCGCGCACCGCCACCAGGTGTTCCACCGGAACACGACAACTCACTTGCACACGTCGGTGGTCACACAAATTGGAGAGGATACGCAGGCCGAGCTTGCCAGAAGCCAACTCCGCGCAACGTGGCCCAATGGCCTCCGCCACGGAATTTACGAGATTCGCCCCCATAGCGTTGTGGCAATCAACGAGGATATCGACAACCACAGTGGTCGCATCCAAGACCCGCACCGTGAGGGAACGCGGACCGCCCCCCCGTTGCACGAGCCCCGGAACGGCAACCCGCCCCAACGCCACGAGCTCCGGCTCCGCGTCACGCACGCGGCGCATGGCGCGCTCAACATCCTCGATCTCGAAGATCTCGACCTGCCCGGTCATGAGGGACTCCGGGCAACTCGCAAAGAAACCGCCGCCTTCCTTCACGATCCTGGCCGCGTTCGAAGCGGCTGCCACAACGCTCGGTTCTTCGACCACCATCGGCACCAAGCGATCAACCCCGTTGACGCACATATTGAGCGCCACAGCGAATGGCAAGGAATACACCCCAAGAACGTTCTCGACGATCTTGTCCGCCGCCTCGGCGGTGAGGCCCCCTCCCCCGAAAGCGTCCGCAATCTGACTGGGATTGACCCCCCAACGTTCAGCAATGAGCTCTCGTCGAGCAGCTAGTGGCAGCCTGTAGAAGCCAGGAATCCGCGAGTCCATCATCATCCACCGCGTATCGGTTCATTCCCTACGCATCAAGCGCAAACCCGCCTTCCGGTCGCCGGGCAGCTCGCTTCGAGCACCTCGCCAGGTGAACGCGGAAGCCTCAGGCCAGAGTGGCCCAGTCGGCCTGCAGGGCGGGCTGCATGGAAGGCACAGCCCAACACGACGCATGAGCCGTTGGGCAGGGCGCTCGGCGCGCCACTCACCACGAGCGCATGCTTCCGAGATCGTAAACCGCCGCAAACCCAGCCGCCTGGAGCCGCTCGAACGCCGCCGCACTGCGGCGCCCGCTCCGACAGTAGAGAACGATGGGTGCCCCTTTGGGTTCGAGCTCCGTCATGCGAGGGCCCAGCTCATCCACCGGAACATTGATGGCACCTTCGATGTGCCCGGCACGGAATTCGGCCCGGCTGCGCACGTCGACGAGCCGCGCGCCTTGCGTCACGAGCTGACGCGCCGCTTCGCCGCCAATCCTCTCATGGCCAGACGGGCCGCGCCACCACCACCAACTCGCGAGCCCGACCAAAACCAGCAGCGCAACACTGATCAGGAGTTTTTGCATGTTCATCGCACACTGGCGCGGCGGCGGGCAGAGTCAACCGGATCCGCAAACCCCCTCGGCGCCCAGACCAAGGTCGATCAGGCGGTACCCGAGCGCTGCAGCCGCGCGGCGAAAGCCATCGCTCGAGCTTCGGCTGCCCTGATACAGGACCACGTCACCGCCTCCCGCTCCGGAGGGCAACACGACCGCGCCCTCCTCGCGTGCCACACCTGCAAGGACCGATACGCCCTTCGTGATGATCGGCGCTTGCGCGTCGCGGCCGAGCGCGCCAAGTGCCTCGTACTGATTGTCGATGGCCGTGACCCAAGCCCCCTGGTCTCCATCACGCAACGCAGCCGCGGCACGCTGAGCGGCGCTCGCCTGCGCCTCCATGCGTGAATGAAAGCGGGCCGGAGCTCGCGATCTGAAGTCGTTGACGCGCCGCACGAGCTCTGCCGTCGAAGCGGGCGCTCCGGAGTCCCAAGTCTCGATCACGAGACTTGGAGGAAGCTGCGTCGGCTCGACGCTCGGCCGAGCCCCGCCAAGCCGGTACTCGAAAGTCCCGCCAAAGCAGCTTGCGGCTACGTCGAGCCCACTGCCGCCGCCCTGGGCAGCGCGGTGCGCGTGCAGCGCTCTCGGAAACACGCCCCTCCGAATGCTCACCCAATCGCCCCCATCGCCCGCCGACAGGTCGTGGGCCACCATGGATGCGACGAGGATGGCGGCACTCGAGCCTAGGCCCAGCTTGTGCTGCCCCTCTCTGAGCTCGTCGGCAAAAAACCAAGGGACCTCGTCTCCGAGCGCCGCCCTCACCTCGGGCGTGACGAATTCGGCGCGGCGACTCGAATCAGCATAAGCGTATCGCGTCACTGCGGTGACGACTGCCGGCGCGCCCTCCAAGACGGAGTAGGCGCCCGATAAGACGAGCTTCCCGGGTGCGCGAACGATCACGAACCCTCGCCGGGGTCGGTGGACACCGATGCTGCAGGGCCGGGACCGCAGTCGATGACGCGCTCCACCCCGGGAGTCGCTTCGAGCACACGTCGAACCGTCCCGGCGTCCCCGGCCTGAACGAGGACCTTCACGTGTGGGCCAGCATCCATCGTGTAATAGGCCTCCGTACCGCTCCGGCGAAGTCCTTCTACCGCGCGAATGAGCGCCACCGTGCTCGGACTCATGTAGAGTATACAGGGCCGCGCCGTCATCATCGTGGCATGCATCATCAGTGTGCTCTGCTCCATGGCGGTTCCGAGAGACGCGAAGTCGCGGAGCCGAGCGGCTTCCCGCCCACGCTCGAAGAGGGCCACCGACTCCGCGAGCCACGCCTCGTAGTAGGGGCTCGTGCAGCGACAAAGCTCCATGGCATGAGTGGAGCCTATGGCCTTTTTCTCCATGGTGGTGACGGCCACCAGCATTCGCAGCGGCCACCCCTCGATACCGGGAAGCGGCATCGCGGAAAGTGCCCCGCGCTCCAGCACGGCTAGGCCACCGAAAACCGAGCGAGCAGCCGACGCCGAGCAGGCTCGGGCGAGCGCACTCACTTCCGCCCGAGTCGGACGCAGACCCGCCGCATGACTCGCCGCCAATGCGAGCGCCGCAAAGCCTGAGGCGCTCGACGCCAGCCCGGACGCAGTCGGGAAATCATTGACCGATTCCACTCGAGCAAACAGTTCGAGCCCAGCCCTGGCTCTCACGACATCCAGCAGCCGCACGACGCGTTCGCGCGCGCGACCGTCCGTCGGCTGTCCGTCGAGACTCACCGCGTCACATTCGAGACCGGAGTCGAACTGAACGGCAGTCACTGTCTTCATGCCGTCCAGAGTCAGCGACAGACTCGACACGGCCGGAAGGTTCTGCTCCGAGTCGGACTTGCCCCAGTATTTGATGAGGGCGATGTTGGAGTGCGCTGTCGCACGTGCAAATAGGTGGGTCATGAGCCTTCCTCTGTACTTCCACTCGCGACCCGCGTCGCGAAACACTCGAGCCCGGCTTGGTGCCACGCGCGGAGTAAGGGCTCGGGCGAACCGCTCGCGAGTGCAATGACACACCCCCCACCACCCGAACCAGTCAGCTTCGCTCCGAGAGCCGAGCTCCTGCGGGCGATCTCGCATGCGTGATCCAGCGCTGGTGTCGACACCCCAAGCTCCACCAGCCACTGATGGTTCTCGTCCATCAACTTCCCGAGCTCGCGGTGCTCGCCTTGCTGGGCCGCGTCGCGGCCCCGACGAACCAGAGCCCCGATCGACTCGAAACACTGATCGACCCGCGCTGGTTGTGCTGCTCTTCGGAGGGCCACGCCCTCCACCATGACCTTGGTGCTGGCAGGTGGCCCAGCAACAGCAATGGCTAGCTCGAGCGGGCGCAACAGAGGAACGTGAACCGGGCCGGCCCCCCGAGTGAACGCAATACAGCCGCCTCGTGTGGCAGCGGATGCGTCAATCCCAGAGGGATTACCGTGGAACACCCGTTCCCAGGCCACGGTGGCCTCCATTACCAGCGCTCGACTTCGAGCCTCGTCGGGGACAGGTTGGCCATCGAACTCGGCGATAGCGCGCGCAACGGCCACGCCCATCGCTGCGGACGCCCCGAGTCCGGCGCCCGCAGGCAGATCGAGCCAGACTCGAACCTCGACGCACGGTGAGTCCATCACCCGAAGCAGGGCCTCGAAGGCTCGACCGACGTCCTCCTCGCCCGCCAGATAGCGCCGATCACCGATGGTGAGACTGGGCTCACTGGCACGCCGGGCAACGGCCGACGCGCCGCGCTCGATTCCTGCGGCCAATGCCGGATGGCCGTAGACCACGGCGTGCTCGCCGAGAAGGATGACTTTGCCGTGGGCTCGGGCCATGGGATTGAACCTGAATCGGGCGTCGCTGGCAGCCTAGAGCGCGGGACGGCACGCCGCCAGGCAAACCGACTCATCCGCCCCCGAACGGGGGTGGCGTGGCTCCACGGACCGCCCTGGGATTGGCGAACCGATGGGGACGCCTGCGAGCCCCGCGGCCCTTAGCGCCTCAAGCGTGGCGATCGACCAGGGTCGTGATGGCACTGCCGAGAAGCCGCTTCGTCCGATCCGGCAAGCGAGAGGCGCGGAGGGCTGCCCTCGATTCGGACACCAGCGAGGTCACCCGGGCCTCGACCAGGCTGGCGCAGCCACTCGCCTCGAGAACACCGAGGGCGGCTTTGACCTGGCGCTCGGTGGCCCGCGGGTTGCCAAATGCAGCAAGAAACACGTCCCGCGCGCGCCTGCGCAACCTTTTCGCGGCAAGAACGGCAAGGGCCGTGCGCTTTCCCTGACGTATGTCACTGCCGATCGGCTTGCCGGTGACCGACTGATCCCCGAACGTGCCGAGCAGATCGTCGCGGTGCTGAAACGCTATTCCGAGAGGATGGGCAATGCGATCCAGGTCGCGGAGTACGCGCTCGCCGCCCCCCCCGACCAGGACCCCGAGATTCAGAGGCCCGCGCACCGAGTAGCTGCTCGTCTTCAGTGCGTAGACCTCCTCGACTCCGTGTGCTCCCGGCACCATGTCGAGCTCCTGCCCGCTCACGACATCGAGCTCCATCTCGACGAAGTAGCGCAAAACGCGCACAAGGCGCTCGGGCAGGACTCTGAGGTCGGTCAGCACACGATGAGCGAGCGCCGAACCGAAGTCGCCGGCCAAGATGGCGGAGGCGGCCCCCACATGCGACGATCCCAGTCGTTTCTCGAGAGCCACGTGCGCCGTAGGCCCACCGCGACGAACGGTGTCTTGGTCCATCCAGTCGTCGTGGATCAGTAGGTAGGACTGAAGCAGCTCGAGCGCCGCACAGGTCTCAACCACCGGAGCAAGCGCCCCCCTCGCAGAGACCGCGCGGTAGCCAATCAGCACAAGCCCGGCGCGCAGCCGCTTTCCCCCCCGCATCGTCAGGTCGCTGAGTGACTGCACCATGGCTGCCACAGGGGCGCCCCGCGTGCGGGCCAGGGCGAGCTCGGCATCGAGGACCGCTTGGAGACGTGCCTCCACCTTCGGCCGGAGCTCGTCCACCAGGCTCAGAAACAGGCGGGAGTCGACCTGGTCGGACACCGGAATGCCGCGCTGGCTCGCAGGATCGCGGGTTCGACCGGCACGCGGTACGGGAGACATGGGCGCACCAAAGCGCAGGGATGCCCGCTTGGCAAGTCAAACCGTGAGCCAATGTGCTAGGAGAGATCCCTCCGCCGGAGCGGCGGCACAGACCTCCGCGCACCCATGACGAGTCCCATCGCCCAGCGCAAGACCGACCACATCGATCTTACCACCCACGGAGACGTCGGGTTTCGTCGAACCACGACCCTCCTCGAGCAAGTGCATCTCGTCCACTGCGCGGTCCCCGAGCTCTCCTGGGACGAACTCGATACGTCCGTCTCACTCCTCGGGAAGGTCCTGAGGCTCCCCATCGTCATCGCCGCCATGACCGGCGGCACCCCAAGGGCACGCCGGATCAACGAGGAGCTGGCGGCCATTGCGGAAGAGCTCGGCTGTGGCTTCGGACTGGGAAGCCAGCGCCCCATGCTGGGGGATCCAGCCACCCTGGCAACCTTTGCCATGCGTCACGTTGCCCCCTCGACGCTGGTGCTTGGCAACATCGGCGCCGTCCAAGCCGTTCGGATGAGCACGGCCGAGCTCGTCGACATGGTCGGAGCGGTGGGGGCCGACGCGCTGTGCGTGCACTTGAACCCGGCCATGGAGCTCATCCAGAGCGATGGCGATCGGGACTTCCGCGGCGTTCTCGGGTTGTTCGAGCGCCTGGGGGCCGAGCTCCCGTTCGCCGTAGTGGCCAAGGAGACGGGCTGCGGGATCTCGGCCCAGGTGGCGGCCAACCTACGACGGATCGGAATCCGACACGTCGACGTATCGGGTGCGGGGGGCACATCGTGGGTCGCGGTCGAAACGGCTCGAGCCGCTGGCGCGCAGCGCGCGCTGGGCGAGAGCTTTCGCGAATGGGGGATCCCCACCGCGGTGAGTGTTGCCGTCTGCGCCGAGGCCGGCTTCGATTCGGTACAGGCCACGGGTGGGCTCAGCAGTGGTCTCGACGTGGCAAAGGCCATTGCGCTCGGCGCTACCTCAGCTGGGGTCGCTCGACCCGTACTCCAAGCCCTCGAGACCGGCGGCAGTGACGGGGCGCGGGAGCTCCTCGGCGCGATCGAGCGAGAGTTGCGCGTCGCAATGCTCTTGGTGGGATGTCGGAACGTGCACGAACTCCGCGCCGCCCCCCGGGTGCTCGATGGCCCCCTGCGGCAGTGGCTTGAGCAGATGATCGGCCACCGGTAGAAAGCCACCCGCAGGAATGACACCCGCGGTCGTCCGCGAGGATCAGCGGCGCGCGGTGGGGGGCGGTGGATGGGAGTGAGCCGTCGATGATTCATGGCTCGAATAGGCCATCCGCGACGCAACTTGGTAGAGTTCGCGCGCGCTCGGCCAGTCCGCATGACGCCGCATCAGCTGGATCAGCTGCTGCATGACCGCCCCAGGCGGCAGGGAGCCCTCAAGCAAAGCTAGCTTGAGTCGAAGTACGGCGTAACGCTCGTCGCCGGCGCGCACGCTATCCAGAGCACTACGCGCCAAATCGAGGTCACCCGAGTCGAGCTGCTCGTTGATGGGTCCGTAGTCCAAGGGGAGGTCAACCACCATGGGTCCAAAGATACCAGCGAGGACACTGTGCCCCCAAGACCTTCTCTGGATTGACGGTCGGAGCGGCAACAGGAAGCCGACATTGCAGCACAAAGGCGCAGACCCGCGCGTCACTTGCCACAGAGGCCTGGCGCCGCCGGGTCCTTGGGCCAACATGACCCCAACCGACCGGTGTTCTGCGGCTCGGGGATCGGCCGGTAGAGCGGAAGGCTGGCCCCTTTGAGGCTCCGGCTTATCAATCCTCATTGCCGTATCGTAAGCTGCCTAAGCATACTCGCGAGAACAGAGCCTCCATGGCCCAACGGGACAACAAGAGACCAGACGTGCCGACGAGCGAACTGCCGGGGGCTGACTTGCGCCGTGAACGCGACGAACTCCTCTCGCAGTTCTCCGGAATGCCAAGGCTCTCGGACGATCTGGCGCGGCATCACGAGCACCTCGTGCAGCGAGTCCGCCAGCTAGAAGAAGAGAACGCCGCTCTTCGCGCCCAGATCGAGACCGACACAGCCATTCGCGAGCTCGTGGACAAGATCGAGGGGCTCGAACGCGAGAAGGCGGAACTCAAAGCGAAGGTCGAGGAATCCGAGGCAAGTGGTTCGGAGTTCGGTCAGCGGGTTCAGCAGTTCGAGGAGGAATTCGCCAATCTGGCAAACCTCTTCGTGGCCAGCACGCAGCTCCACTCGTGCCTCACTCCAAGAGGGGTCATGCGGCGCGTCAAGGACGTGCTAGCACAGCTCATCGGAGCAGAATGCTACGTCGTCTACATGAGCAACCCTGACCGTACCGAGCTCGTTCCCATCGCGTCGGAAGGAGTAACGGCCAATGAGCTAGGTCCTCTCAATCCCGTCACCGGGCGACTCAAGAGCGCGCTCGATTCCGGGGCGGTTGGCATGGTAGACGGAAAGGACCCGAGCCGGGGTACCAGCGAAGATCCGGCCGTTCTGATTCCCCTCTGCCTCGAGGAACGCGTGGTCGGACTAGCGGTCATCCATCGGACTCTTGAACAGAAACGTCGATTCGATACTGTCGACATCGAGCTCTTCAAACTGCTGGGCCAGCAGGCGGCAACTGCGCTAGTCTCCGCCAGTCTTTACGCAAACGCCGATCGGCGCGTCCCTGGCCTAGAAGCCTTCATGGACCTGAGCGTGTGAGTCCCATGTCCGACTACTCTTGTCTCATCGTCGAAGACTCTCCAATGATGCGCCAGCTCCTGGTCTTCGCGCTCGCACGAGTGAAGAACCTGCGGGTGACCGAGGCGGACGATGGTGTCGATGGTCTCCGGAAGCTCGCGGCCGCGCGGTACGACATCATCGTCACTGACATCAACATGCCGATCATGGATGGTCTCAAGCTGGTGCGTCGCGTGAGGAGCGACCCCGTGCACAAGGACACCCCGATCATCATCGTCACCACCGAGGGTTCGCACGAAGACCGAGAGCGCGCCCTGCAGCTGGGGGCCAACGCGTACATCACCAAGCCGATCCAAGCGCCGCAGGTCATCGCCACCGTCAAGGAGCTCCTGGGGATCCAGTAGCTTCCCAACGCCCCGAAGGTACTTCCCGACAGACCGATAGGCGTGAACGGATACTCGGATGTGGATCAAGGTCTGCGGCATCACCACGGCTGAGGACGCCATCGCGGTCGCCTCGGAAGGAGTGGATGCGCTCGGGATCAACTTCGTGCCGTCGTCACCGCGCTGCGTGACGCTGACAGAAGCTCAGAGCATCTCCCGGGCAGTCCGGAGCCGCGTGGAGCTCGTTGGCGTCACCGCCAACTTGAGCCTGGAGGCGGCTCTGGAACTGCTGACCCGTTCCGGCGTGGACACGCTGCAGCTCCATGGAAACGAGAGCCCGAGTCTGTTGGCCGCGCTCGGCGAACGGGCCTTCAAGGCGGTGGGGATTGCGTCGCCCAAGGATGCCGAGGAGGCGTCCAGATTCGGCGGCTCCCGCTTGCTCGTCGACGCCAAGGTGGGGGGGTACTCGGGGGGCATTGGGGTCCCCTTCGAGTGGTCCTGGGTTGCCGACTTGGCACGGAGTCGTTCGGTGATCGTCGCTGGGGGCCTTGGCCCCCACAACGTCGCCCAGGCGGTGGCAGCAGTCTGCCCATTCGGGGTCGACACGGCGAGCGGCGTCGAAATCGATGGCGACAAGCGGCGCAAGGACCCTGCCAAGGTTGCTGCCTTCGTGCGAGCTGCCCGCGCCGCAGCTGGAACTAGCGGTCGATGAAGAGGCGAAGCCTGGCCGAGCTGCGCGAGCAGTACCTGACTCGTGCGGAGCCCATGTCGCGGGAGGTCGAGCGGGAGCTCGAACGCGATGAGCGAGACAGCGTACGCAAGCTCCTCGCCCAGCTCAAGAAGCGTCAGATCAACTCCAAGGTCGAGAGCCAGCGACTCGCTGACATGCTGGTCTACGAGCGCCGTCTCTGGGAGACTGGCGTCGAGTACGTTGCGGGGGTCGACGAAGCCGGGGTGGGGCCCCTCGCGGGTCCCATTGCCGCGGGCGCCGTCGTCCTGAAACCCGATTGGCGTTACCCTGGTATCGATGACTCCAAGAAACTCAGCCCCAAGGCACGCTCGGAGCTCGAGGCGGTCATCAAGGCGGAAGCGTTGGCCTACGCCGTTGCGTTCGTCGAGCCCGCCGAAATCGACGCGCTCAATCCGTACTGGGCAGCGATCGCCGCCATGGAGCGCGCAGTGTCGAGCCTCGGGCTTCGCCCCGGTCACTTGCTCGTCGACGCGCGCAAACTCGAGCGTACCGGGATCCCCTTCACGGCCATCATCAAGGGAGACCGCCGAAGCCTCTCCATCGCTGCCGCGTCAATCCTGGCCAAGACGGCCCGAGATCGCCTCATGGTGGCCTACGACGCTGAGTACCCGGGCTACGGATTCGCCAAACACATGGGTTATCCCGTCCCCGAGCACCGCGCCGCGCTCCTCGAGCTCGGCCCCTGCGCTATCCACCGTCGGTCTTATGCGCCAGTGCAGGAAAGCCTCCGCGCGCGGGGCGGTGGCGCCACGCCCTGACAGCCTGGCACTACTGCGAGACGTCGACTGGGACGACGCCCGGCGATCCTGGCCACGCGGAACCTGGAGCTTCCGGTCCTCAAATACTGGTGTATGTTCCGGTCCG
>CAYRKE010000048.1:0-28857 GCA_964424695.1 uncultured Polyangiaceae bacterium
AAAGAGGCTCTGGCCGCAGTATCCGGGATCACGAACGATGCGATCCTCTCGCGGCTGGTGGAGCTCGATGTCAGGCCCGAGACTGCGGCGGCGCTAGCCACTGTGCCGCTCATCGAGGTGGCCTGGGCAGATGGTGAAGTCGATAGTTCCGAGCGAGACGCTGTGCTCTCCCACGCGAACGCCAAGGGGATTCGGCCTGGCAGCATGGAGCACGAGTTGCTCAGGCGTTGGTTGACCCACCGTCCCCCCTCCAGCCTCTTGGACGCCTGGCGTGCATATTTGGCCGGTCTCTGTGAGCGCTTGGACGAGGCCGAGCGAGCGCTGCTCCGTCAAGAGCTGCTTCACGCTGCGGATGCAACGGCCCGCTCTTCGGGCGGTCTGCTGGGGCTCGGCAGTGTCTCCAAGGTCGAGCAAGAGATGCTGGATAGGCTCGCGGCGAGTTTCTCTTGTTGTGATGGCGAGTCGGACGCCTGATCCTCGACCAGAGTTGGCGTTCTCAAGGCCTCCGTCCGGATCGCTGCCGGCACGAATCCCTGCCTAATCGCTAGAAGTCGGTCTCTCGGATCCGCGGGTCTGGAGCCGCTTCTCTACCTCCATGAGCACCAGCACGAATGCCGCGACGACCAGACCGAGCGCGAGATCAGGTGCCGTAAGGGGCAGCGTGGCAAAGAATGTCCCGAATGCCGGCATGTACACTGCCGCTGCCTGCAGGGCGATCACCGCCAGCATCATCGCCACCAGGACTGGATTATTCCTGAGCGGGGACCGCCAGAACGGGTCGCGGAATGACCGCGAAGCGAGGGCTCGCGACAGCTGCATCAGTGCCATGGTGGTGAACATCAGGGTGCCCCATTCCAGCAAGGCTTGGTGTCGAGCTTCTCCCTCGAGTGCGCTTATACCGCGTGCCCACCATTGCCAACCACCGACTGCCAGCATGATGAGACCAATCAGCGGTCCAAGCACGCTCACGTGGGTTGCCGCGCCGCGCCCAAAAACACCTTCGTCGGGGCGATAGGGCGGACGCCGCATGGTGTCCCGTTCCGCTGCTTCGACCCCCATGCCGAGACCCAGCAGCCCGTCGGTGAGCAGGTTCGAGAACAGGATCTGAATCGGCTTGAGCATCGCCGCCATGCCCAGCAGGGGCGGCACAGCAACCACGATCACTTTGGCGAGGTTGCCCGTCACCGAGAACATGATGAATCGGCGGAGATTGTCGAACACCACCCGCCCTTCCTGCACCGCGGCCACGATCGTGGCGAAGTTGTCGTCGACCAACACCATGTCGGCGGCTTCCTTCGCGACGTCAGTGCCCGTGATACCCATGGCGACGCCGATGTCGGCCTTCCTCAATGCTGGGGCGTCGTTCACACCGTCCCCAGTCATTGCGACGATCTCGCCGGCTCGCTGCAGGGCGGTGACCAGGACCAGCTTGTGCTCGGGAGAAACGCGCGCGAAGACGTTGGTATCCCGCAGCGCAGAGTCCAGCTCGTCCGGGCTCATTCGGTCGAGATCGAGCCCCGAAATCACTCGCGCTCCCGGATCGGCGATCCCCAGCTCCACGGCGATGGTGCGGGCAGTGGCCGGATGATCTCCCGTGATCATGATGGTGCGAATTCCAGCGGTCTTGCACCGGGCAACGGCCTCGCGTGCCTCGGGGCGGGGCGGATCGATCATGCCCACCAACCCGACGAACACCAACTGCCGTTCGACGGGACCCGGATCTAGCGAGTCGGGGACCTCGCTCAGACCACGCACAGCGAGTCCCAGTACCCGAATTCCCTGACTGCCCAGCCCGGCTCCCGCGTGCTCGATCCGTGCTCGGAGTTCGCCGTCGAGCGCCACCACCGCGCCGTCGACCAGGGCATAGGAGCAGCGCTCCAACAGCTGATCGGCCGCCCCCTTGGTCACGGCAGTCAGCTCACTGTCGACCGCTCGACGGAGGGGTGAGTTTGGATCGACCACCCGGTGCACCGTGGTCATGAGCTTCCTGTCCGAATCGAAGGCGTACTCGTGGACGCGAGGATGGGCCACGTCCACCTCGGTTTTGGCCAGACCCGAGCGCCGTGCGGCCACGACCAGGGCCACTTCGGTCGGATCTCCCACGCCAGAGCGCCCGCTGGAATCCAGGGTGGCGTCGCTGCACAGCGCGCCTCCAGTGAGCAAGAGCGACGACGTCGCACCGTCCCGAAGGATCCACGGTTCCGTCGACTCGGGGTCCAACGTTGTCTCGCCGTCCAGCGTCCAGAGCGCGGTCACCGTCATTCGGTTTTGGGTGAGCGTTCCGGTCTTGTCCGAACAGATGACAGTGACCGAGCCCAGCGTCTCAACCGCCGGAAGCTTGCGGATGAGAGCGTTCTTGCGCAGCATCCGCTGGGCGCCGAGTGCCAGGGTGAAGGTGAGCACTGCGGGCAGACCCTCGGGAACGATGGCAACGGCAATGGAGATGCCGAGGAGCAGCACGTCGCCGAAGTCCTTACCCTCTGCGAATCCCGTTAGCCCCACCAGAACGGAGACCACCACCGCGATGAGTGCGAGGGTCCTGCCAAGAGCGTCGAGCTTCCGGGTGAGCGGCGTGGGTTCGTGACGTACGCCCTGCAGCAGGTTCGCTATCTTGCCGAGCTCGGTCTGCATCCCGGTGGCCACCACGATGGCCGTGCCACGGCCGTAGCTCACGAAGGTTCCAAGATAGCCCATGTTGCGCCGATCCCCGAGCGGAAGCTCCGGCCCAGGGAGCGCAGCGGCGGTCTTCTCGATGGCTTCCGATTCGCCGGTGAGGGCCGCCTCCTGCACGCGCAGGTTCACACTCTCGACGATCCTGCAGTCCGCCGGCACCACTGCCCCAGTCTCGAGCTGAACGAGGTCTCCCGGCACCAGCTCCCGGCTGGAAAGCTCGACCAAGCTTCCCCCGCGCCGCACGCGCACCGTGGGCGCCGACATTTGTTTGAGCGCCGCGATGGCTCGCTGAGCGCGATACTCCTGGAAGACACCGAGGACCACGAACAGGACGACGATGGCGAAGATCGCAATACTGTCCGCTGGGACGCCCGAGCCTTCCCCTTTGAAGAAGAATGCGAGGATGCCGGCAACCACCAGCACCACGATCATCGCTGATGAGACCTGCTCCCATAGGATCTGCCACAGCGTGCGACCCCCTCGCTCGATGAGCTCGTTGGGTCCCGCGCTGGCGAGTCGCTTCTTCGCCTCTTCCTGGCTCAGTCCCTGGGCAATAGAGGTTCCAAGGCCCGCCAGGACTGCTTCTGCGCCAACCTGATAGGGGGGCAGCTGCTTGTCTGTCTCCATCGTGTGCACCATCCGCCGCCAGAGGCTAACCGTCACCCACCAGGAAGTCCACGAGTGGCGACGTCCCTCGCTCTGGCATTCGAGACAGGTATTTGAGCGGCCGGGGTGCCGACCCCCCTGGGCGATTGTCCAGCCATGGAGCGACAGCCATGGGAACCGTGCACCCGGGGGCGCCACGTCCCGGGCGTGTGTTTCCAGCCCGAGGCGCGTCTCGCGGCCCACGAGAAGTCAGCGGGAGTTTCGGGGTTCTGCCGAGGATGGTAAGGTCGGAGCTGGAGGTGAGCTTCCGAGGTTCGACTCACCGATCGTTCACTTGGAGCCACGCATGCGCACTTGGGTCAAGAACCTGCTGAAAGTGAGAGATACCCCCGAGGCACTCGCGCGTGGTCTTGCGGTCGGGTTCTTCTTCGGCGTCAGCTTCTTCTGGGGGCTGCAGATCGCCCTTGCCGTGCTGGTGAGCCACCTGGCGCGCGGCAACAAGGTCGTGGCTGCCGCCATGACGGCGATCAGCAATCCTGCCACCACGATTCCGCTCTACAGTCTGTGCTACTTCGTTGGGCACCTCGTCATCGGGGGTGAAGATACGCTGCCGAATTTCGCCACGGTCCACAGCATTCAAGGGTTCATCGAGTTGGGGCCGCATTTCTTCGTGACGATGCTGGTGGGCACGACGCTCGTGGGCGCAGTGGGGGCCGTCATCGTCTACTTCTCTGCTAGTCGCCTGCTTTCCGCGCTGCGGCGATGGCACGATAGAAGGAGCAAGCTAGCCCTACACACGGGCGAAGACCAGGGCACGAAGGGCAGCCACTGAGCGACCCCGAACGACTCGGCGGCCACACCCACCGAGCGAGACGGACTCTAGCGCCAGCCTGCGGCAAGTCGACGGGCCTCGTCGCAAGAGATCCCCGGCTTCACCGGAGACATCCGAAACCTGCTCCGACTCGGATCAGGCTTTGCTTCGGGACCTTTCTCCAAAACGCTGCTCGTTGCGCCCAGAATCCGCTGTTCTTGACGAAAGTCGATGCCGCCGACGAACGCCCCGCCGCGCAGGTTCCCGCGCAAGCTGCTCGTCGCACGCTGAACGACGTAGATGTCTCCGGTCACGATGCCACTCACCCGCACCGTCATGCCCGGCTTGCCGTCACCGTCCTGGTCATAGACGCGCTTGTCGCCGGCTGTCCCAGGGAGTGGTTCGCGGACGGGGTCTGCGAGACGGGCTCCCACCACGCTCGTCTGCGGAGCTTGTACGAAGGTCGTCACGTCCCCCTGCCGGGCGATGCGAGCGTCGGTCACTACGGGCGGGAGAGAACGCCGGAAGGCAGCGGGGATCTCGGTGCTCACCAGGCTCGAGGAGCTGACGATATCCAGCCAACACAGCCTGCCGGTACCGCGGAGTCGATCCCCGGATTGCTGCAGGGTTTGGATGCTGACGGCGCGCGTCGTCGCCACCACGTCGGCGACGACGGGGAGCTCGGAGACCGTCACGGTCTGCTGCATCAGGACGTAGGTTCCCGAGAAATCGGAAGGGGGTGGGCTGGGCTCGGCGAGGCTGCTCGACGAGGCGAGCGAGAGCGCGCCCAGCACCGTCGATGCAACATGAGGCAGGAGGCGTGGCCTAGTGCGCGTTCGAAGCAAGGTCATGTCAGTGTCCTCCGGAGCGGGCTGAGGGGGCGGGTCGTGCACCGTCTGTGGAGCGAGCCCTGCGCTGAGCGTCTGGACCGATTCGGGCCAGGACCGCCTCGGCTGCCCTACTCCCGGACTGGGCGACCATGGGCAATCCGCCGCCGGGATGCGCACTCCCCGAAGCCAGATAGAGGCCGGGGAGCCCCTCCACGGCATTGGGAGGGCGCTTGAAGGCAGCCATCGCGCTATTGGACGCAGCCCCATAGATGGATCCATGGCTTCCGGGGAACTGCGCGGCGAGGTCGGCGGGCGACCGCCGGAACACGGCCTCGTCTCCGGGAGCGATCAGCGCAGCCGCCCTCAGCTGGTCATCGACTCGTCGCCCTAGTTCTTCGGCTGCGGTATCCGTGGCCCCAGGCAGAACGGCGGGTGCGTTCGCCATGACGAAGAGCGGCTCGTGCTGGGCCCACCCAGACCTTCCGTGGCAGGCCTCTTGTGCACAGAGGTACAGGGTGGGATCGCGGGGCGTTCGTTGCCGGTCGAAAATGTCGCTGAACTCCGCCGAGTAATCTTGGGGGAACCACACCTCATGCCCGACTCGAGCCTCGGCGCCCGACCGCCGCAGCGCCTTGTATACGGCGTTGTACCCTGACATCGAGGGCTCTCCTGTGCGCTCCAAGGGCTTTGCGTGGCGCGGGGGAAGGAGTGATTCGACGAGGTGCCCGACATCGGCGTTCACCACGACATGCTGGGCGCGAAGCCGTCCGCCGCGAGTGCGTACGCCGCCAATGCGGCCGTCTTCCACCAGGACCTCCAACGCTGGCTCGTTGGTCATGATCTCGACGTGAACGTGCTCTGCTGCGCGCCCCAACGCCAAGACCAGCTCGTACATGCCGCCTTCGACTCCATAGCCACCCAGAGCAAGCTCCACATGAGCAATCAGGCCGAGGGTAGCTGGCGCGCGGCGGAAGTCCGAACCGTTGTAGGTCGCATAGCGTTCGAGGAGCATGCGCAGCTCGGGTGAGCTCACCATGCTTTCAATGGCCGCCCGCATGGGCCTCAGCGCGTCGAGCTTGCTGATGGCCCGGAGACGCGAGAGGCCGCCGAACAACAGCCCAGCCAGGTCGGGTGCCTCGCTCCAGACGAAGTGCGGAGCTGCTGCCTCCCAGATCCGTCCGGCGTGTTCCAGGTAGGCATGGAACTCGTCGCGCGACCGCCTGCCAAAGGTGTTTTCCACCGACGACAGCGTTCGTTCAAGGTCGTGGGACACCTCCAGGCAAGCCCCGGAAGGGAAGTGGTACCGGAACGCGGGCTCCGGGCGGCGCAACCGAACCTCGCTGCCGAAATCGAGCCCGGCTGCAGCGAACACCCGGTCGAAAGATTCCCGCAGCGTGAGGACGCTGGGGCCCGTGTCGAAGACGACTCCGTCACACTCGGCGACCCCTGTTTTCCCACCAATCCGAGGCCCTGCTTCCAGCACCGCGACACTGAGCCCGGCAGCGCCCAAGTAGGTAGCTGCGGCTAACCCGCCCACCCCAGCTCCTATCACTATCACGTCATGGTTTGCCGAAATGCTCATGAGCGGCCTCCTGCGAAGAAAGTGAGCGCGCGAGACGCTAGAGGTATGCGGCCCGTCGCGCGCTCTGAAAAGAGAGGAGAGAAACCTAAGTCCGCCGCAGCGTCAGGCCGCCCCGACACGACCTCGTCGATTCGCTCGAGTCCGTTTCTGATGCCAGCCTCGACGAGGTGACTCAGTGAGCCGTGTGGTTGCTCGCCGGGATCGATGGGGGCGCCGAAGGACAGGTGGGCACGCAGGCGGGGCCCCTCGCCAAAATCGTAGCGAATCGCCAGGGGGAACACCGGGGCCTTGGCTCGAGCGGCCAAGACCTCGATGCCACGCTGGAGTCGGAGCTCGAGGTGAGCTGGCCGCTGGACTCCTTGGGGAAAGATCGCGAGGACCTGACCAGGCCTGGTGAGCATTTCTGCAGCGCGAACGAGATCCCGGTGGGCCTGGCGTGGGTGTTCGCGGTCGATGGGGAGTGCCCCGACCCACTCGAAGAAGGGGAGATCGCGGAGGTTCTTCGAGTCCATGAGGCAGTAGCCCTCGCCTCCCAGGGCCTCGTCCAGCGCCACGAGCAGGAGCGGATCCCACCATGATACGTGGTTCGCCGCCAGGATCACTGGAGTCTTGGCTGCCCTGGCTCGGACTTCGTCGAGCCCAGCGACTCTCACCGACTCGAACTGTCGCTGCAGGCGGTGACGCACGTAGGGACGAGCAATGCGCAGGAACCCTCTACTGCGCCCGCGCACCGTCCGCCTCTGACGAACCGGCGAGCGCGGGACACGTCCCGAATAGGTTCTGCCGGCCCACTGCACCTCACCGCGTCTCACGGCGGCTGCCGAGGCGAGCGCGATCAGTGACAATGCGAGCACGGATAGTGGATGGAGGATGATGCCGCTTGCCGGCTGCCGATAACGGACGGCAAGGGCTAGGCGAAGAACCACGTTGGCCGCCACTCCGACCGCTGACGGGAGAACGAGTGATGGCAGGACCGCGAGGCCCACCGCCAGTGCACCGTACGGGAGCACGAAGCAGCCCAGGTAGAGGGCGAGGATGAACGCCAGAGTCCATGGTGAAGCGCCAATACCGGGGTAGACGTTCTTGGAGAACCCTGCCCAGACTTGCTGGCCCCCCTGGTACATGCGACAGCTTGCCAGATGGTGGCCGTCAGCGAAACATACCCGCACCCCACACGCCTTCGCACGTCGGCAGAATGCAACGTCGTCCACGAGCTCGGCTTTCACTGACTCGAATCCGCCCGTGCGCGCGTACGCCTCGCGGTCGACGAGGAGGAGTTGTCCGTTCGCCGCCACGGCCCGCGTGGAACGCGTGGATTCCACCAGAACGAGGGGGAGCCAGGCCGTGTAGGTCAGGTGAAGGAGCGGCAGAATGAGGCGTTCCAAGAAGCTGCCGGTGAGCTGGCGCGGGACGGCACTCACGACACCAGCGTGTCTGCCGCTTCCGCGGCGCTCGTGTAGGGTCAGGAGCCCACCGACGGCGCCGGGGACGAGGCGCACGTCTGAGTCCACGAAGAGCAGGCAATCGCCGTTTGCCGCGGCGGCGAGTTGATGACACGCATGAGGCTTGCCGACCCAGCCCGGGGCAAGCGGCTTGCCTTCGATGAGTCGCAACTTGGGATGGGCCCGAGCCCGCTGGTGAACGATCTCCGCCGTCCGATCCGTCGATCCGTCATCGCACACGACGACCTCGAGCACCTCGGGTTGGCCGTCAAGAACGGTGTCGAGCAGGGCACCTAGGTTGCGTTCCTCGTTGCGGGCTGGGATCAGCACCGAAACGTTGGGCGATGAACCGCTCGTATGGCTCGTGGGCCTCGGGCGCTTCCAGCTCACGAGGTTCCAGAGCGTGATGGCAAGGGGCAACGCGGGAAGAGCCGCGATCAGCCACGTGGGACTCATGGCCCGGGCCCCGCGGGGCGCCGCCTTCGCACGCGGCGTTCGAGACGGGCGGCGAAATCGGCGAGTACCCTGGACACGCGCCGGTCTTCCCAGCCGGTGAAGAAGGGTAGCAAGGCAGAGTTCTCACCGCCGATTCGGTGGGTACGCATTCGGATGAAGGGGCGCTGCCAAGGACGATCGATTCGGTCCGGAACCACTACCTCGTAGAAGCCTCCCCCACGTGCACTCGAGCTGTGGCCGGGGTTTCCCGCCAATCGCGCCGTGACCGAGCTCGCAACCTCGATAGGCTCGCTCCGGACGTCCAGCACGAATCGCTGGTAGAATGGACCCTCGTCAACCTGTCGGGATGCGACACAGATCAGACGCTCCTGTTCGAGATCGAGCTCGATGCGACGTGGGCTCGTGATTCCATACAGGCCCCGTTGGTGGTCGCCGAAGCGAGGCTTCGCGCGCAGCGCGCGCAGCGCCCCTTCGCCGTCGGCTTCGAGCACGCGTGCATCCGGCTGGGTTCCCCCCACGTCATACACGACGAAGGCTCGCTTGCCCAACGTGAAGCGAGCCCAACGCCAGCTCTCGATGCCCTGATCATGCAAAGGGAGCAGTGACGCATTCCCATCGAAATAGCCTACGCCCGACAGGGTTTCGTGGCGCGTGCCTACGGTGAAGTCGGCCCGGGCCTCGGCATGTAGGAGCCGCGGTGTCCACAGATGGAAGGCTCCCTCCGACGGATCGACCAGCGTTGGCGAGTGCCCGGAGAGTTGGATACTCGCCACCAGGCGTTCCGAAGTGTTCGGCAAGGGTTCGTCCAGTTCGATGTTCACGCGCGTCGTCATGCCCTCGGTCGTCACTTCGAAGCGTGAGGCGCCGATGCTCGTGCTTCCCTCTGGCGAGTACGTGCCTACCGTGTGGTGAGGGTGCTCTTGGAGCAAGTAGAAACCAGGAAGCCCGCGCGGATAGTAAGCGAAGCTGATGCTGGGTCGTTGAGTCGCTGCGCCACCAAGCCGTGTATTGGGCAGGAACGGAAGCCCCAGTGACCAGATGACCACCAAGCCGTTCCCGGCTTCGTCGAGGAGATCCGCGTACCACCAGACGAAGCCACCGTCTGCGGCAACGACCGAATCCAGAAACGCCGAGCTAAGTTGCGACATTTCAATCATTTACTGACCCGTGGGCAAAGTGTGTGCAAACTAATTGCGTTAATTCGGAAGATGCTGTATATAGTTTGCAATGGTTAGTCGGCAAACTCCACCACACGCTACGCATAGGGCGTCGCTGACCCGGCTGGCAAGGGCGCCCGGGGGGAGCGGCTTTCCGAGTGGGGTGCGGTCGAGCTATCTTGCCGATTCATCGCGGATGGTTCCCGACTGCATGGGAAGGCGGATCGGTGGTGCGGCCTCGCGTTCAGTCGAACCCATCGGGCTCTCGCTTCAGGCCACGGTGCGGAAGCACTATGGTAACAGCCCGCAATGCAATACCCTGACGCTTCCGAAAGGGCGTGTCAGGTTGGGTTCCGGGCACCCGCATCGATTGATCGGTGGATGATACCATGACGTTTCACGGCCTTGCATCCAAGCTGTACCCGACCCAACCAGAGCCAGGCGAGACCGAAGCGGAGCTGCAGTTCGTGGAGAGCCTGATGGCGCGACTGGCCAGAGACGAGGGCGGGGCAGTGCTCGGCAGCCTGGCGCTCGAGCAGCTGAGAGCTGGTGGAAAACGGGTTCGAGCTCGGGTTGCCCTGGACGCGTGCCGAGCGTACGGGATTCCCAGTGATGCGGCTCTGCCTTGGGCGGCCGCGGTTGAGCTGCTGCACAACGCTACGCTCGTTCACGATGACATCCAAGACGGTGACCGGACTCGGCGTGGACGGCCGACCCTCTGGGCCACTCACGGGATAGCTCAGGCATTGAATGTTGGCGATTTCCTGCTGATGCTGCCATTCGTTGCCGTACGCTCGCTCGGGGAGGCGTCTCGACTGGGTGCCACCCTGGCGCGCGCTGCCACGGAGGTCGCGCGCGGGCAGGCAGAGGAGCTTCTGCTGCTTGCCGCCGAGCGCCTCGACAGAGCAAGTTGCGACGCTACCGCAATGGCGAAGACTGGCGCTCTCCTCGCTCTTCCGGTGCAGGGGGCGGCGGTGCTGGCCGGGGCAGCAGAGTCGAGCATCGAGTCACTGGGCTGCGCTTTCCGCACGATTGGCCTCATCTTCCAACTCCAGGACGACATCGTCGATCTCTTTGGGGACAAGGGACGAGAGACGACGGGTGGCGATATCTACGAAGGCAAAGTGAGCGCGCTCGTCGTGGAGCATCTGGAGCGAGACCCCAGCACTCGCGATGAGCTATTGTCGATCCTGCGTACTCCTCGGGAGGAGACCACGCCGGTTCACGTGGAACGAGCCAGAGAGCTATTTGTGTCGAGTGGAGCGCTGGACGCGACACTCGCACGCATCAGTGCCTTGGAAGCGATTGTTTTGGGCGAGGGGGCGCTGCGGGACGAGCCGAGGATCCGCTTGGTGGCTGAGCGGTTGCTCGACCACTTTCTTCGCCCGATTCGCCATCGGTTGCAGAATAGTAATGGAGCAAAATCATGATGCCGCGTGCCATCGTCACAGGGTCGGGATTCGGGGGCTTGGCCGCCGCTGTCAGGCTGAGGGCTCTTGGCTACGAAGTGCAAGTGCTGGAAGCGCTCGATCAGGCTGGGGGGCGTGCCCGAGTGTTCGAGCGAGACGGGTTCACGTTCGACGCTGGTCCGACGGTCGTTACCGCCCCCTATCTCTTCGATGAGCTGTTTGAACGCCTGGGCAAGAGCCGGGCAGACTACGTTCGCTTCGTCCCGGTGAGCCCTTTCTATCGGGTGACCTTCGCGGACGGCGGTCACTTCGACTACGTGGGGGAGGAAGACGCTCTCTTGGCGCAGATTCGGGCGATAAGCCCCGGGGACGTCGAGGGCTATCGGCGGCTTGCGGACCACGCCCGCCGGATCTTCGATGTGGGATATACCCAGCTAGCTGATCAGCCCTTCGGTCACTTGCGGGACATGATGCGGATTCTGCCGGATCTGGTGGCGCTTTCCGGCCATCGCAGCGTGTATGATCTCGTCTCACGGTATATCAAGGACGAGCGTCTGCGTCAGGTCTTCACATTCGAGTCGCTTCTCGTGGGGGGAAATCCCATGAAGGTGCCGGGGATCTATCTATTGATCCACTGGCTCGAGCGGAAGTGGGGCGTGCACTACGCGATGGGCGGAACCGGCGCCATCGTCCGTGCCCTGGTGAAGCTGCTCGCCGAGAACGACGTGCCGGTGAGGCTCGGGGCTGCGGTGGCGCGCATCGAGGTGGAGGGGGGCAAGGTGTGCGGGGTATCGCTCGAGTCCGGCGAGCGCCTTCCCGCAGACATCGTGGTGAGCAACGCTGACCCCACCATCGTTTACGGACGAATGATCGATCCCAAGAGCCTCCGTCGATACGAACCCGCTCGACTGCTCAAGCAGCGCCACTCGATGAGCCTATTCGTTGGCTACTTCGGAACGAATCGGCAGTACCCCGAGACGAAGCACCACACCATCGTTCTCGGGCCTCGGTACGGCGAGCTTCTGGGTGACATTTTCGATCGCCGCGTTCTGGCCAGGGACTTCTCCCTGTACCTGCACGCGCCCAGCCGAACGGACCCCAACATGGCCCCGCCGGGTCGGGATGCGTTTTACGTGCTTTCGCCGGTTCCGAATCAGACGAGCGGAATCGACTGGAGTCAGACCGCGGAAACCTACTTCGACAGAATCATCCAAGTGCTCGAGGAGCGGGAGCTTCCCGGGCTGCGCGAGTCGCTCGTCACAAGGTTTTCGGTGGATCCTCGCTACTTCGAGCATGACCTTCGGTCCCATGCGGGAGCCGCCTTCGGCCTTGCGCCCCTGCTCACCCAGTCCGCCTACTTCCGCTACCACAACGCATCTCCGGATATCCGAGGGCTGTACTTCGTCGGAGCTAGCACCCATCCCGGCGCGGGCATGCCCGGCGTGCTCTGTTCGGCGAAGGTATTGGAGCGGATCGTCCCGGAGCCGCGACGGCAACCCCGGACCAACGTCGAGGGCGGCGTGGCGTCGAGCCTTGGGGGAGCCTAGTGGTGTCGCCAGCGGGTGGCCCCGGCGCCTCCGACGTTTTTGGGGAGGCACAGGGCGTGCTGGTGAGGCATGCGCGCAGCTTCCGTTGGGCGCAGGTCTTCCTGGGCCCGGCTGAGCGAGCCGACTCGGCCATTGCCTACGCGTTCTGTCGCATCGTGGACGACGCCGCGGACGAGTCGTCCAACGCCGAGCAAGGAGCCCGGGCGCTCGATGAGATCGAGGCGATGTTGCGGGGGGACGCGGCGCCATCCCCGCTCGTCGCGGCGTATCGCGGGCTCGCAGCGCGGCGGGGGTTCGGTCTCGAGCCGGCGTGCGACCTGCTGCGGGGAGCCCGAAGCGATCTCGGGCTCGTTCGCATCGAATCCGACGAGGAGCTCCTTACCTACTGCTACCGTGTGGCCGGCACCGTAGGGTTGATGATGGCGGGTATCCTCGGGGTCCAGGAGAAGTGCGCGGGGGAATACGCTTCGGCTCTTGGGATCGCCATGCAGCTGACGAACATTTGTCGCGATGTTCTCGAGGACGCCGAGCGGGGGCGGGTCTACTTGCCTCGCGGGCGTCTTGCGAGGATTGGGGTCGACCCGGAGCTTCTGGTGGCTGGTCGCGCCGGTGGCGGATCCTCCTTGCGGAGCGGGGTTGCGGTCGTGGTTTCGGAGCTGCTCGACCTCGCCGACGAGTACTACGCGCGAGGTCGGGAAGGCTTCCATTTCCTGCCCGTTCGAGCTCGGCTTGCCATTGCGGTCGCCGCGGAACTCTATCAGGGCATCGGGCACAGGCTGCGGAATCGTTATGGCGCGGACGCTCTCGAAGGACGGGTACGGGTGCCTCCAGGGGTGAAGGTGCAGCTCTGCGCGTCTGCTGCTGCCCACTGGGTGAGGACGCTCTCGCCGGACCTCCACGCCCTCGCGCGCCGGAAGAGCGAACCCGGACCCGGGAGCAACTCGGAGCAGCAGTAGCGGATCCGCACCCATTGACGAAGTGGGTTGGGGGCTCCAGTAACTAACACCAGCAGTCGGAAAAGCGGGCGAGGTTCGCCGAGACGCAACGACGCCGAATGAGTAAGAAGGAGAACGCCAGTGAACATCCATGACTACTTCGAGAACGTCCAAGGAACTGGGGTGCTGGCAACGGCCGACCATGAAGGACGGGTCAACGCAGCGCTGTACGCCAGGCCTCACGTCATGGAAGACGGCACGCTTGCCTTCATCATGGCCGATCGACTCAGTCGGAAGAACATCGACCAGAATCCTCACGCGGCCTACCTCTTTCAGCAGGACGGTCCAAGGCGCGAGGGGGTTCGGCTGACCCTTACCAAGGTCGGGGAGTCGAGCGACCCCGGGCTCATCGAACAACTGCGTCGGCGAAACCGTCCGAGTCACGATGATGCCGACATCGTAGCGACGCTTCGTGTCGTGTATTTCTCTGTCGACGGGCAGCGGCCGCTGGTCGGAGAGGCCCGAGAGGCCACGGGCTGAGCTCCCAGATACGGTCGATTCCAGGCACTTGGACATGCAAGCGCCGATGCGCAAAGGGGAGAACGGAAGCCCAAAGGAAACCCGACGGGGGCAGGGAGGGAGTAGCTCATGCGGTGGCTGTATCTAGCTCTCGATCTGGGAGCATTGGCTGGACCTCTCGCGCTCAGCTTCGATCGCCGAGTCGCCTTCTTCAGGAACTACAGGTACCTGTTTCCCGCGATGGGCGCCATGATGGCTCTCTTCGTGCCGTGGGACATGGCGTTCGTGGCGGCCCGAGTGTGGGGCTTCGACGAACGGTACATCACTGGGGCGTTCATCGGGAACCTTCCGGTGGAGGAGTGGCTATTCTTCCCCGTCGTGAGCTATGCTTGCGTGTTCATATACGAGTGTCTGCGATACTACGTGCCCACGAATCCCCTGGAGCGCTGGCACCGCCCGGCACTGTACGTCGTAGCTGCGTTCGGCTTGATTATCGCGCTCGGTCACCACGATCGTCTCTACACGAGCCTCAAGGTTGGTGCTGCTTCGGCCATGGTTCTGGGGGTGCTCTGGACCACCCGTCGCGACTACCTTGCCAGGTTCCTCCTGACCTACCTGATTTCTCTGATTCCCTTTGCCCTGATGAATGGGGTGCTGACCGGCGCGCTCATCGACGGACAGGTCGTGTGGTATTCCTCGGCTCAGATTATGGGTCCGCGGATCGGAACGATCCCCTTCGAGGACCTCTATTACAATCTGATGATGCTGATGATGACCATAGTCGTCTATGAGGCCCTGCGGCAGCGCGCCAGTGCCAAGCGTCCCCAGAGGCTCGTTGCGACGCGGGGCGACCCCTCGGCGTTGGACCCACCAGCCTCTTGAGTGTCGGGCGTGCCGTCGATTCTGCGATGGGTGAGGTGCGTTTGCCGCGCCACATCAAGAATCCGGCCGCCGGTCACGCATTTCGCGAGAAAGTGGGCGACTACTCCAGGACCGAGCCGCCGCGTCCCCCCTGGCCCTTGGCACCTTCGCGGTGCCAGTGCTCCCGATACACCTCGGCGAAGTCCTGGCCGAAGAGCACGGCGAAAGCCGCATGCTCCTCCGACAAGCGCCGGTAGCGTTCGCAGTACTCGGTCCAGCGAGCGCGGTACTTGTTGCCGAAGAGTTCCGAACTTGCTCCCTGTCCCAGCGCGCGTTCGATGTTTTGCGGTGACAGCTCGCTCAGCAGCGCACGGACCCCCTGCATGACCCCGTCGAGCAAGGCCAACTGATGTCGCACGAGGTCAGCGAGAATCGCCTCGATGGCTTGGGGAGCATCAGAAGTGTGATCGTGAGGATCGAGCAGGGCGGCCGCAACGGCCTCCGGAGAGCTCGCCGTCCGGATCTTGGTCGCCGCCTGTGACAGCAAGAGGCTCTGTTGACGGGCCAGACCCAGCGAGGACACGAACTGCTCGTATCCTTGGCGGAGGGGAACGAACGAACGACAGAAGACGTCGAGCGTGTCGTGCAGCTTCGTGATCAACCGGGCCACGTCGCCGGTAGTCTCGACCCGGTGCCCAGGGATCAGTGAGCGAGCGAGCTCACGGAGCCCCTGAAGCGCCAGGGAGTCGAGCTGCATGTCGAAGAACTGCGACTGGGGTGGGCCGTCGTGCACCGGGGAGTCCTGCACGCGGGGGCTCGCTCCGGCGGGGGGAGGGCCCGTGATCGGAAGAGGCGCCGGCTGGGCGGAGAGCTCCCACGGCGCCAACGGGTACCCATTCGGGCCGAGTACGACGGCCTGCGGATTTGGCGCTGCGACCTCTTGCTGCACGAACTCCAACTGGACCCAGACGCACTCGCTCAGATAGAAGCGATAGCCCACCGGCCCGAGGTCGGCGATGCCGCCCGAAGCAACTCGGATAGGCGGCCCTCCCGTACCACTTGGTATCCAAACGCCGTTTCTGCTCCCCAAGTCGCGGATGCAGAGCTTGCCGTCGAGCTCCTCGATGGTGGCATGGACTCCCGAGACTGCCGGATGCTGGGGCGAGAACTCATTGACCGTGTTCCGACCGATTCGGATCGGAAGCTGCGTAAACTGCCACCTCTCACACGGTACCGGCGTGTTGTCCGTCTGAAAGGCCCGCAGGGAGTACATGCAGTGGATACTATCCTGCCTTCACCATCTCCTGTCCAGCGCACCGCTTGGCGGCTGCGGGTGGCTGCGCCGCGAGCCGCACGCGGGGCGAGGGACGGAGCCCTTCGCCGTCCCCCAAGCGAAATCGGTGGGTTCAGTTCTCCGAGGGTTTGGGGACCGGGATCGCGGTTGGCGTCGCGGTAGGGGTAGGACCCAGGGTTCGGGCAGGGATCCGAGTTGGGGTGGGGATCCGAGTTAGGGTGGGGATCCGAGTTGGGGTGGGGATCCGAGTTGGGGTGGGGTTCGCGTGGGAGCCGGCGCGAGACTCCGAGATTCACGACTGCCGACTCAGCGCTTGGCCGAAGAGGCACTCGCCAGCGGCAGAGCCGTCTGGTACTTCACTTGTTTCAGCGCGAAGCTGGAGCGGATGTGCGCAACCGCGGGGATCTTGGAAAGTTCGTCCACGATGAATCGTTCGAGGGCTTGCACGTCGGGCACCACCACCCGGATCAAGTAGTCCGAGTCTCCGGTCATCAGGTAGCATTCCATGACTGCAGGGTGTTTGGTCATCGCGGCCTCGAACTGGTCCAGTGCGCGGCGAACCTGTTTGTCGAGCTGGATCTGGATGAACACGCTGACACCGAGGCCCAGCTGGAGGGGGTCGAGCAGCGCGACGTAGCGGCTGATGAGCGCCATCCGTTCGAGTGCCCGGACGCGCGTCAGGCACGGGGATGGTGAAAGGTGAACGCGCGAGGCGAGCTCCACGTTGGTGAGCCTGCCGTCTCTCTGGAGCTCGTCGAGAATGCGAAGGTCGATTTCGTCGAGGCTTGATTGGGGCGTGTTCATGCTCAGAGTCCCCCTGATCCTACGGCACGACATGCTGTGAGGGAAGGGAATCGGGGCTCATCAGGCTGTGCTCGGGGGCACCGCCCGCGTTCCTCCACGTGTGGCACCGGGAGCAGAAACATCCTACGCCTGCGCGCTCCTCACGTTCTGGTCCGGACTTTGAAGCCGTCCAGGGATGCAGAAGCAGTATATGCGGTAGCCTGTCGTAAGCACGGCAGAATATGCCGAATCACAGGGTCATCGGTGCTCAGAACGCCATGTCGTGTGGGCCCGCTCCCGCTACACTGAGATCGAACGACATCTGCCTGTCGGAGCCGCCATGACGAAACCGCTCGACGCCCCCTTTCTTGCGAATAGCCTTGACGGTCCACCCGACGACGACCCGCTCGAAACCGAGGAGTGGGTCGAGTCTCTCGTTGCGGTGGTGGAGCACCAAGGGCAGGATCGGGCGGTATTCCTGCTCAATCGGTTGGAGGAACGGGCGCAGCAGCTCGGGCTCATCCCGCATGTGCCGCCTTACTCGGCATACCGAAACACGATCCCGGTAGAGATGCAGGGCGAGTATCCTGGGGACCTCGCGCTGGAGGAGCGTATCACCGCGATCATTCGTTGGAATGCGCTCGCCATGGTCGGACGAGCCAACCGCGCCTCCACGGAGCTCGGCGGCCACATCGCGACCTTCGCATCGGCAGCGGAGATCTTCGAGGTGGGCTTCAACCATTTCTTCAAGGGTAACGACTGCCCTGGCGGCGCCGACCTGGTCTTCTTCCAGCCCCATTCTGCGCCAGGAGTCTATGCGCGCGCCTTCCTCGAGGGGCGCATCACGGAGAAGCAGCTTGCCAACTACCGACAGGAAGTGAAGGGCGTAGGGCTCTCTTCCTACCCGCACCCGTGGCTCATGCCGGAGTTCTGGCAGTTCCCCACGGGTTCGATGGGGCTCGGTCCGGTGAGTGCCATCCATCATGCTCGGTTCATGCGCTATCTGCAGCAACGGGGGCTGGCAGATACCACAGGGCGCCGGGTCTGGGGCTTGTTCGGCGATGGCGAAATGGACGAGCCCGAGTCGACGAGTGCCCTATCGTTGGCGGCCCGCGACGGGCTCGAGAATCTCATCTTCGTCGTCAACTGCAACTTGCAGCGACTAGACGGACCGGTGCGTGGGAATGGCCAAATCATTCAGGAACTCGAGGCTCGCTTCATCGGAGCCGGGTGGAACGTGATCAAAGTGCTTTGGGGTTCGGACTGGGATCCGCTCTTCGCGCGGGACACCCATCACGCGCTCCTTCGGCGTTTCGCTGCTACCGTGGACGGGAAGTACCAGACCCTGGGCGCCAAGGACGGAGCGTACAACCTTGCCAACTTCTTCCAGGAGGATCCCGAGGTTGGTTCGTTGGTCTCGCACCTGTCGACTGCCGAGATCGAAGCTCTCAAGCGCGGTGGCCATGACTTGCGCAAGCTCTACGCGGCCTTCTCGTCCGCCTGTGCGCACCGCGGTGGTCCCACCGTGATCCTGGCCAAGACCAAGAAGGGATATGGGATGGGCAGAGCTGGGCAATGCCGCATGGAAGCGCATCAGGCAAAGAAGCTCGATGCTGCGGCCCTTCAGGGGTTTCGCGACACCTTTCAGCTTGCCCTCTCGGACCAAGACATCGACGAACTACGCTTCTACCGGCCCGCAGAGGATGCCCCCGAGCTCGCCTACCTGCGTTCCCGGCGAGCCGCACTGGGAGGCTTCGTCCCGGCAGGACGTCGAGATGCGCCGCGTCTCGACGTGCCGGCTCGGAGCGGCTACGCAGCGTTTGCCCTCGAGCCACGCGGCAGGGAGATGTCGACCACGGTGGCCGCGGTTCGCATGATCGGAAACCTGCTGAAAGAGCCTACCTTCGGACCCCGTATCGTTCCGATCATCGCAGACGAAGGGCGTACCTTCGGTATGGCCAGCCTGTTCCGGCAGGTCGGCATCTATTCGCCGGTGGGGCAGCTCTATGAACCCGAGGACGCCGGCTCGACGATCGCCTATCGAGAGGCGACGGACGGACAGATCCTCGAGGAAGGGATCAGCGAGGCGAGTGCCATCTCCTCGTGGATAGCGGCGGCCACCTCCTACGCGGTGCACGGGGTGCCGATGCTGCCCTTCTACATCTACTACTCGATGTTTGGGTTCCAACGGGTCGGCGATCTGATCTGGGCGGCCGCCGACCAGCACTCCCGTGGGTTCTTGCTGGGAGCGACCTCGGGTCGGACGACTCTCGGGGGGGAGGGGCTTCAACATCAGGATGGGAACAGTCACGTTCTTGCGGCGACGAATCCGAGCTGCCGATCGTACGATCCCACGTTTTCCTGCGAGCTCGCCGTGATCTTGGATTACGGCATGCGTCGGATGCTCGAGGCCCAGGCGGACGAGTTCTACTACGTTACGCTGATGAACGAGAGCTATCCGCAGATCACGCTGCCCCAAGGGGCGGAGGATGGCATCGTTCGCGGGATGTACCGTCTTCTCCGACACGAGGAGCCCAGTGCTCGGGGCCGAGTTCGTCTGCTGGGCTCCGGCGCCATTCTCCGAGAGGTCATTGCTGCAGGAGAGCTCTTGGACCAGGACTGGCACGTCGGCAGCGACGTCTACAGTGTGACGAGCTTCGCCGAGCTGGCCCGCGAGGCACGGCAGGTCGAGCGGTGGAGTCGACTGCACCCGCAGTGCCCGCGCGAGGCAAGCTATGTGGAGCGTACTCTTGACGGCGACCTGCCGATCATTGCTGCGAGCGACTACGTTCGGGCGTACCCGCAGCTCATTTCGTCCTACGTCAGGGGGCGATTCGTTGCGCTGGGTACCGATGGGTTCGGACGGAGCGACACCCGTAGGGCGCTCCGGAACTTTTTCGAAGTGGACCGGTACCACATCGTGATAGCGGCTCTGGACGCTCTTGCTCAGGACGGCGTCGTCGATCGCGGGCTGGTCCTCGAAGCCATCGTCCGCTACGGTGTCGACGCCGAGAGCGCCGCGCCGTGGACATGCTGAGCGCGTCCCGGCGCCTCTTCTCCTGTCCACACCTTCTCACTTGAGCCGTTCAATGGGGCGGTTCTCGCACCTCGTCTGCACTCCGCGCACGACGAGTCAGGACGAATCCAGGCCCCATGGTCCTCTCCGCACCGAAGTCCGGGCGCTCGCGTGGGGTCCGAGGTAGGTGAGGAGGGGTCTCCGTCGAGTCCTCGAGGCTCACGCTCGGTGTGGCGTGCGGTATACTGCGATGCTTTGGTCATGGTGATGCTGGTCCGTGCTCGAGCCCGGCACCTCCAGACTGAGCACAGGGCAGGTGAGCGAGCAGCATCGGCCCTGGGATGTCAGTACACGACTGGGCGTCTATGAGCAGCCAACAACCCACGATCGGTTTCCTCGTCGACGACCTTTTGTCCCGCTATCAGACTCGCCTCTACTCGGGATTGCGCACTGCCGCTCGCCACCACGGTTTCAGGGTCATTGGTTTCTCCGGTGGATATCTGACGAGCGATTCACGTCCCGGTCGCAATCCCAGCTCGTTTCTCTACGATTTGGCGACGCCGCATCGGCTCGATGGCTTGGTCGTCGTTTCCAGCATCCTCGCGACGGACGTAGGCTCGGAGCCTGTCCGAGCCTACTGCGAGCAACGGGGCCTGCCGCTGGTCTCCATTGGAAAGCTCGCTGGATTTCCCTGGGTGGATGCCGACAATGAGCTGGGGATCACCTTGCTGATGGAGCATCTGGTCAGCGTGCACGGTTTCGAGCGCTTGGCGTTCATACAGGGATCCGTCGGAAACCCGCACAGTGAGGTACGCGAGAGCTGTTTCCGGCGCGTCCTCGCTGAGAATGACCTGGCCGTGCGGGAAGACTGCATCTTACCTGGGGACTTCCTCGAGTCGTCGGGGGAGCGCGCCATCCACTGTCTGCTCGATGAACGCCATGTGCCAGTAGCCGACGTCGACGCGATCGTGGCCGCCAATGACCACATGGCGCTGGGGGCACTCCGCGAGCTCAACAGACGCGGGATCGTCGTACCGCGGGATCTCGCCATCGCCGGCTTCGACGACGAGGATGTGGCACGCATTGCCTCTCCCGCCCTGACGACGGTGGCGCAGCCCGTCGAAGCCATTGGTGCCCGCGCCGGTGAGCTGATCTTGGAGCTCCTGGCTCGAGGACGCGTCGCGGAAGAGAACCTCGTCCCGACTCCGCTCATGATTCGACGGTCCTGCGGCTGTGCGGGCCACCCGCGTGCGCGTCGCGCCGCCCCCCACGTTTCTGAGGCTCCCGAGGCCGCGCTCGAATCCGCGCGCGAGGCCTCGCGGACTCTGCTCGGTCGGTTCGTGCGAGACGACCTTGGGATCCCCGTCATTGATGCGGCTATCGATATGATCCTGTGCGAGTTTCCAGACGACGAGTGGCCTCTCCTCGAGCGGTTCGAGACGGCTGTGCTGGAGATGGCTCAACATGGTCTCGAACCGACGCGCTGGCTCGATATCCTCGCCCCGCTTTGCGATAAGGTGACTGGGCGACGGCGCGCTGCGAAGGGGTGGTCGAGTCCCGAGTATGGAGCCAGTCGTGTCATTGGAAGCGTCAACGCCGTCGCTCGGAGGGTGGAGGGGCTCGAGCGCCTGCTGACCGCGCAGCAAGCGACCGCATTGCGTATCCTTGGAAGCTCTCTGGTCTGCGCGCGTTCCGTCGGGGCATTTCGACCGATTCTGGAGTCGACGCTGCCGGGGCTCGGCGTGGGGTTCTGTTGCGTCTGCCTTTTCGATGCCGAGTCACGTCATCTGCAGCACTTCGCCAAGGCGATCGTGAGCTACGCTCCAGGTGACTTCGAACAGACCACGCCGCTGCACCGCACCGAGGAACTGTGGCAGATGCTGCCCGGGAGTGTCCCGCCCGCAGGGTTTCCCGGGAGTGTCCCGCCGGTCCGTTTCCCTGTGGCGGACCTGCTCCCGGACGAGGTGATGCTCGGAGACTTGACCCGCAACCTGTTCGTCTACCCGCTCGCGTTCGGCAAGGAGCCTCTTGGTTACGTGGTTTTCGACGAACCCGCCCGCTCGAGCCGCGCGTGGATCCTCGACGGCATTGCCGGGCATCTGAGCGCGGCGATCGCCTCGCTCCAGAACGCGGACCGACTCAGACAAGCCATTCGCGGCGCAGAGGCGGCTAGCGCTGCCAAGAGCGAGTTCGTCTCGGTAATGTCTCACGAGATACGGACGCCAATGACCGCCATCATGGGCCACATCGATCTGTGTCTGCGCGCAGAACTCGGTACGGAGCAGCGTCGGCATCTGACATTGGCACAGACTTCGACGCGGCTCCTCATCGACATCGTGAACGATCTCCTGGACTTTTCGAAGATCGAAGCGCAGCGCCTGGAGCTCGAGAACGTTCCGTTCATGCTCGACGACGTGCTTGACCACGTCTCCGGGGCGTGCGCATTGGCGGCCTGGAGCAAGGGGCTCGAGTTGGTGTTCGACATCGAGCCAGGCGTCCCGGACGCGCTGGTCGGCGACCCGTTGAGGCTCGGGCAGGTGCTGGTCAACTTGGTCAACAATGCGACCAAGTTCTCCTCGGAAGGAACCGTCCTGCTGTCCGTGACTCGAGCGGGCGTCGATCTGAGTTGTCAGGTTGCGTTGGGGTTTGCCGTGGAGGACCGCGGAATCGGGATGACGGAGGAACAAGTCGAGCGCGTGTTCCAGCCGTTTGCCCAGGCGGACGGCTCGACCACGCGCCGTTTCGGAGGTACCGGCCTGGGGCTCACGATCACCCAGCGCATCGTGCGTCTCATGGGCGGCGAGCTCGAAGTGCGCAGCAAGATCGGTGAAGGTAGCACGTTCAGCTTCGCGGTGACGCTGGGAGTCGGTGAGGCTCCAGAGGAGGCCTCCGTTGATGCACAAGGTGTGCGGGTCCTGTTGGTGGAGGACTGCTCGAAGCAGCGGGAAGCTCTCAAACGCCAACTGGAGGCCCACCGCTTCGAGGTTACCTCCTTCGCAGACGCCGGAGCGACCGTGGGTTGTCTGGAGGCCTTGTCCTCAAACCTACCGTTCCATCTGGTTTTGGTCGATGAGAGCCTTCCCGGAGTCGACAGCGTGCTCTTGGTACGCGAACTGGCGCGCTTTGCTCCATTGATTCGAGGCCCGGTGGTGCTGATGCGGAGCCCCAATTCAGCGGGTGCCGTCACTGGCCAGCTCTTTCACGATGGCGTGGCCACTACTATCGTGAAGCCCCCGAATCGCGCGACGATTCGCAGTCTGGGACGAAATGCCGGTAGGATGCGATCGAGCAGCCGACCTCCTGCTGCGGGAGAGACCGCTCGGGAGGCGTCGCTGCGCGGCCGCAGCGCGCTCTTGGTCCAGGACGACCCGGTGTCCCGCGAGGTGCTGGCTGAGATGCTGGGGCTCACGGGACTCTCGGTCGCGGTGGCATGTGACGGTGCGGAGGCTCTCCGGGTGGCGTTGGCGCGGACTTACGACGTCGTCTTGTTGGATATCGGGCTCCCCATCATGGATGGATGCGCTGTTGCCCGTGCGCTCCGCATGGACTCGCGCTACATCGGTGTCCCCATCATCGCGCTGACCGCGCGAACTGACGTGGAGTCTCGCCAGCGCTGCCTGGCCGCCGGAATGAACGATTGTGTGACGACGCCGGTGGAGGCCGAGCGCTTGAGCAACATCATCGCCGTCAGTCTCCGGGATCCGCAGCCAGCCCTCGTTCTTGGGTTGCGGCGGAGCGCATCGTCGGCTGCGTTTACGGCGATTCGTCCGGCGCCCGAGCTCGAAGCAAACGCTGCGATCGCCCGGCTCGGGGGCAATCGGGCGCTCTACGAGCGGCTGCTCAAGCGGTTCACCGAGGCGCATCGTCGCAGCGCCGATCTGGTGCGCCGGGCCGTTGCCGAGGGCGATCACGAGGCGGCCGAGACGGTCGTGCATTGCCTGGTGTCTGCGGCGGGGAACGTGGGCGCAGCCCAGCTTGCCCACGCTGCGCAGAATCTGGAGATCGCGCTCCGTCGCAAGGTCCTTGGGGGAATGGGGCAGCTCGTGGCGGACCTCGAGTTCGTGGCGGCGTCGACACTCACCGCTGTCGAGCGGTACCTCGGTTCCGTCGAGCAGCCGGAGGCGGCCTCCGAAGCGGGTCACGAGCGACTCGACGAGCTACTCGTGACCTTGGAGGAGTTGCTAGACTCACACGACACGGTGGCGGTGGAGCGCGTCGAAGACCTTCGGACTGCTGCGGCGGGGCACTGTCCGGAAGAGGTCCTTTCGCAACTCGTGACGTCCACGCGCGACTACGACTTCGAGCGCGCTGCAGCCACGCTGCGTGAGTTGCGGGGGAAGCTGGGTGCTCTCCGGGACGCCGCGAGGACGTGAATCGGTTTCCGAGTGCCATGGTGGAGGTGACCTGGCGGCGTGTGTCTTGCCGCGGTTACTCGTCCGTGTACTCGGCCTTTACGGCGAGACACTGGGGCAGTACCTGAATCAGCGCGTCGACGACGCTGGGTTCGAAGTGTCGGCCGCGCTGGGTTCGGATGTACTCCATGGCGTCCTCGGGGCTCCACGCAAGCTTGTAGGGGCGAGCAGACGTCAGGGCGTCGAACACATCGGCCAACGCCACGATCCTCCCAATGCGAGGGATTCGCTCTCCTGCCAGTCCACTCGGGTATCCGCTACCGTCCCATCGCTCGTGATGGTACATCGCAACGTCTCGCGCCGCCGCCAGGAGTGGGGAGGGGTGGTCTCCAATGATTTGGGCGCCGTTGACGGTGTGGGCCTTCATCAGTACCCATTCCTCCTCCGTCAGCGCCGCCGCCTTGAGCAGAATCCGATCGGGAACGCCGATCTTCCCGATATCGTGCATGGGCGCTGCGTGGAGGATCAACTCGGATTCTGCTTCCGACGCCCCGCAAGCCAGCGCAATCAGGTGGGAATAGCGACTCATCCTCACGACGTGTTGACCAGTCTCGTTGTCTCGATACTCGGCGGCTCGACTCAGCCGCCGAATGATCTCGAGTCGAGTCTCGACGAGCTCTGCAGTGCGCTCCGCCACCAACTGTTCGAGTGCGATCTTCTGGTGGTGCAGTGCCAAGTGGGTTTTCACCCGAGTCTTCACCAGATCAGGAGCGAAGGGTTTGGTGACATAATCGACAGCGCCGAGACTAAGGCCGTGAGTCTCACTGGTGGAGTCGGAGAGCGTGGTGATGAAGATCACGGGGATGCTACGCGTTGCAGGGTTCTCTTTGAGCAGGCGACAGACTTCGTAGCCATCCATGCCCGGCATCATCACGTCGAGCAAGATCAGGTCCGGTTGGATTCTCGTCGCGATTTGGACTGCCCTGTCAGAATGGATGGTGGCTTTGACGCGATGGTCCTGGCCAAGCACGCCTCTGAGAACATCGATGCTCTCCGGAGCGTCATCGACGATCAGGAGGGTTGGCCTGTTCTCAGCCAGGACAGAAGCATCTGGTTGGCGCACGATGTGTCCATGACCGGCCGGTTTGCGACGATTCTTAAGTCACGCGGCGCGCGGCCGGGGACACATTCTACGCGCTACGGCAAGGCCCAGCACGTACTGCGAGACGCCGGGTGGACGGAGCTTTCGGGATGCCCAGTGCCCCGGGCCATGGGCCCCGCTGGCCAAACGCCGAATGTCGATCTTCGGGGGAGTGCGGAGGCTCTGCGCATGGCGCCTACACCACCGGTTCGGCGCCTGCTCCGGGGCTTGTTGCGCCGGTTCGTGGCCGCCGACGGTCGATGCGGGCGCGCGGCCGAGCTCAACGCATCGAGCTGGGCATGATCCGTCGGCGTAGGGTGGTGAGGACGTCCGGTGGGCCCACGAACAACGACTCAGGGAATCTCCGGTTTGCGATCATGTGGGCGTAGATTTCGTCGGCGCGGTGCGAGTTCATGGCAAGCCCAGAGATGTACTCGAGCTTGAGACTGAAGTCGTGATTCACCGGCACGTCCCTGAGCCAAGCGGTGAGATCGCTGCCCCGAACGCCATAAGTGGAGAGAAGGCCTACCGCGCCGCCCAGCCTCACTTCGCGGAGTGACGCCGCGAGGGCGGGGCTCCCCTCGATCCGCGCCTGAACGTTCTGCACGTCGATCTGCAGAGGCTGGGTTGCACCAACGAAGACGACATCGTAGCCGCGGTTGTTCGTCATCGTGTTCCAGACGACGCCGTCGGCGAAGGCGCTCATGAAGGTTTTTGCCTGGATTTGGATGGCGAGCTCGCTCGTCTCGTAGAGCGGTACCCACTGGCTCGCGAGCCCTCCGGGCTTGAGGTGCTCCTTCACGATTGCATAGTACTCGCGGGAGAACAGTATGGAATTGCCCCTCACCCACGGATGGATCGGGTCCGACGTGATGATGTCGAACTTCTCCCGCGTGGTGGCCAAAAAGTGGCGCGCGTCATCGAAGACCAGCTCGACCTTCGGGTTCTTTAGCGCGGAGTAGTTCTCTTTGGCGAAGAGCTCGGCAGCCCCGACGACACGGGGTTCGATCTCACAGATGACGATTCGCTTCACCTCTGGGTGGAGGGTGAGCGCGCCAGCAGTCACGCCTGCTCCGAGTCCTACGACTAGCACTGACTCGGGCTTGGGATGAGAAAACGCCGAGATATGCCCGATCAGGCGCTCAGTGCGCAGATCGTTGGGGTTGTTCGTCGCCTCGACTCGTCCCGAAACGTGGAAGTTGCTGTAGCCGTCCGGAGCAACATGCACGGCTACCGTCGATGCAGCCCCTTCGCTCACGTAGGGGTACTGGTCCCTCGAATCCACCCACCCCAGATAGCGGCCATGTGCCAGAAACTCCTTGGGAAAGGCTGGGTACAGCCCGACCCCGAGGAGCCCCAGGGTCCCGAGGAGAAGATATCGGGTCGCCGGCGCAACCCCTTTCGGTCTCGAGGCGGCCTCTGGCGCTGCCTTGGACTTGCCACTGGACTTGGACTTGGACTTGGCTACCGGCTGGGGTTGCCGAGCGGGTCTTTGGGTCGAGCTTGTCAGAAGCGCGGCTGCCGAGATCGTCGCGATGAAGACGAGCGCTTGCGATGCCCGATGGGTGCCATAGCTTGGAATCAGCCAGAAACTCACGGCGAGAGAGCCTATGATGGCGCCGACGGTGTTGCTGGCATAGACGCGACCCGTGGAGCGACCCGTGTCATCGTGTTCGGCTCCAGCCGCCGCGAGAGCAAAGGGGAAGCTCGCCCCCCAGAAGACCGTGGCCGGGAGCGCGACCACCACGGTCCGCACGATGTCTAGGGAGTGGAGTGCGGACATGGGGACCCATCCTGGCGGCGAGCCATAGGGAAGGGCCTCGGCCAGTAGGAACCCTCCGAGGAGCATGGTGGGAATCAACGCCACTTGGCTGCAGAGGAGACCTCGAACCGCGTCGGTGCCTCGACGCAAGAGCCGGGACGCCCAGGCGCTGCCAAGCCCGAGTCCTGCCAGGAACACCGCCAGAATGATGGCAAAGGCGTACACGCTTGCGCCGAAGAGCAGGGTCAGCAGGCGCGTCCAAACCACTTGCGCACCGAGCGCCGTGAGGCCGGACAAGGCCGCCGCCAAGTACACGGCCCTCGCCGCGCGGTGCCCTGAGGGGCTGCCGGTCGCGCCACCTGCGGAGGGAATCGGCGTTGCGGCCTCGAAAGCCGACTTCCACCGGAACACAATCACGCCAATGGCGAGGTTGAGGGCTACCGCGAACATCGTGGCGACCCAAACATCCCATTCCGCAAGGAGGTAGAAGGCGCTGAGCAGGCACCCTGCTACCGCACCAAGCGTATTGACGGCGTAGAGTGACGTCAGCGCTGCCATGCCGCGACGACCCGCGTCGTAGCGCCGAGCGATGGCTGGGAGAGTCGCTCCCATCAAGGCTGTCGGAGGGAGGAGTAGGAGCGCCGCAATCGCCGCGCGCAGAGCAATCCCAGTCGGGCCATAGCCGAAGAGGCCGACGTAGACGTACTTGACCGCCGGTAGTACGACCGGCATGAGTAGGCCGAATGCTCCAATGCCGACCTCCAGGATCGCGTAGACGACGACAGGGTTCGTGCCGCGCCGAACGAAACGAGCGAACGTGAGGCTTCCGAGGAACATGCCTCCCATGAAGCTGGCGAGCACGATGGCGACCGACAGGGCCGAGGCTCCGATCACCAGCCGCAACAGGTGGCACCAGACGATCTCGTAGATCAGGGCAGCGCAGCCGCTCGCGAAGAACAAGCCACATAGAAGTCGATGGGAGGCCTGTGCGGTCAGCTGAGATCCCTCTTTCGAACCTCTGCGCGCGGCCCGTCCGCTATCGCGTCGCCTGGAGACCTCGATCAAGATGGCCACAACTCCGAGGATTGCGGCCACCTTCAACCATCCGCTCTCGTCGCTCTCCGTGGAGGCCGCATTCGCGGCAGGTGCCGGGGGCGAGCCGGGAGGCGCGTTCGCCACGACGGACTCGTTCAGTTGTGGAGGAAACGGCGTGGGCGGGCGACAGTACGCGGAGAACTCCGATACTGAGTACGCACCGTCGCCGCTTTCGACTGCGACGCGCAGGAAGCGAACTCCAGTCAGAGGAAACTCTGCCGTTCGGTTCCGTAAGCCAGGACCGCGTGAGAGGACGTTGGGCACCTTGGCCATCAGACGGTAGCCGGTGGGATCAGCAGTCGAAGAACCCCACACCGTATAGACGTCGTTGGCGTCCGCCTGAAGGTAGACCGCGCCGACGTCCCGCACCTCACCGAGATCATACGTGAGTGTGGCTGTCTCGGTTTCGAGGATGAGGGCAGCCTCGGTTTCCCAGTCCGTGCCTTCAGCAGGAACCGCACCGTCGGTGACGACGGCCTTGTTACCCGAAACGAACTCCGCCGTCGTCGGTTGACGCTGAGCCAGGAGGTTTACTCCCAGACACTCGACACTGGAGGCTCCCCCGGTGCTGGCAACACTGGAGGCT
>CAYRKE010000048.1:28957-34695 GCA_964424695.1 uncultured Polyangiaceae bacterium
CAGGGCGCTCGTGTGGCTCCGGCAGTTCCGGAGCCACATTCAGGCGTCGCCCTGCAGCAGGCTCGCGTTCAGACCGTGGCGCTGGCCTTCTTGGCCTGGTGAGGTCGCCGCTTGGTCTTCTGGGCAACCTTGGAGAAGAACTTTCGGTCGAGCCACTCGGTCAGGGGAAGCGCGATGTAGATCGTCGAGTAGGTGCCGAGCACCGTCCCGATGACAAGGGTCAACGCAAACTGCTTCAGCGAGCCGGTGCCCCACACGAAGAACGCCAGGAGACACAGGAGCACCGTGCCGTTGGTGATGATCGTCCGGCTCAGCATGTCCGAGAGGCTCTGGTTGATGAGTTGCACGAACGAAGCGCCTCGGAGCCGCGCTGTGTTCTCTCGGACCCGGTCGAAGATGACCACCGTGTCGTTGATGGAGAACCCGACGATGGTGAGGAGGGCGGCAACGGTGCTCAAGGTGAACTCGTATCCGCCGGTGAGCTGCTGGAGCACAATCAGAATGCCCATGGTGACGGCTGCGTCGTGGAAGAGGGCTACCACCCCGCCTGGCGCAAAGCGCAGGTCGAAGCGAACCGCCACATAGGCCATGATCATGACCAGCGAGATGAGCAGGCTCTTGATGGCCGAGTCACGGAGCTGGGCGCCAGCCTTGGGGCCGACCCACTCCGAGCGCAAGGCAGCTTCGGGAACGGTATTGGGGGGAAAGGCGGCTCGGAAAGCGTCGAGGAGCTGGTCGCCCTTGCTCTTGAGCTGAATCTCCACCCGGTGGGTTCTCGAGTTCTGGACGAAGGGGTTGGTACTCCCAGCTCGGAGCGAGAGCCCCGCCTTTTCCGCCTGTGCCCTGATCCATGCGAGATCGGGCTCCCCCGAGAACCGTGCGGTCACCTTGTCGCCGCCGGGGCTGAACTTGACCTCGGTGGCTTCCCGCTCGGCGGGGCAGGCCTCCTTCGAGAGGTTCTCGCCATAGCAGAGAGCGCGCTCCACCTCGGTGCGCATGGCGCTGTCGATGACCGAGACATCCTGGACCCGGACGATGAACCGGTGCGGCATGTCCTTGTCTTCGACGGCTACCGCCTCTGGGGCTGCGAAGCCGCCCTTGGACGCAGCCTCGCGGATCTGCGCAGGGGTGACCGGGTTGTTGAAGGCGACCTCGATCTCGGTACCGCCCTTGAAATCCGTACCCATGAGCGGGCCCGGATAGAACAGGGCGACTAGCGAAGCGAGGACCAGGAGCACGCTGACGGTCAGAAAGAACCGCCGCTTGCCCATGAAGTCGTAGAGTCTGTTGGTCGGGAAGAAATCCATCGCTCAGCCCATGTTCGTGGTGAAGCTCTTGAGGGTACTACGCCGCACCCACAGGTCGAAGAGCACTCGAGATACGACGACGCCGGTGAATACGTTGCAGATCACGCCGACCAGCAGGGTGACCGCGAAGCCCCGGATGGGACCGATCCCATAGTGCATCAGGATGATCGCCGCGATGGCCGTCGTCAGCTGGCCGTCCACGATGGCGCTCACCGCGCGGTCGAACCCGAGCTCCACCGAGGCCCTGGCGCTCTTGCCAGCCCGGAGTTCGTCCCGAATGCGCTCGTTGATGAGGACGTTGGCATCGACGCTCATGCCGATGGTGAGGCAGAGGCCGAAGATGCCCGGCAGGGTCATGGATGCGCCGAAGGAGGCGAGGATCGCGAGCTGGAGGAATAGGTTGGCGGTTACCGCAATATTCGCGATGAGCCCGCCGAGCCGATAGTACGCCAGCATGAAGAACATCACGATGAGGCTGCCGCCCAGCGCGCCCTGGACGCCCCGCTTGATCGAGTCACGCCCGAGCGATGGGCCGATGCGCTGCTCGTTAGAGGGCGAAATCGGCGCGGGCAGCGCGCCGGAGCGAAGCACCAGTTCGAGCTTGCGGGAGTCCTCGAGCTGAACCTGAGGATCGCCCGAGCCCATGGTGATGCTGGCGTGTCCACCCATGATGGCCGTCTGGATGACGGGAGCGCTCTCGACCTTGTCGTCGAGGATGATGGCGAAGCGCTTCTTGACGTTGGCGCTCGTAACATCCCCGAAGATAGTGCCGCCTTGCTCGGTGAAGGTAAGGGCAACATGCCAACCACCGAGAGAGCCTCCGTCCTGGTCGGGCATGGCCACCGCATCACGGATCATTTCGCCCGTAATGTCGGCTCGGCTCTTCAGCAGGAAGGTGCGCCAGCCAGCCTCGGTTTCTTTGAGGGTGTCCGGGTCCCGATCATGCACCAGGGAGAACCCAACCTCCCGATCCGGCGGCAGTGACAGGGTTTCGGCCCAGGTCTTGAAGCGGTCCAGAGTCTTCTGGATCGTCTCGTCCTTGGCCTTGGGGAGGTAGGCGTAATAGATGGTCTTCGACTGGGTGTCGCCTTCCTTGTCGACGCCCTGGGGGGCATTCTCTTGCGGGAACTCGATGCCCGCCGGCATGTCCGCGGCATTGCCGGCAATGACCCGCTCTGCCAGCGGCGCGAAGAAATCCGTCGCATCGTCGAGGAGCTTGAATTCCAAGCGGGCCGTCTGACTGATGATTTCCCGGATTCGCTCGAAGCTCTTTTCGTCCTCGCCAGGGACCTCGACGATGATGTCCTCGTCCCGGGTCGAGACCGCTGCTTCCTTGAGGCCCAGCTCGTCAACACGCCGGAGGACGATTTCTCGGGCCTGGCTCACGGCGCGCTCGCGGATATAGCTCTTGACCTCGTCTCGCATTCTGAAGTTGAGCGTTCGCTGGTCCTCACTGCGCGAATAGCTGAGCTCGCGCGCGAAGAGGGTGAGGAAGCGGGTGTCGACTTTCGAAGCGTCCTTGTCGGGTTGAACGATAACCCGAAGCGCCTCGGTGTCGGTCTTGGACGCCTCCACGACTGCGAATTCTCGCAACTTCTCTAAGGTCTTCTCGGTGGGCCGATCGTCGCCTTCCTGGAGGCCATAGACGCGGGCAAGCTCGGCCCGCATGTCCTCGTAGTAGCGGTCCCGCTTGTCGCGGATCGCTTCGTCGACATCCACCGTGTACACGAGTCGAAGCCCGCCGCGGAGATCGAGACCGGCCACGAGCCGGGGCGCGACGCGCGACCGCACCCACTGTGGGCAGGGAAGGCGACCGTCCGACGCCGCGTCGAGGGTCGGCCAGAGAGCCACGAAGCAGGTCACTCCGATGCCAGCCAGCATCCCTGTGCGGGCCCGCCAGCTCAGATCGATCACGCGGAGGCCCATGATGAAGCCCCACAGCGCGATGGCGCCCATTCCGACGATAACCCAGACGGCGTCGAAGTAGGCTCCAAGTGCAGCGCAGGCGGCGCCAACCGCTCCGAACCACATAGCGGCCCGGCGCGCACGAGCAAGGTAGCCCCAAAGGGCCATTACGGCGAACAGCCCGGCGAATACGTAGGTGATGATGTTGTTGATCACGGGAGTCTGGCCTCGTTCGGGCTCCGGCTACTTCTTCTCTGCGGCGGCCTGCGTCTCCGCGCCGTCTTTGCCAAGAATTGCGCTCTTGAGCACTTCGATGCGGGTGGTAGGCGCGATCTCCACTTTGGCGAAACGGTCACCCAACTCGACGAGCTTGCCGGCGATGCCGCTCTGGAGGAGGACGCGATCCCCCTTCTTGAGCTCAGCGAGGACCTTCTGCTGCTTCTTCTGTTGGGACCGGCCCGACCAGAACATCAGGAGGATGAGCGGAATGAAGATGAGGAGGGGAAAGAGCAAGGACATCGAGCCGCCGGCTGGTGGCGGCGCGCCCTCGCTCGGCGGTGGAGCGGCTTGCTCCGTTGCCTGGGTCTTCACCTCGGAAGGCCCCTCAGGCCGACCCGGTGCAGGGGGAACTTGGTGAAATGCGAACGCTGCCAAACTCAAGGTGCTCTCCGCAACGTGCTGTGAGGCTTTGGCCTCGGCTTTCCCCCTGTCCCACATGCAGACGTGGGGAGGCCGCCTATACCGGGTTTGTCAGATCCACGCAAGCGCCCGGGCCCAGCTCGGCCAATGGTGCGGTTGACGCTTGTTCCACGTGCGAGCGGCCTCGTGTTGCTTGGGGGGCTAGAGCGACACCTTGGTGGTCGGCCGACGGGGCGTCGGTGGGTTCCTGTGCGCTGCCCGAGGGTTGGTTCCTTGACCGCCCCTCAGGAGCGACGGCTGCGGGACAACGGCGCCGGCTTTCGAGTGGAGTTCGGGGCGCTGGGCACAGACCTGTTGCGTTCGGCGGGTTCCTCGGGCATACCACTGCCTCGCCTGACCGCTGGTCCACTTCGGCATTGGGTTACCTGGTGGTCGGCCTGTTCAGGATTTTCTCGTGTGGCAGAGCCGAACTCAGCTTGACAGGATCGCGAGCGGCATGTAGTTGAGGCCACTGTTTCTGAAGTGCACGAAACCAGGCACGGAATTAGCACTCTTGTTTTCCAGGCGCGTAGCTCAGTGGTAGAGCACTACCTTGACACGGTAGGGGTCAGCAGTTCAATCCTGCTCGCGCCTACTGCGCTCTCTGTGCGGACGCACGGAGGGCGCACAGGCACCCACGGAACAACCCCCATGGCATATTGATGGGACAGTCCTTGCGCGTGGAGACGTGCGGGTCTGCTTTCTGTGGGGGAGCGGAGCTGTGGCTTGGGCGAGTCGGACGACGGGGGCGTTCGTCGTTGAGCTATTGGTGTCAGGGGCTGTCGTGTATAGAGAGGGGGCGGGGGCGTGTCGTGCGGTTTTCCAGCGCGTCGGCGCCGGACGGATTTGACGCGCCCACGACGCACGCTGGGCCAATGCCGGTCGTCTCCGGAACGCGAGTGTACGGGTCGATCTTTGGTATGGTTTCTCGGGCACCAGTCGGTGCTCTCAACAAGGAGTAATCGGAAGCATCTATGGCAATGGGTCGACGATTCCGTCGGAGCGAGCCGCGAGGGCCTCAGATCAGGGTGAACCGCCGGATCCGCGTACCGGAGGTACGCGTCGTAGCCGAGGACGGTTCGAATCTCGGTGTGTTACCCACCGAACAAGCCTTGAGCCGTGCGCTCAGCCTCGGGCTCGACTTGGTCGAGGTCAACCCGAAGGCAAGCCCGCCTGTCTGCAAGATACTCGACTTCGGCAAGTTCAAGTACGAAGAGAAGAAGAAGCAGAACGAGGCCAAGAAGAAGCAGACGGTCGTCGAGGTCAAGGAAGTCAAACTCCGTCCTAAGACGGATGACCATGACCTCAACGTCAAAGTCCGCGCTTCGCGGAAGTTCATCGAGAGCGGGAACAAGGTGAAGGTGACGTGTCGCTTCCGCGGACGGGAGATTACCCACCCCGAGCGGGCGCAGATGCAGCACGACTACATTATCTCGCACTTGGAGGACATCGCCAATGTGGAGCAGCGCCCTGTCATGGAGGGCCGCACCATGGCCATGCTTCTATCCCCCAAGCCCCTCGTCATGCAGCGATTGGCCCAAGAAAAGGCGCGGCAAGTAGAGTCCCGCAAGGCCGATGGCACGTCGGACGAGGACGCCGAGTCGTCGAGGGGTGAAGAGGAAGAAGACGAAGAGCTCAACGAGCCTGACGACGACGACGAAGACGAAGCCGAAGACGAAGACGCGAAGAGTTGAGAACTCGCGGGCACGGTATGCACCGTCCGCTCGGTCACCCGCCGAGTGGGCGAGTGCCCTCCCGAGTGATCGCTCGGTCACCCGCCGAGTGGGCGAATGCTCTCCCGAGTAATCGCTCGGTCACCCGCCGGGTGGGCGAGTGCTCTCCCGAGTA
>CAYRKE010000048.1:34795-42932 GCA_964424695.1 uncultured Polyangiaceae bacterium
CTCTCCCGAGTAATCGCTCGGTCACCCGCCGGGTGGGCGAGTGCTCTCCCGAGTAATCGCTCGGTCACCCGCCGGGTGGGCGAGTGCTCTCCCGAGTAGCGGGTTCAGGTTTATGTGAGAACGACAAGCAGAGGCTAGTCGTTGCTCCGAAAGCGGTGATGAATGGAGCACCGGGGTTCCGGTGAACCGGCCACTACCGTCCAAAGACGATGAGAACCAAGAGGGTGCCCGCCAGAAGCACCACGAGGGCGACCAGCCCGAGGAACAATCTCTGGCTCACGCCCGGCGCTCCCTGCTCAGGAACTGGTGGACTGTTCGGAGGCGCAGGCGGCAGGGAAGATAGCTGCGGTGGAGACGGCGCGTCGCTGTCTATGCGCTGAGCCACCGCGGCGGCGTCGTAGCCCAGGTAGTCGGTGGACGGGCGCCGTTTAGTCATGCCCACGGCGTCGTCTTCGAGGGCGGCGAGGTTGCCGAGTTCGAGTCGGCCTGCCTTCGGCGGCCCAGAACTATGGGGTTGGGCGCTGCGGCCATCGAACCCTCCGAGATCGACTGCCCAGTCTTGCGCGTCCTCGAAGCTGCTGAGGTTCAGTGGGGCGCTCCCCTTCTGGCCCGACGGGCTGCTGTCCTCTTCGAGTGACGTAAACTCGAAGAGTGCCTCATCGATGAGGGAGCCGATGAACGAGCGATCGTTTCCAGCTCGGGCACGCCGGGATGCGTCCCGCTCTTCGCGGATGGGCCTGACCAAGTCCGCAATATCGAACGAGGACACGGGCTGTGACGATTCGAACAACAGTGCGTTGAGATCGCGGCCGAAGTCTTTGGCGCTGCGGTAGCGCGCCTCGGGATCACCGGCGAGCGCCTTCGCGAGCACCCGCTCGAGATTGGGGGAAACGGCAGGATTGTACTGCCGAAGGGGAGGGACGATCGCATCCTGGACTTGGCGCACGGTCGCGAGGTCCGTGTCACCCATGAACAGGCGCTTCCCTGCCAGCATCTCCCAGAGGATGATCCCCACGGCAAAGATGTCGGTACGGTGATCGATGGGCAAGCCCTTTGCTGCTTCCGGAGAGAGGTAGCCGAACTTCCCCTTGATGATTCCTGGCTCGCTGTGCTCGAGCTGGCTGTTTGCCTTAGCCAAACCGAAATCGACGATCTTTACCTCACCGTGCCGGGTGATGAGCACGTTGGGTGGTGACATGTCGCGGTGAACGATGTGCAGGGGCTTACCGTGGCTGTCACGGAGATCATGGGCGTACGACAATCCCTCGCAGATCTTCAAGCAGATGAGGGTTGCGATCTCTACCGGGATGGGTTGTCCGAATTTCCTATGGCGCTCGATGATGGCCTTGAGATCCGCGCCATCGACGTACTCCATGACGATGAAGTAGGTGTTGTCGCCAACGCCAATGTCGAAGACCTGCACGCAGTTCGAGTGCGACAGGTGCGCGCAGACCCGTGCCTCGTCCAGGAACATGCCGATGAACTGCTTCTTCTCGGAGAGGTGGGGCAGCACCCGCTTGATCGCGACGGTCTTCTTAAACCCCTCAAGCCCCGCACTCTCCGCGCGAAAGACTTCCGCCATTCCCCCGGAGGCGATCTTCTCGATGACTCGGTACCGTTGTTGTTGCTGGGCCATGGAAGCCTTTGTGACTGGAGCGCACGGCAGCGTGCTCGGCGTGCTCAGCGTGCTCGGCCGAGGGTAGGACCCGCCCTCTCGAAGGGTCAAGCTCAGGCGCAGGGCCCAGCGATACCGGGCGAGAGGTCGACTGTTCGGTCGCTACGATGGGCACCGAAGTCAGCTCGACGCTTTTGGGTCGCTCGGCCAGACTCCGCTGGTCGGCTGGGGACGGGACGGCGCGGGGCCGCGCGGGCATGAGACGGGAGGTTCTTGGGGTCCCGGGTACTCAGCCTCACTCACCCAGCCCCGAACCATCCACCTCGAATCCTCGGAGCGGGAGAATGCTTGGTCAGAGGTTCGGACCAGGCTGCGACGAATTAAGAAAAAAATGGGCTCGCCTTTCGTGTCGAGTCGTGTCAGCTTCCGCGTCCCCACGGGGCCGTAGCTCAGCTGGGAGAGCGCCTGACTGGCAGTCAGGAGGTCAGGGGTTCGATCCCCCTCGGCTCCACAAAGCACCCGCGATCGGGGGATCGCGGGTTCAGAGTGTGGACCTGCGCTGCAGGGGAGTGACGCGGTTTGCCTGCTGTGGTCTTGGGGCTGCTGGGGTCCTGGGCGAGGCGCACTTCGGTTGCGCGAGTCTCCCGTTGCGCGAGGGCAACAGGGACGCGCCTCCAAGTTGGCGGAGTATGGCGCGACCCACGCGCGCCATGTTGCGCCTGCTGGGCTCTGGAGGTGGGTCACTGTGTTGGCGCGTGTTCCCGGGGGCGCCAGCGTTGTGCCACAGACGGGGCAGCGCGAGTCGGAGGTCTTTCCGCCAGAGAACGGAAACCCTCTCACATGGATTGTAGTCGGGACGTTCCGGATCGGAGGGGCCGTGCGCCCGTTGGCCTGCGACCAGTCATATGGAACAGGAATATCCGCGCATGGTGCCGAGTGAGAGCGCTGCGCTTGGGTGAGCGAGCAATAAGCGCGCCGCGGCACATGCTCGCATGGGTTGTTGAGCTTGGCTGTTTGCTGCATCGCTGCGACCATTCGGGCCAACCAAGTAGAGCCCGCGAGTTGGGCTCGGGTCCGTGAGATCCACCGACGCGGGAAGGCGAGTGTTGCGGCCTCGTCATGCCATTCGAGACTCGCTGGGCGGTCTTTGGTCCTCGCCGAACCAGCGGCTTGCTGATATCCTTCGGACCGAGGCGCGGGAACAGTTTTCTGGTGATTATTCGATGCGCCATGGGTTCGAGATCGGCTCGGAGAAGTCGGTGCTCGCGGGGGCGTTGCTGTGCGTACGCGTCATCGCATTGAGGGTGGTGCATATGGCGAGGCTCGTTCGATGTCGTGTGCTGGCATCGCGTGATTACGGCACGTTCCTCGATGTTTCGAGTGGGGGTCTCCATCTCGATTCCACGAAGGAATGCAGGGTCTCGTGGACCGAGCGTCCACAGGTGCGCCTGAATATCAGCTCTTCGCGATGCGGGGTACGAATCATGCACGCGAGATTCTTAACGCAACGACACCTGGAGCCTTATCGTCGATGCGTGTATATCTTCTCGCAGATCCATGAGGATGGGAGTCAACGAGTATAGTGTGCGCGTCGCCTCACAGCGGCGCATCCTGGTTGTCTCGGCGCGCGCCGCGAGGTCGCTTGGCGTCGCCGATCTCATTCGCGAGCTTGGCGAGATCTCGGTTCAAGAGATCGAGGAATGCGCGGAGCTGGCGGAGTATCACTTGCCCGAGGGACCGTGGGACCTCGTCGTCTTGTCGATGCATCTGCCCTGTGACGGGGCGTTGACTTGGATCCGGCAGATGCGTTCCCTTGCGGGGCGCTCACCGATTGCCGTCGTCGCGAACAACGCCGGCTCCGAACAGGTCGTGTCCATGCTGGACTCCGGCGCAGACGATGTCGTCCCCATGCCAGCACCGGACGCGCTCGTGCGCGCCCGAACCCAAGCGCTGCTGCGAGCCACATCGGGGATGTATCCTGCCACGGCTGCCGCGGCCCAACTGCCCCAGGCGTCGCCGGACATCTCGCTCAAGGGGGCTGAGCTCCGAGTGCAGGGTGTTCCCATCCAACTCACCGCCACTGAGTCTGCCCTCGTTGCCACGTTGCTCGAGCGCCGTCGCCAGTGGCGCACGGCGAGTGAGTTACTGCAGCACACGTTCGACGTTCCAGGGAACGGAGACACCTCGCTCGTGAGGGTCCACGTCTTCAACATTCGGCGCAAGTTGGGCGGGCTAGCGTACTGCCTCCAGGGGCGGCGTCGCTTCGGTTACCGGATCCTCTAGGGTGGTTCGTTTCGCCTGACTTGGCCCTGGCGTGGACGGCCCTGACCAGCGCTGCGGCGTTGATGCCGCGCTCGAGTGGCTCGTGGGTGGGGCACCTTGGGTCACCTGGCGGTGACCCGAGCGTCGCTCTCGGTTGCTTGAACCCCGTCGACGTCAGCCTGGACAGGCGCGCCGCGGACCAATCCGGTGTTCGGCTCAGTGGCCAGATGACCCGGCGGCGCGCTGGGGCCGGTCCGACTTGGCGACAGCCCTGACAGGTGGACGGGGGGTGGGCCGCCGAGCATCGCGTTCACGCATGAGTTCCTGGGCAAGCGCGTCATCATTGTTGCGCAGGGCGCGTTCGATCTCGATGTCGATGCTCGGCTTTTCCATGTCCGCCGGTGCCCATGCCAGGCCCGTGGCGGATGGGCCAACTTTCTGGCGTCATTGACAGCGTTGCTGGATTTGGCGACATGATGCCGGCTCCGATGCCCGACCGTGCCAGCCTGTCTTCCCGTCGCGATCTCACCTTCAAGCACAATGCTGCTTTGGGACGCCACGGGTGGCTGCGCCTCACTCCCGCGTATTCAGTGCGGATCGTATCCGAGGTGCTCGACCGCGAGCCGCCCCAGGTCGGAGTCCTCGACCCGTACTCGGGCACGGGGACCACGGCGTTGTGCGCAAGCGAGCGGGGCATTCCGGCCCAAGCGACGGACATCAACCCCTTCCTGGTCTGGCTCGGCAAGCAGAAGACTGCTCGTTTTAGTCCGGCTGCATGTGCCGAAGCTCGCGCTTTGGTTGTCGACGCTTCCCGCCGCGTCGTATCCGGGATCGAGCCTGCGCCGGCTCCTCCGCTCTACAACATCGAGCGTTGGTGGTCTCGTCCTGTGCTCGACACGCTTTGTCTGCTCAAGGCTGCCATCCCCGCCGCCACCAATGGGTCGTCGCGGGCTCGAAGCCTCCTGGAGATCGCTTTCTGTCGCACGATGATCTCCGAGTCTGCCGCAACGTTCGACCATCAATCGATGTCCTTCAGCAAGGCCGCACCAGCAGCGGAGGAACCCGAGCGGACGGCGCGGAGCCGCGTGCTCCAGCGTTTCGCGGAGGACGCTCGCGTCGTGATTGACGCTGCCGAGCAGAGCCCTCAAGGACGAGCTCGCGTGCATCTCGGGGACGCGCGCTCGCTCAAACCGATCGCCGCGGGATCCTTCGACCTCGTGCTCACTTCACCTCCCTATCCCAATCGTATGAGCTACATCCGAGAGCTCCGCCCCTACATGTACTGGATGGGTTACCTGTCGGAGGCGAGCCAAGCTGCCGAGCTCGATTGGCGGGCCATTGGCGGAACCTGGGGCGGTGCTACGAGTCGCCTGCAGAGCTGGCAACCTCCTGCAGGTGAATCAGGGACCGTGCGTGCCCTATCCGCATGCCTGCAAGCCATCCGTAGGGCGGACGGGCGTAGCACCGAGCTTCTCGCGCGGTATGTGCATCGGTACTTCCTCGACATGCGGGAGCATCTGGGCGCTGTTGCCGCTCGGCTCGCGCCAGGCGGTAGGGTCCACTACATCGTGGGCAATTCGTGTTTCTATGGTCAGCTCGTGCCTACTGAACGCATCTTCGCCGCTTTTCTGCGGGAACAGGGGTTCGTCCAGGTGGCCGTCAAGACTCTTCGGAAAAGGAACTCCAAGCGAGAGCTGTTCGAGTTCGACGTTGCGGGGACCAAACCCTAGGGTTCGCGCGCTGGCTCTCCAGGGAGGGAGGCGCCCGACTCTTGAGCTGCGGCGCGTGCCCTACTAACATTCGGAATTGATGCGCTGGCCGATGCGGGTGGTTCTCGGAACATGCGTCGTCCTGGCGGTGGCGATCCCTCTGTCGGTTGCGCCCATCGTTCGAAGTGTTGCAGCCCGAAAGGCCGCCGAGCGCGGGCTTCTCCTGGACGTCGACGACGTGTCTCTAGGGTTTGGCCGGGTCACGCTACGCGACGCGCGTGCGAGACTGAAGACCGGGGAGGCTCTCGATGTCGTGTTCGACGCCGTGGACATCGTGCCAACCTGGACGCTTGGGGTAAAGCGGGTGATGGCGCGCGGGGGGCGCGTCACTCTGCGTGGCAGCGTGACCGAGCTGCGGCAGGCCCTCGAGTCGCTGCACGGACCTGGCCACTCTCGCGGACAGGCTTCGGCGGAGGTCCCGTCGGAGCGGAACCTCTCCGTGCAAGGGGTGGGCGTCACGTGGTATCCCGGCCGGGAGCATCATGCTCAGCATCTTTGGGGGCTTTCGGCGAGCCTCGTTGGTGGCACGGTCAGCGTTCGGTTCGATCTGGCACGCCTCGAGGTGTCGGGCTTCGGGGTCGATGTCGTCGGGGGCCACGCGCAGCTGGCCGCTCAGGGGAGGCTCTACCCGGTGCAGCGGATCGGCGCGCGCAGCGTCAGCGCGTGGGCGGATTTGGGCGCGAGCCACCCCAATGGCTGGTTTGGAGAGCTCCGCGGCGACCCGGCGGCGCCCCATCCACCAGCTGCCGTCGCGAGCTCGGTCCCGACCGGGACTCCGCCGCCCGCCGCGGGGAGCCCAGGGGCATCGTTCGCGCCTCATCGCGGGCGTCAGCTGCGCGACTTGGCGACGACAGCCGCTCAATCGCTGGACCGCGTCGTTCCCAAAGCCGGGGCACTCGAGCTCGCTGGGCTCGTGCTCGAGGTACGAAGCGACAAGCAGAGTCTCAAGCTGGGTCCCGCAAGTCTCCTAATCAGCCGCGCGGGAGAGTCGATCCAAGCGGCGCTGCGGCCGGCTCCAAGCGCGGCGACGGGTCTGGACGTAGCGTTGAAGCTCCCGCTTCGTGAGGGCCCCGTCGACTTCACCGTGGCGGGGGGGCCGATCAGCCTGGCGGCGCTCGGGGTTCGTGAAGGGGATTTCGGTCTCCAGGCGGTGCAAGGAGCGCGTCTCGAGGCACGCGCCAAAGTCCGGCTTCTTTCCGATGGTGCCGCCCTCGAGTTCGATGGAGTGGGTAGTGCTCGCGATCTGACCCTCCATCAACCGAGGATTTCCGCTACTACCCTGCGCCACATCAATCTCGGCTGGAGCGGTCGGGGCACCCTTCGCTTCGACACGCCCCGCGTGGAGATCGAAACCGCCCAAGTCGAGCTCGGCGCGGTGCGGCTGGAGGTGAGCGGCAGCGCAGAGCGGACCGAGGCGTACTTCGCCGTCGATGCGCGGGCACGCGTGCCGCTGGCGTCGTGCCAGACCATGATGCAGTCTGCCCCCGCAGGTCTGTTTCCGGCTCTCGAAGGGCTCCGCATGTCGGGCGCCTTCTCGATGGACGCGAAGGTTGCATTCGATAGTCGTCGACCTTCCGACATCCTCGTTGGCTTCGGGCTCGACAACCGCTGCGTGGTGACGCAAGCCCCCCAGGCCGTCGATCCCCGCCGCTACCATGGCCCTTTCACGTACCAGGTCCAGACCGAAGACGGCGTGTGGCTCGATCGGCAATCCGGGCCGGGTACGAGCGGCTGGGTTGAGCTCGGGAACATCTCGAAGTACATGGAAGCTGCCGTTCTCGTTTGCGAAGACGGGCGGTTCTTCCATCACGAAGGCTTCGACCGCTTCGCGATCCAGAGCGCGATTCGACAGAACCTGGAGGCCGGCAAGTTCCTGAGGGGCGCCAGCACCATCAGCATGCAACTGGCCAAGAATCTGTACCTTGGTCGCGAAAAGACCATGGCGCGCAAGCTGCAAGAGGCCGTGTTCACGATGATGCTCGAGCAGGCGCTCTCCAAGGAACAGATCCTCGAGCTCTACTTCAATGTCATCGAGTACGGTCCCGGTCTCTACGGAATTGGACCCGCGACTCGCTTCTACTTCGACAAGGAGCCGGCGGAGCTCACCATGACTCAGTCCTTCTACCTGGCGTCGCTCCTGCCCAACCCGAGACACGACCATTTCGATAAGAACGGGGTGCTCAGTTCCGGTTGGCAGACTTACCTGAAGCGGCTCATGAGCATCGCCGAACAGCGGCGGCTCGTGACTCCGGAGGAGCTCGAGAGCGCCGTGCGTGAGCGCCTCGTCTTCGGGCGGTCCGAGCCGCTCAGCGATGACTCGCTTGCGATCGGGGAGCCGCTCGCGGATCCGTACGAGCGGGGGGCCAGCAAGACGGAGGGAGAAGGAAGAGGCGTACGACTGAGCGCTCCGGAGGACTCCGCGGGCACCATGGTGAAGCCGCGTCGATCCAGTTCCCTTCGGACAGGGAAGCCCGCTCAGAACTAGCACTAC
>CAYRKE010000049.1:0-14352 GCA_964424695.1 uncultured Polyangiaceae bacterium
GTCCGGGGAGCCGCCCGCGTTCGGCTCCGCCCGCGGGGCCATAGTGGAAGCCCCGCTCGGGGATAGCTCGAGTGGAGGACATCCGGGGAGTTGCGGCTGTACTCCGGTGCTCACATGCCCAGCTGACTCTGCACCCCGATGCTCGCCGCGCCTTGTCCACAAGACGGACGCAGACCGGGCCTTTTGGAGCCGTGAACACATACCGTCAACCGCTTCCCGTTCTGCGATGCCACTCCGACAGAGGGAACCCGCATGGGACCAATCGGCTCACAGGGCTCGCTCGTAGACGCGAAATCGTTTGACGATCTTGCCGCCCATGAACTTGATCGCGAGGTTCACTGGCGCATTGTCTTCCAGCGTCCACCCCAACTGCCCGTACTCGTAGCCCAAGCGTCTTCCGGCATCGTTGAGGTGGACGTAGAGGTACGTGCTGAGCGCAGCGTACTTCTTCACGTGCCGGAACTGCTTGCGGATGCCCAAGATGATAACCCGAGCGGAGCGGGGCCGCTCGACCTTCAATCGCCACAGAAGCTTGGCGAGACCGAGCGGAACTAGCTTGCCACCCAGGTCACGAATCGCCTCGTCGATGTTCGGCAAGGCCAGAGCGACAGCAGCCGGATAGCCATCGATCTCGGTGATGAAAGAGAGCTCCGGTTCGATCACGAGCTTCATGTCCTGCGCCATCTGAGAGAGCTCGTCTTCCGTAAGCGGAACAAATCCCCAGTTATCGCTCCACGCATCGTTGTAGACGTCCATGGTGATGCGGATGTCACTTTCCAGGCTCCGCTTGTCCGCGTGACGCGTACGGACCTCAGGCATCGCCTGAATCTGCTCGAACGCCTTCCGAGCACGAGATGGAACCTCGCCGGCAATGTAGCCCCAGGAATAGGTGTCCTTGAGCTTCTGGAAGCCAGCTTGCTCGATGAGCGCCCCCTGATAAGGGCGGTGATGGGGCATCAGAATCATCGAAGGAGCGTCGAACCCTTCGACCAGGCACCCCACCTCTTCGTTGATGTTCAGAGACAACGGTCCGCGAATAAGCTTCATCCCTCGCTGCCGCAGCCATTTCGCCGCAGCGTCGAGCAGAGCACCGCTCACCTCGGCGTCGTCGACGGTGTCCAGAAAGCCAAAGAACCCAACGTCGTCCTTGTATCGCGCGAGGTGTTCGCGATCGATCTGGGCAGTGCAGCGACCGACACACCATCCATTACGGTGAGCCGTGAAGACCGTCCCTTCCGCATGCTTGAAGAACGGATTCTTTCGACTCAGACGCTGCTTAAGGTCGAAATCGAGCGGGCGAACGTAGTTCGAGTCTCCCTGGTAGATGTAGTCGACAACTTCCAGGAAGTGCTTGAGGTTTCCACCAATCGGAGTCTCGCGGATTTCAACGGGCATGGGGCGCTAGCTCAGACCAAAGCGACGCCTCCTGTCAACTCTGCTCTGATCCGATGATTCCGCACCAGCGGCCGAAGCCGCTATCCCCCCCCGAGATTCCCGCTCACCAGACATACTACCGCGTGGACCCAATCCCATGCGCCGCGCCGCCTCTGGGTGAGGCGCTCGTCCGCACGGCGTCAGTGGACTCAGCTCGCCCCTCGGCTGAGTTCCCCGCCGGAAACGCCGAACGCGCCTGCGGTATCGTGCGACTGGAGCCGCCCCTGCAACGAGCAAACCGCGACTCAGATGACTCCGTATTTCTTGCCGACCTTCTCAAAGGCCTCGAGGCCCCTATCGAGATGACGCCGCTCGTGGGTTGCCATGTAACTCGTACGCAACATGGCGTTCTTCGGCGGCACACCCGGACTGATGAAGGGATTCGTGTAAACGCCGTAGTCCTCCAGAAGATCCCGCCAGAACATCATCGTCCGAAGATCCTGGCGAATGTAGATGGGGATAACAGCCGTCTGGGTATGGCCGAGCTCGAAGCCCATTCGGCGGAGCTCGGTTCGCATGTACGTGAAGTTGTCGTGGAGCATCCGAATTCGCTCCGGTTCCTCCCGCATCACAGCAAACGCCGCCATGGCAGCTGCCACACTTGGAGGAGCAGCGCTCGCCGCGAACATGAAGCTCGGCGCGAAGTGCCGAATGTAGTCGAGCACCTTCCGTTCCCCAACGAGCCAACCACCGATGCTGGCCAGGGATTTGGAAAAAGTGCCGCCCATGAGATCGACTTGATCCGACAAGCCGAAGAGATGGGACGTGCCGCGCCCCTCCGGCCCCACCACTCCCAGAGCGTGAGCGTCGTCAACAAAGATGCGAGCGCCGTGCTTCTTCACGACTGGAACGAGCTCGTCGAGCTTGGCGATCTCGCCCTCCGCACTGAAGACGCCGTCGGTTATGACGAAAGCGCCATCTCCTGCATCGAGCTTGCTCAGCACCGCGTCAAGCGATTCAGCGTCGTTGTGGCGATACCGGATGAGTCGTGCCCCGGCAGCCTGACCGAGTCGAACACCGTCATAGAGAGACGCATGAACGTTGCGGTCGATGACCGCAACGCAGTTGCGGTTGCTGAGCAACGCCGAACACGTGGCCAGGTTCACCTGATACCCGGTCGTGAAAACCAGCGCGCTCTCCTTGCCAAACCAAGCGGCGAGTTGGCTCTCGAACTCCTCGTGGAGCTTCATGGATCCATTGACCAACCGAGACCCCGTCATGCTGGTCCCAAATCGATCAATCGCGTGCTTCGCTGCCTCCCTCACCTTGGGATGAGTGGTCAGACCGAGGTAGTTGTTGGACCCGAACATGACGACGCGCTTGCCATCAATCACCGCCTCGGGGCCGTCGTTCATATCGAGGGGACGAAAGTACGGGTAAACCCCGCGCTTCCGCGCATTGTCAGCCGCAGTAAACAGCATGCACTTCTCGAGCACGTCTCGACCGCCGATGCTCGCCAGGCTGGTGCGCTGCTTCAGCGACGCATCCATGTCCTCGGAACCGTCCACCGGTTGTGCCGCGGCAGCGCCGTTTCCGCCGCTTCCGTTCACTGGCTTGGAACGTGGACGGGTCGCCGAGAACTCCCCGATTCCAGCATTCTCGTCCAAAGCCGGATCGCAGTTAGGCAGCTCGTGACCATTGCGGAGAACGCTCCAAGCCGCCTTGACCCTGACCCTGGCATCGAGGAGCCCTTCCGTCGCCTTCATCACGCGATCGTCTGTCACCCAACGCATCACAGACGGACTGAGGAGAATCCTTCGCCCTCGCTCGACAATCGTCTCCTTCAAACGCATCGCTGTTCGCTCCTCGGAAGTCATGCCTGGGCTCTATTGAAGGCGCCGGACGGGGGATTGCTTCGCGAATCCAGACCACACGCGATCTAGTCCGAATCGCTGGGAAGTCACGCGATCTTCTGACAGCTGGCACGCTAGCCCGGTTGGCGCACGACGGTCAATCACACCATGGCCGTCGGCCATGAATCTTGCCCCTCATCACACAACACAACCGATTCGAGACACAGACCGTCGGGAGGTGCGGTCATGCCCAGATCCCGGCGTGAACCGCTGGCCAATGCCCGGGAAATCGCGCCTGGTGCGAGCCGACCTCGTCCAACGTCGACGAGCGTTCCGACGATGATGCGCACCATTCGATGCAGAAATCTGTCACCTTCCACCACGATATCGAGACACCGCGGGTCGGCCATCCCATCGATCAACCTCGCACTGTGAAGCGTCCGAATCGTGTCGATGCGCTGATCCGCTGCACTGCGAAAAGCCTGAAAATCATGGGGTCCCAGCAACGCTCGCGCTTCGGTCACCATCAGTGTCTGGTTCAACCTGTCCGCAACGCGCCACGCCATGCCTACCCGAAATGGGTCACGAACACTGCTTCGCAGGATTGTGTAGCGATAGGTCTTCCGAACGGCGTGGTCGCGAGGGTCGAACCCCACCGGCACTCTCGCAGCACGGCAGACCACGATTTCCTCGGGAAGATGCTGGTTCAGCGCGTGAACCCAACCCTTCGAGCCAATATCGAGGGCGGTGTCGAACGCGACACGCTGATCGCGAGCATGAACGCCGCTGTCTGTCCTGCTGACGGCGCGAACCAGACTCGCCTTAGGGTCGATCGCCCGCACTGCTCCGTCGAGCGCCCCGGCAATGGTCCTCTGTTCGGGCTGCCTTGCAAGGCCACAGTAACCGCGTCCCAAGTAGGCTACGGAGAGAAGCACGCCAAACCCGGAACGGGCCTGACCTCCGCCCTCGGCACAGCAGGGTGGTTCAACCACATCTAGCCTCGGCCCCACCGTCTCACCTGTCGGGCATGAAATTCATGGGGACGCGCACGTTGACGCAACCGCCAGTGGGCTTGGGAAAGCCCTTCGACTGAAAGCGCTGAAGGACGCAACTGCCAACCGACGGGTCTCCGAGCGAGTCCGCGCCAATCGACGCCTGGCACACTTGCCCGTCGGAGCCGATCAAGAGCTCCACGACGAGTTTTCCGCGCAACGTTTCGCTGGTGCGGAGCGCTCGCTGGTAGCAGGTTCGGCTCTGCTGACTGCGCGCCGCCAGTTGTGACTCGAGGGTGGGATTGGTGTTGCCCCCGCACGGCGTCGAGCAGGCGGACTGTCGAGGCTGCTGGACAGGTGCGCGCCGTGTCCCAGCCTCCGACGCCCTCTCTTCGGCAACCTCGGGAGGCGGCGGCGGCGGCGGGGCGGGACGCCTCGCTGGTCTCTCCCGAGCTACCGCCGATGCGGACACAGCTGGCGGTGAGGGCGGCTCGGTCTTGGTGCTCTGCTTCAGCCAGAGCAGTACACCCGCGACGCCGAGCATGGCCACTGCCACTAGGATGAAAGGGACGTTGCTGTGGCTGTTTAGAGGGGGTAAGGACGACTCGTTCATATCGGCAGTTCGATGATATCGGGGATGTCACAAGGCCTGCACGCCACAACTCACCAGTAAACAGAGCCGCAATATAGCGGTCCGGGCGCGGTGAGGCGAGCCACTCACATTTCACGACCCCATCCAGGCTGAACCGAAGCCTGACAAGGCGGCCACACACACCGTCAACCCAAGCCATCCTCGGCCAAGTGCCCATCGGGGGATGACGCTCCGGTCATAGAGCGCTCCCAGATGCTAACGGCCGTGTCCCCCCAACGACGCGTCGAAACTAGCACCACTTCACTGGGCAAGGTGGGCTGAAGCGCCTCTCTGGACGGATGCTCGATGCATAGACGCCCGCAGGACCCGAGCAGCTGCGACCACGGCAGCCTACTCACCAGGTCCACGGCTCGCTCGAAGTTCGTCCAGGGAGGGTCGCAGAACACCACGTCGAATGGTCCTGCGGAAGCCAGCACCCGCCCAGCGCGAGCCAGGTCGAGCTGGAAGACCCGCCCCCGGTCGGAGAGGCCAAGGGATATCAGGTTCTTCGATATCGTCCGACAAGCTTGGCTAGCGACCTCGACGAAACACGCAGACAACGCCCCGCGAGAGAGGGCCTCGATGCCGAGGGCGCCAGTACCTGCATACAGGTCCGCAACCCGATCACCTTCGAGGCTCCCCAGCACACCGAACAAGGCCTCCCGCACTTTGTCGGTCGTTGGCCGAGTTGCCCGCCCTGCGGGCGCCGCCAGCGGGCGACCGCGCAGCGTGCCACCTGTCACTCGCATGGGTCACCCAGCCTCTCGAGCTGCTCGCGACTGTCGCCGCTCGTCGACATCATCCCGTCTCGATCTTGTTCCACATCTGTCGTCGGATCTTCTGCCTGGGTCGATCCTCACCAGTCACCAGCTTCGCCGCGCTCCACGCTGCCAGGAGCTCGCCTTCCTGTCCAAGCGCAGGGAGGACGGTGGGACCTACCAGGAAGGTTCCTGGAATCGGGCCGCGAACGGGTTCGCCCGCTAGATCGAGCCACCCCGGAGGTTCCACCGACCAGAGTCGCTCCATGGGCTCAGCGCCGGGCAGGCAAGCTGCAATGTGAACGCGATCGACGTCTTTCCGCTTACCGCCCCCGCAGACCCAAAGTGGCAGGCCATCGTGGACACTGTCCACCACGATCAGGTGCTTGTCCAAGAAGGGAAGGGTCTCGCGAAGGGTCGACAGCGTGGCCTCGCGGGCCTCGAGCAGCGTCAGCGCGCCGCGCAGGGGAAGGATGATCTCCGCAACCAACAAGACGTGCTCTGGACGCTCACGAACCAATGACCACTGCAAGTGCACGACAGGGCGCCTCGGATCGGGACGGGCGCCTGGCTCGGGCGCAAGAAAGGATTCCTTGCCGAGTGGCTCCGGGAGTAGCGACCTGTTCGCAACGAGGCTTACCACATACCTCCCGGCAACCGCCGAGAGGCGCGGCCAGTCCTTGCGGGCACGCTTGGTGACCCCGTCCCCCCCACTAAGCTCGGCGAGCTGTTCGCCGCACAGATCGGTGAGCACCCAGCCCGCTCCGATTGGCTCGTCGTCACCATCCACCACCACACCGTGGACGCGCCCGCGCCTGACGGTGACCTGGCTTGCCCGCCCGTCGATAGCGCAGACACCGCCGTTCGAAGCGATGCGATCGAGCAAAAATCCAGAAACCTCGTCCTCTCCCCCGTGGACCGACTGTACTCCGCGCGTCCAAGCCCCGTGCAGACGAGCCAACGCGAATGGAGGGAGCGGCGGGGTGTCACCGGCTAGCGCCGACGCAAACCGCGCCGACGTCACCACGATCTCCCGAAACGGGTGCCCTGCGGGAAACTTGCCAAGCAACTCTTGCGGGGGGGACTCCGCAGCGAATGGCAACGACGCTCCTACGCGCCCCGCCTCGAATCGCTCCCAGATTGACCCCGGAGGAAGCACATGGTCACGCTCGAAGACATCGTCCGCCGCTGCGTTGACGTGTGCGATGGTCGCGTAGAGTTCGTCCACGAGTTGCCGGACTTCGGGGAACTCGCGATCGACTTCTCTGAAGAACAGATCGGCGTCGGGAGGAACCTCGACGCGACGAGCGCCTGAGGCGAATGTGAACATTGGGTCGAGCGATTCGGTGCGACGACGGAAGCCGGGAGTCTGGGCCAGTTCCTGCAAGACACGCCGCCAAGCGGGAGAGGACCCAGCAAGCAGAGTGAACGCCCGACGCCGAAGCGAGTGGTCCTCGAATCGATAGTCGCAACTCCGGCGACCTTGGCCCAGCTGGAAGACACTGAAGCCTCGCCTGGAGAGCAGCGCTGCCGCGGCCAACGCCCCGAGCGAACTACCAAGAACCACTACGTCGTAGTGCCTCGAGGTCATGTCTGGCGTAGCTTGACCAAAGGGCGACTCCCGGAGCGCTCCACAATACTGACGCGCCCCGCTGCAATCCAACTGAGGACTTCGATGAGAACAGCGTGCTCCTGCTCCAGAATCCGCGCGCCCAGGCTCACCTCATCGTCACCATCCAGCACGGGAACGGCGCGCTGCGCGATGACGGGTCCCGAGTCCACTCCCTCATCAACGAAATGGACGGTACAGCCGGAAACCTTCGCCCCATATTCGACAGCCTGACGCTGAGCGTGCGTACCCGGAAACGACGGGAGAAGCGCCGGATGGATGTTGATCATTCGTCCCTCGTACCGTCTGAGGAAGCCGGGAGTGAGCACCCTCATGAAGCCGGCAAGTACCACCCACTCGGCCCCCGCATCCTGCAATGCCTTGTCGACATCGAACTCGAAGGCTTGGCGCGACGGATAGCTTCGATGAGGCAGACACACAGCCGAAACGCCGGCCAGGCTCGCCCTTTCGAGCGCCCGCACCCCGGGCTCGTTGGATATGACGACCATCACTTGGGCGTCGAGCCGCCCGTCCTGACACGCGTCGAGGATGGCCTGCAGATTGGAGCCATTACCGGAAACGAGCACCCCCAGCTTGAGCGTGGGCATGGGATCACCTCTTCTCGATGATCTCGACGGTAGGCTCGGCTCCAGCCTGGGTAGCGACAATCTCGCCCATCTTCCAGGATTTCTCACCCGACGCGCTGAGGGCCGCGAGTGCAGTATCCACGGAAGAGGCGTCCACGACGACCACCAGCCCTATGCCCAGATTGAAGGTTCGCCTCATCTCCTTCTCATCGACCGGGCCACCACGTTGAATGAGGTCGAAGATCGGAAGCCGCTCGTGGTCGAACCGCACCCTAGCCGCCGTACCGTCGGGCAGGACGCGCGGAAGATTGCCGGGCAGCCCCCCACCCGTCACGTGGCACAGGGCGTGGAGCCCGTCGCCGCACCCAGCCGACAGGGCCGCAACGGTCTTTGCGTAGATTCGGGTCGGCGTGAGCAGGACGTCGCCGAGGGTCGCCCCCAGCTCGGGCACGTGGCTCGACACCGAGAGCTTCATCTCGGAGAGCAGTACTCGGCGCGCGAGACTGTAGCCATTCGAGTGGAGTCCAGTCGAGGCAACGGCGATGACGGCGTCTCCAACCTGCACACGCTCCTTGCGCAACAGCGCCGCTTTCGAGGCAACCCCGACTGCGAAACCCGCCAGGTCGTACTCGCCTTCGGCGTACATCCCGGGAAGCTCAGCGGTCTCTCCCCCCAGCAGGGCGCAACCGGCAAGCCTACACCCGTCTGCAACGCCGCGAATCACGCTTTCGCCAACCCCAACCTCAAGCTTGCCGCAGCCGAAGTAGTCGAGGAAGAAGAGTGGGACGGCCCCTGTGGTCACAACGTCGTTGACGCACATGGCAACGAGGTCTTGCCCAATGGTGTCATGTGTGCCGGTTTCGAAGGCGATCTTCAGCTTGGTGCCTACTCCGTCGGTTCCACTAACGAGAACCGGATCGACAAGCCCCGCTGGGAGGCCACAGAGTCCAGCGAAACCGCCAACATCCTCGAGCACGTGGGCAGTGCGCGTCGCGCGAGCAAGGGGCTTGATACGTTCAACGAGGTCATCTGCCGCGTCGATGTCGACGCCGGCCTCGCGGTAGGTCACGGGCATGGGCGACTCAATACCATTGCGACGACCCCAGTACAGGCCGGAGCGCGACCGACGAGCACATCGGCCCCAACGGTTCCCCCGAACGGCTTTCCGACTCGATCGGACGGGCAGGCTCACAACCGGCAGCCGCTCCCTGGGCACCGGTCAGCTCATCAGCCAGCGCCCCCGGGGAACCGCCACCCGAGCAGCAGAGGAAGCGGAGCTGCTCCGTCGACGCCGACTTCTTCTCACGCTCGGTTCACTGAGTACTGGTGGACCGCAAAGAATCGATTGACCTTTCGGTCGTCCGCTCGTCCCGCCAGTCGTCAGCCGGGTCCAGTCACCGGCCTCAACAGCCGAACCAGTCCCCATAGATTGAATCCAGCAAACCCGATGAAGACTGCCGCAAGACCGATGGCCCAACGAAGGCTTGCAGGGGCCTCCCCATCGATGAGTAGCCATGTTCCCGCACTCGGAGGTAGGGCACCGGCGACTCCGACGTCGCGTTGTAGGTTGCTATACCTAATCCCGGCCTCTTCGGCGGGAACGAGCCGCCCAACGAAGCTCGCCGGCGGGATGAAGTGTTCAGAACCGTTCGCGTACGGCTCGGGTATCCGGAGCTCCACCCATACGTCCGATCGCCCGGCGACAGGAAACAGCCGATACTCGTCCGACTCCAGGGGCCGCCGGTACCGTACTGCGCGGTCGATCTCCAACGCCGCCTCCGCGCGTACCCATCGATTGGCAAGTCCGGGTCCCAACGGTGCCTTGGCCAGCAGCGCAGCGTCAATCGGACGCCCTGCCAGCATTGCATAACGAACCTCCCCTCGGAGTGCCCAGGCCATGGCCAGCGAGGCCACGGCCGTGACTACCATCAGCCCCAGGGTCAACCGGCGCCATGGACGTCGGGGAGCGGGAAGCGCCTCGAGCTCCGGATCGGGGGTCGATGGTGGTGACTGGGGTCTATCGAGGTCGGTCGACATGGGTAGGTCAAACGCTGGAGACCCCTTCGACAGCCTCGGACTCCGAGGGTTCCGAAGTCACAGTAGATCTCAGCCAGAGGGACCCGTTGTACAGTGTCTCGGCAGAAGTGCCCAACCCAAGTTGGCCCAGGCCAGTCGATCCGAGGTTTCCCTGCCGGACACCAGCACGCGGCGCCGAGGGCGGCCCTGCCCGCCCGCAACGGGGCAACTCCATACGCCGAAGAGTACTGGCTAATCGATCGGAAGTCCGGACCGGGCATGGAGATGTCCTCCTGACTACCGAGCCAGCCGATCATCGGGCTAATGCGACCAATGGGCCGCCCAATGTGAGACTACCGCGAACCGATAGCCGACCAGCGCTGCAGCAGACCTCGCGGGGAACTCCAGACGATTCACCCTCCAACCGCGGTGCGGTACCGTGGGGTACGTCTCGAGGAGGTTCATGTCTTCAGACACAGTCGTTTGCCCGTCGTGCGGGTTCGGCAATAGAGCACCACTGGCTCAGGATCGTTGCGCGTCGTGCGGGGCAAGGCTCGATCCTTGGCCGCATCCCAAGTCGCGTCGAAGCAGCGAAACGCGAAGCCGGCCGCAGGAGGGCTTCAGCTTATCCTGGTTCGCAGTGGCGCTGGGTGTGACTACGGTCCTCACGAGCGCGATCATCGTCGGACTACCGATGGTGGTCTCGGCGGTCGATCTCGAGGGTTCGGCTGGAATGCTCGTCGCGATCCCGGTGTGGTTTGCCGCCGGTCTGCTCGTGGGCCTCATCGCCCCGGCGAAGACCTTCGTAGAACCCGTCCTGGCAACCTTCTTGGTCGCCATCCCAACGGCGCTCTTCTTGCTCCGAAGCCAGACCGTCAAGACGATGCCGTTCTGGATGTACATTCTGATGTCGGCGCTCGGCGTTCTCTTCAGCCTCATCGGCGCGTACCTGGGCGAGCGCATGCAGCTCGGCCCCCGACCCACGAAATCCCTCGAGTGACCCGTATCACACCGATGCTCGGAAGAGCCCTGGGCACTGCGGTCGTGGCCTCTGCTCTGTCGGTAGCATGTGACCGAGAGGCAGTGTCAAACGACGACGCGAGCCTCGCACAAACGGTGGCGTCTCTCCGTGACGCACCAAACCCAGAAAAGCGTCCATGGCTGCAGCGCCTGGAAGCGTCGCGGTGCACAACGCCCACCGCCTGTCGGCTCCGTGACATCTGCTCGCAGGCGTATCGGGCGCATGATCGCGCGCTCGAGGGTGCGCGCGCCGCGAAGCATGCGATACAGGGTGATACTGCAGCCACCGGGACCGGCGCGCTCTCCGCCAGCCAGACCACGCCTGAGGCAAATGCGGTGGAGCAGAGCGCTCGGTTGGTGCTCCAAGCGGAGCAATCCCTTCTGCAGGCGCGCAAGGCAACCCAGGAGTGCGCCGCCCTCGAGCTACAATGGCGCAACAAGGGGAGGTAGGCGTGCTGGAACTGCGGCAGTAGCCTCCGGCCCGAGGGGCACGAGAACCGGAACCGGAAGGCCTGAGAACGAGCACCCCAGCCATGACACGATGTAGGTCCAGAACGTTAGCAGAAATCGTCGCTCCCCCCCGTTAGTCCGGACACTTGGGCTCGGCCCGGAGAGCGACACCCGATGATCGCCCGCGAATACCGCAGACCAGGACGCCAATGCAGGGAGGAGACGTGGGCGAGAGCCCGGAGAATGGCGCCGCTTTCCAGTTCATGAAGGCGTCTCCATCGAACCTCGAAGGACTTGGCAATCCGAGCTCGACGCCTGAGACCGATGGACCGCGCGTTCTGGACAAAGCGATGCTGCCAGAGTCGAACCGCTGGCTCGGGGGTTGGCGAGCGCGACGTGAGATGGTAATTCTCGGTCTTCGGGTTTTCCCTCAGGAGGCAGCGCGACCATGCGTACAACCGTTGTAACTTCGCTCGTTATTGGATGCGTTTTCGTTTTTGGATGCGCCAAGGAAGAAGAGACCGTACCGCCGACGACTCCGGCTCAGTATCAGCAGCCGCAGCCGGCGACTTATCCACAGCAGACAACGTATCCGCAGCAGACAACAACGACGTATCCGCAGCAAACAACAACGACGTATCCGCAGCAGACAACGACGACGTATCCGACCACGACCACCACGACCGCCGGGCAGATGGCCACTCCGGGTCCCCTCGCGCTGCCGTGCCAGAACGACTCCGCCTGCGGAGGCTTTGCCAGGTGCAACGTCCAGTACGGGAAGTGCGCCTTCCCGTGCGTGAACAGCGATATCGACTGCATGCCGGGCAACACCTGCACCGCTGGCGCCTGCGTGCCCGTGCAGCAGTAGCGCGCCCCGAAGGTATGACTTGGATGCGTCGGGTGAACGAGTCGAGCTAGCAGCCACCACGCCGCCCGTAGAACGTCGATCAGGTCTTCGCGATACCGGTCGCGAGCATGACCCAACCAATGACACCCCCGCCGGCCCAGCAACCACCGCTCTGGTGATAGGTGCACTTGGGCTTGCGGGGGTGTTGTGACGTCTCACCCGACGCGCGAACGGCTCCGTATCCCCGCTCGCGGCTCTGCCGTGTCACCGGGAAACGTTAACCGCAGTACTTGGCCCGGTCCGGCTCGATGGGAAGCTCGAATGGATGGGTCCCCGAATACGTGACGCAGGGATCGAACCAGCCCTTGATGGTATCGTAGTACGAGTCGGCTCCCTCGATGCTCGAGTGCGCCGCCTCCGCCCCCATCAGGTGGCAGGCCATCCCGATGTGCAGACTGCCCGTGGAGCCACCACCCCGGCAGTATTCGTAGACCCACACGACGTCGCTGCCGCCGTTGCCGCTACCGAAAATGAAGTAGTACCAGGTCCCGAGCGCGATGTTGCACGTAACGTCGAGCATCATCTCGCCCTTGGTCGCGTATGAGTCGGTGCTCGTAACCGTACCGAAATCACACCCGATACGTTCCATGGCATCGACGGGGCCGAAATCCGCGAAATCGCGGACCGTGGAACTGAACCGGATCTGCAGCAGTCCGATGGTGGGATCGTCCCCAGCGCCCACGCTGCCAGCGTTCACCTGGTACGAGCTCTCGGCGTTGATGGCGCCCACCAGGAACATTTGGCAATACGTCTGCCACTCTGCGCCGGGCGGCGCGAATTCGGCGCATACATTGATGATGGCAGCGATAATGGGCGCGCGCTCCTCCTCGCTCATGTCGCTGGCGCCCCATGGCAGAAGATCCATACAGGCGTTGATCGCAGAGCTTGCCTCTGGATCGATGGGTGGCGTTCCACCGAGCCCGTCGCCACCGAAACCTGCTGCGCCGCCCGTCGCAGGACCGATACCGCCCGCTGACGTCCCGCCAGTCTCCAACAGCCCCCCAACCCCGCCCGCCGCACCACCCGTGTTGAGCGCGCCGCCCTCCCCGTCGGCTCCCCCGCTCGCGGGCGAGATGCCTCCAGTACCCGGCGCCGCGCCACCCATGTCGGACGCTCCGCCCGTTGCAGAATGGCCACCGGTCACGGGCACGTCGTTGGTCCCGGACATCGTGCCCCCGACACCCGATGTGCCGCCAGTGTCGGGTACGCCGCCAGTGTCGGCCACACCTCCAGTGCCGCCTCCTTGGCTTCCAGAATCGCTGGCGCCGCCCGTAACTCCGTCAACGACCGAGGGACTCGTCGTGCCGCCTCCGTCATCCGGAGAACACCCCACCACCGTCGCCACCAGTGCCGAGGACGCGGCGAACACCAAGCCCTGCTTCTTGGTCACAGATCATCCTTTCGCATATCGCCCCATGGTAGCAGCCAGCGACCAGGGGTGGGGAGTGCCCCCCGTACGGTGCAAACCTCGCACGCGCCCGTGCCGCGAGAGTGCGAAGAACTCCCTTCGCTGGACAGCCTCAGACGCACCGCCGGACAGTGGACGGTCTCCACAGTCCCGCTGGTTCAGCCCGCGCGTCGGCTCTGCCCAGGTGGTATGCAGCCATGCCGCGCCAGCGCCCCTCGCTTCGGAAGTACCCGCGACTCGCGGTCATCGGCGAGGTGCGAGCGGCGCACTGGACCTCGCACCCTGCGCTACCGGAGCATGTGGGCAGCCCACGCGCAGAGGGGGTTGCCACGTGACCTGTCGGCCTCGCATTGGGCGCGCTCAAATGTCGGGTCACTCTGGGACCCCTGACACGGATGTCATGCAGGTGCGGGAGATGATCGCCCAGCTCCAGGCATGATTGCCTAGCGCCCCCGACTGTGCTTCGCTGTCGCCGGAGTCTTTTGCTACCTGCCCAAGAAGGAGAGGAACCGTCATGATGCGTTCGCGATCTCTTGCCCTTGCCTGCTGTATCTCCGCCGCCCTGTTGGCTTCGGGCCAATTCGGATGCTCTGACGACGGAGGCTCCAAAGGCGGAGGAAGCGCCGGGGAGCCAGCGGAGAGCGATGATGGCGGCAACGAAAACGCGGCCGGCAATGAGAACGCCGACGATGACGCCGACGATGACGCCGACGATGACGCCGACGATGACGCCGACGATGACGCCGA
>CAYRKE010000049.1:14452-42865 GCA_964424695.1 uncultured Polyangiaceae bacterium
GACGCCGACGACGACTCCGCCGAGTGCACCGTCGGCAGCGAGGCGTGCGCGTGCTATCCCAACGACACCTGTAACGGGTCTCTGAGCTGCTTCTCTGGGATCTGTGTGGACGCCGGGGACTCTGGCACGGGCGGGACGGGCAACGGGAGCGGAGGAGCGCCATCCGATTCAGGCACGGGCGGGGCGGAGCCGGGCACCAGTACTGGCGGCACCGCCAGCACCACTGGTGGGACGAGCAACACCGCTGGAACGGACGGCAGCACTGGTGGGACGGGCGACAATACCGGCGGCAACCAAGAAGCTACTGGCGGAACCCAGAACGAGACCGGAGGCACGACAGACGTCCCCACCGGCGGTACCACGAGCAGCGGCACGGGCGGCAGCGACACGTCGACTGGCGGCACGGATCCCGGCACCGGCGGATCCACCCAAGGGCACGACCCGGTCACCACCGGCAACTCGGGCATCATCCCGAGCGACGGGGGTGACTTCGTGTGGGATTGGGACGTTTCCGGTGTGATCGGCCCTTGGTACATGTTCGACGACGGTGAAGGCTCCAGCATCGACTCCGTGTACGATAGCCCGATCAGCGAGAGCACCATCGGAAGCAGCGGTGGTACCTTCTGCTTCGAGGGCTCCGCCGAAGGGCACCTCGACTTCTACTACGAAGACATCTGGGGCGCGGGCGCTGGACTCGTTCTCTGTGAGTTCCCGGAGGACGCGAGTTGGCTGCCCGCCGAGGTGCAGAGCCTGGCGTCGCCCGGTGACCGGTTCCTCGCGGAGGACTGTCCGACCCGCCTCGCGGGTGTCAATAGCGTCACCTTCACCATCAGCGGCAGCTGGTCGGAAATGCGGCTGGAGTTCTCAGAAAGCGGAACGGGCACCCAGCCCTTCGTCGAGGTGCCGACGGATGGAACCTATACCGTCGACGCCGTCGACGCCGAGGTACCACTCAGCTGGGATGATCCCAACGCAGGAGCCCAGGGTACGCCCAACATCCTCACCCTGAACTTCCACGCCGTATCGCAGACGTACCCGCAGCCCTTCAGTTTCTGCATCTCGGACATCACCATCAACTGACGCTTCGAACACGGCTCCGAGCATCCAGGCTCGATTCGGCACGAACGGGTCGCGAAACTGCCCCGTTCGTGCCGCGGTAGCGTTCTCCTCGTCATCGCGGAGAAGCACCGACGAAACAGGGCCACGACTCCGCGCCTTCCCCGGCTGGGACAGTGCCCGACTGGGGCTCCGCTCTGTGCCCTCCACGCGGGACGGACGGCGGCCTACGTCGGCGTACGAGGCGCCCGCGGCCGCACGAGCGCCGGGGCGAGCGATGTGGACTGGAGCGTTAAGCACGAGCGACAATCCGACGGGCCGGCATCGCCCCAGATCCTGGGCAGTGCCAGAGAGCACCAGATTTGGTACTTGTTGCACCGAACCCGCGCCGGAAGCTTGGACAAGCCAGGTCGACCCACGTCCTCGCGAACGGTCTCTGGAGGGAGTCGACGAATGAGAAACCACTGGTCTTGCCACACCTTCACCAAGATCCTCGGGGGACCCTGGGTCTGCGTCTTGGCTTCACTGCTGAGCAGTGCGTGCACCTCCACCGACGATGGCTCCGGCGGCAATGCACCTACCGCCGGCAGCAGTACCGTCGGTGGTGCCCCGAGCGCGACCGGCGGAATCGGTGCTGAGTCTGGTACGCCCGTGGGATCCACCGGCGGCGGCACGGAAACCAGTGGGGGCACTGGTAACGACCTGACAACCGGAACTGGTGGCAGCACCGGAGGTGGCACCGCAACAGGAGGCAGCGGGACCGGCGGCCTCGGGGGCGGCACCAGCACCGGCGGGGTCAGTGCTACTGGCGGCACCGGAACCGGTGGGGTTGGGACCGAAACGGGCGGCGGCGCTACCGGCGGCGTGGGCGGCACCACTGCAGAGAGCAGCGCGGGGGGCACCGCAGCTGGTGGGAGTTCGTCAGGCGTCGGCACTGGCGGAGACGCCGCTGGCGGCGCGAGCGCGGTGGGGGGCACCACGGGCGATACTGCAGCCGGCGGAATGAGCGCGATGGGGGGAAACACGGGCGGCACCGCAACCGGAGAAGTAGGCGGAACTGCTGGCAGCGGAACAGGCGGAACTGGGGATACGGTGACGCGCACGGACTCCACCTTCACGTTTCATCACTTCCCTATCGAGACGAACGGCGTCGACGTCTGGAGCGGTCCTTCGAGCCCCGCCGAGCAGCCCACAAGCACGACCTACGACACCGTGGTTCTGGAGAACGGTTACTTGCGAGTCACCCTCCTGCCGGACTACGGGGGTCGCATCCTCAGCATCCTGCACAAGCCCACCGGGCGCGAATTACTGTACCAGAACCCCCTCGGGACACCGTACCTGATGTTCGAGGGCATCTTCTACTATGACTACCTCGTCATCATGGGAGGCATTTTCCCAAGCTTCCCCGAGCCGGAACACGGCAGGTACTGGAACCAGCCCTACGACTTGGAGATCGTGAGTGAAACCACTGAGGCGATCACCGTGCGGATGTCGCGTCAGGACGACACGGATCTAGCCCAGGGAGTCCCTGAGAAATACGACGTTGGCCGCACCGACGTCCTCGTCGAGCTGGAGGTGACGCTGCGAGCGGGAAGCGCGAGCCTCGAGCTCGACACCAAGCTCACCAATACCCGGAGCAGTGCCATAAGCAATTTCGAGTATTGGACGGTGACCACGTTGGCTCCCGGCTCAACGCCAGGAGAAACTGCCATCCCGCTCAACACACGGATCATGGCGAAAATGGACCAGGTCCACCTCCTCGAGAGCTCCTGGAGCTGGTTCGGCAGCGCCGAAGAACGGGTGAGCGACGAGGTCTTCAGGTGGAACAACCTCTCCTACTTCGAAAACTGGGTGGACCAGGGCACGGCCTTCGCGAACCCCAGCTATGAAGCCAACTGGTCGGGCCTTCTCAACTGCGACGATGACATCGGCATCCTCCGCGTGTCCGACAACGCCGAAACTCCGGGACTAAAGCTATGGACCTTTGGGAAGGGCAGCCTGGATATTGACATCAACGACAGCACTCAGTGGCTCCGCCCCACCATCGAAATGTGGCATGGCGTCACCCCGGAATTCTGGACGCGCGGCACCATGGCAGCTGGCGAAGTCCGGCAATGGAGCGATCGCTACTTCGCAACACTGGGACTCAGGGAGGTCACGGCAGCCAGCGAGTACGGTGCGCTCAACCTGTCGCAGTCACAGGCCGGAGCTGACACGGTGCTCAGCGTGGCCGCGACGCTGACGCTACCGAACCAACCCGTCACGGCAATCCTGAGGCTCAACGGTAATGTGGTGGCGGAGGAGAATGTGATCGTCGCCGCTGCCGGACCCACGACCGTGGAAGCGACCGTGCCAAGCAGCGAGGTCTCTGCTGGAGCGGCGTTCGAGGCCGAATTCCGCCTGGGTGACCGCATCTTGTTGTCGGGGCAAATCGCGCTTCCGTAGGCGCCACGGCGTTCCGATTATTCGCCGTCGATGCCGCACCGGTGCGGTTACGCGAACCGCACCGGGCAAGAGCAAGCCGTACCCTGAACGAATGGGACGGCTCGCTGCGCTGAGCGAAAACGCTGGGCAGTGGCCCAACGGAATCGATGCCTGAGCTCGGGGCAAAGGGGCGGTCGGGCTGCGCTCCCGGCCAACCGACGCAGGGTCTTGTGCTCCGCCACTTATTCGACCATTCTTCAGCCGCATTCTCGACCTCGACCCGTCTCCGCTCCGAAGCCCGCCATGAAGATCACCGAAAAGCTCCTCTCGGGTACCCCGTCCTTCTCCTTCGAGTTCTTTCCACCCAAGGACGAAGACGGCATGCATACCCTGTACGAGACGATCAAGGAGCTTCAGCCCTACAAGCCGACGTACGTCTCGGTGACCTACGGGGCGGGGGGGTCCACGCGTCGTCTGACGGTGGACCTGGTGAAGCGCATCAAGACCGAGACCGGCATCGAAAGCATGGCCCACCTCACATGCGCGGGCGCATCGCGAGAGGAGGTTCGGGCTGTCCTGAACGAGCTGCAGGCATCGGGCATGGAGAACGTTCTGGCGCTTCGCGGGGACCCACCAAGGGGGCAGACGGTGTTCGAACCAACCGATGGGGGGTTCCGCCACGCCTCGGAACTGACGACGTTCATCAGAGCCAACTACCCGTTTTGCATCGCTTCGGCGTGTTACCCAGAGAAGCACCCGGAGGCCTCGAGCGTCGAGGAGGATCTCGCGCGGCTCAAAGAGAAGGTTGACGCTGGCGTCGATTTCTTGATCACCCAGCTCTTCTTCGACAACGAGCACTACTTCCGCTTCGTGGAGCGGGCACGCCAGGCGGGCATCCGCGTCCCCATCCTGGCGGGGATCATGCCGATCACCAATCTCTCGCAGGTCAAACGCTTCACAGCGATGTGCGGCGCGACGATACCGGCGGCGCTCCTCGACGCCCTCGATGGCGCCAGCGCCGATGCCGACAGGGTGCGCGAGATCGGCATTGCCCATGCCACTCGGCAGTGCCGTGAACTGCTCGCCCGCGGCGCATCTGGGATCCACTTCTACACCCTGAATCGGTCCCTCGCGACGCGGCGGGTCCTCGAGGCGCTCAGACACGATTAGTATGACGTGTATCGCGACGCGATGAGTGAGATCCGATACTCCGTGGACGGCCCCAGCCTGAACCGTCGCTTCCCCCTACAGATGGAGGACGTGTACACCTCGATTCCACGAACGGCCCAGGCTGTCTATGTCCAGGTCCTCTATCAAGACCAGAGCGTGAGCGAGGTTCGCGAGTTCAGGGTCCCGCCCTCAGAGCAACGGATTCAGTGAAGCGCGAGCATGTCGGCCCCCGACACCCTGGGGGAGTGCCCGACGCCCACTGACACTCGAGAAAGCGTTAAGACCGTCCACAGCATCAAGATCCGGTAAGACTGCGCCTCGGCGTGGTGGATCGCCCGTGCCGAGGAACCGGTCAAATTCGTGGTCTGGAAGTCCGTCCCCGCGGTTGCCCCTCCCGTGTCGTCGAGCTTTCGGCGATACTCCCGGCCAACGATGCTCGCGCGTGGAGCCGCTCGCCGCTGAGTGGCTTGCCAACGGCCGCATCGGGGCGGGATCGAATGGAAAAGCCAGGCCACCAGTCGCTCACGGAAGACGAAGCCCTCGATCATATCGAGTGCACTATGCGTCGTGCATCCCCTGGGGACGCGCCCTTCGCGCTGGTTCTCGGGGCCGGCTTCAGTGATGGCCTCGTCCCCACGACGCGCGAGGTGGTCCAGGAGAGCCTCCCGCTCTGGGTCATGGCGCTGGACGGAGGCAGAAGCTACCAGGAGCTCCGCAAAGAGACGCCCAAGGGCAAGGTCCGCGAGAACGCGGCGGAGTTCTGGAAGGCCTTCGTCCAAAGAAATGCGGGGAGGCTCGACTGGCTCGAGCTCGACGGCGATGGACTGCCGACCGACATTCCTTCCGCCTATCAGGTCGCATTCAATCCAGCCTACGTGGGTGCACTGGGGGCACCGGAGGAGGCACGGCGATTCCACCGCGACCTCATGGGTCTCGGGAGGCCGCGACTCAACGCTGCCCATTTTCTTCTGGCGTCCATACTCGGTGAGCAGCCGGGGAGAGCTGGTGGAGGCGCGAACTTTCGAAGTAAGGCCGCCTTTTCTCGACTGATCCTCTCCACCAACTTCGACCCATTCCTGCAGATCGCCCTGCAATCCGTCAACCGCCTTTACATCCTGAGCGACACGCCAGAGCTAGTGGCCGGAAGCGAGGCCTTGGACGACACCGGGGATGAGATTCGGCTGATCTACGTCCACGGCAGTGTCCACCGCCGCGCACAGATCGCGAGCGCAGACGAGATTCGGGCGCTCAGAGAGAAGAACGCGAGAGTCCTGGCCCCCCTGCTGGAGCATCGCGGGGTCATCGTACTCGGCCATAGTGGCTGGGATGAAGCTATCGTCGATACGCTCGCAAGTTGCGAATCCTTCGACCGACGCCTGTTCTGGTGCGGGTTGAAGACGACACCCCCGGAGTTCGGAGCGCTCGGGGGGCGAGTAGCGGGGCTCCTTGCGAAGCCATCGGCGTTTTACGTGCCCATCTCGAGCGCAGGCTCCTTCATGGCTCGGCTCCGTCTGCGGCTCGTTCAGGGTCTGCCTCGGTTGCTCCACAACCCCGTGGCACAGGTCCGGGAAATGCTCGAGTCCATCGATCTCAAAGAGCTCGACAAGCTGGATCTTGCGGGGGAAAGCCAAGCGGACGCCGCTAAACGCGACGCACCAGCTGGAGCGCCCCTGGTCCTCGATGCTCTCGAGGTCGAGCCCGCGACCCGAACGGGTTCCGAACGCATCGCGGGGGGCGACGTCGGCTCGCGCACGTTCCGTGACCGACAGCAGCAGGTCATTCGGCAATTGAGCGAGGCCGAATCGCTCTTCACCCTCGGCCAAGAAACCCGCGGCGGGCAGGGCACCCTGTTGACAGTAGAGCACGACGCGGCCACCGTCCGCGGCGAGCCGGATCAGGATCCGTCCTTGGAGCGGCACCTCACGGCCATCGAAATGGCCGAGAAGCTGGGCGACAACGTCGCGGCAGTCGGGCTGTGTACGGTTGCGCTCTTGGCCGAACCCTACAGCGTGGTGTCCCGCGCCGCGCTGCTCCTCCGAAGGGCTCGAGCGCGCTACTTCGGAGGACACGCTTCCGAAGCGTTGACGGATTGGACCGCGGTCATCACCCTGGCTGGCGCCAAGGACGAACAGGTGGCTATTGCGCTCCTCAATCGGGCGCAGGACTTCGGTCTCAGGGGCGAAGCGGACAAGGCTCTCGCAGACTATGGCCGGCTCATTGATGACCTGCGCGGCATTCCTGTCGACTGGATCGCCAGGGCTTTGCTTCACCGCGCAGTCATCTGGGGCCAGGAAGGCGAGGCGGACAAGGCTCTCGCCGACTATGGTCGCCTCATCGACGACCTTCCGGGCGCTTCCACGCGGTGCGTTGCCGAGGCCCTGTTCAACCGTGCCCTCGTCTGGGGTCAGAAGGGCGATACGGACAAGGAGCTCGCAGACTACGGTCGCATCGTGGACGAGCTCCAGGGGGCTCCCATCGACTGGATCGCCAAAGCGCTCATCAATCGCGCCCTGACCTGGAGCCAGAAGGGCGACGTGGACCAAGCGCTCACGGACTATAGTCGTCTCATCGACGACCTCCCAGACGCCCCTGCCGAACAGGTAGCCATGGCTCTCCTCAATCGAGCCGTGACCTGGAACACGAAGGGAGAAACCGCGCTGGAGCTAGCCGATTACGATCGACTCATCGACGACCTTCCGGGTGCCCCGGTTGACTGGGTCGCGACGGCGCTCAACAACCGCGCCCTGACCTGGAGCCAGAAGGGTAGTACGGACAGGGCCATGGCAAACTACGATCGCCTCATCGACGACCTCCCAGGTGCTCCGGTCGAGCAAGTGGCTACCGCGCTCATCAATCGTGCGGTGACCTGGAGCATGCGGGGAGAGACGGATCGGGAGTTCGCCGACTACAACCACCTGATCGATGGCCTCCCAGGCGCGCCGATGGACTGGGTCGCGACGGCACTCAGCAACCGAGGCTGGGCTCACTACGAACGGGGAGAATTCGAGGCGGCCCTCCGCGACACGGAACGTTCGCTTGCGCTCGACGGTTCTCAGTCAGCAGCGTTCAATCTCGGCCTGCTGCTCCTCGCCAACGGCCGAGACGAGGAGGCTCTTGCTGCATACGAGACGGCCATTTCGAGCTACCCAGACGCCATCGACAACCATTGTCTTGCCGAGGTCGAGAAAGCGACGAACAGCTGGTTGCCCCCAGAGCGAGCCATGCCCGTTCTGGCCATGCTCAGGGCGAGCCTCGTTCCCCCAGCAGCGCTCTAGCCCTCGGGAAACGCCGGTCGGGCGAGCACAAGCGTCCGCGTTGCTTCCTCACACCAACGAGCGTCGGCTGAAGCCGCGCCCCCAGCACGCCGCGCTCCTCGCCGATCCGCGAGCCCTGGTCCGCAACCCGGAGGCTGATCTGCTGCTGGCCAGTACCTACGCGCTCCGCTACCCCGACCAGCTGTCCTTGCCTTTGAAGATCCACCTTGCAGACAGGAGAAGTCGGGCGCCGGATCCCACTCGGGCTGAGGCGCGAGTGGGCAGGGCCTGCAGGGCTGCAAAAATCGCGAAGCCGCCTCAGTCCCGCGTCGCCCCCTTGTGGCCGTATCGCTTGAGCTTCCGATACAATGTAGCTGCGCCAATGCCAAGCTGTTTGGCAGCCTGTGTCTGGTTCCCTCGGTTGAGGTCCATTACGGCGAGGATATAGCTCTTCTCGATGTCGCTGAGCGGCAGTATGGCCTCCCGGCTGACGACCGGCAATGGAAGTGCGTGGCGGACCTCCTCGGGAAGATCCTCAAGTTCCACGCGGGTGCCCCGAGCGAGCGCGACGGCACGCTCCATCGCATTCTCCAGCTCACGCACGTTGCCGGGCCACTCGTAGCGCAGCAGCTGGTCGGCCGCGCTCGGGGCAAGCCCGGAAATCCTTCGGTCCATGCGCAGCGCGATGTCCGCCAGGAGCAGCCGCGCGAGCGGCAAGATATCGTCCCGCCGGTCCCGGAGCGGTGGCACGTGCAGCTCGACGACCTTGAGGCGATAGTACAGGTCCTGGCGAAAGGTATTGTCAGCCACTCCTTGCGCGAGGTCGCGATTCGTGGCGGCAATCACACGCGCATCTACCGGTCGGCTCTTGTTCTCACCAACCCGGCGGATTTCTCGCTCCTGAAGCACGCGGAGTAGTTTGACTTGCATGCCCGCAGAGACATCGCCGATCTCGTCCAGCAGCAGGGATCCGCGACTGGCGGCCTCGAACAGACCGGGGCGGTCGGTCGCGGCTCCGGTGAATGCACCGCGTGCGTGACCAAAGAGCTCACTCTCGAGCAGGGTCTCGGCGATCGCGCCGCAGTTGACGGCGATGAAAGGGCCAACCGAACGGACCGACTCGTCGTGGACGAGCCGCGCTATGCGCTCCTTGCCTACTCCACTCTCGCCCGTGATGAGTACAGTGGCACTGACCTTCGCGACACGGCGCGCCAAATCCACCACCTGTCGCATCCTCCGACTTCTCGCGACGATTCCCAGTGGCGCTTCCACGTCCGGCGTTACCCTGACCAGAGCCTGGCGATGGGCTCGAAGCTTGTCTTCTGCCGCCCGTAACGTCTCGATGACCCTGCTGAGCGACACATCGAGACTCTCCCGCAGGCTTGCACCGTCGTAGAACGCAAGCTCGTCAGCGTATCGTTCTCCCCATTCCTCTCGCGTGCGCCCCAAGAAGCGGCAAGCCGCGTGGCCCTGACCGAGGCAGCGGTCCTCGAGGACGTAGATCTCCTTGCCGGTGGTTTGGCTGACGTAACCACTCATTAGCCCACCGATGGTCCAGCATACCGGAGAATCGGAGCGGCCGAAGTGAAGGAGGTGCTGCTCCGCTTCGTAGGAAGCTAGGAGCACGGCCCCTTGCTCGGTGAGCACATCCTCGCCACCGGGCTCGGCGCGAAAGAGCCCCTCGAGCGTGTAGATGCGTGGGCCGGCACGGCGCCACTCATCGTCGCTCGCCCACCGGATCTCGTTCTTCATCGCCGCAGCCATCCGCCAGCCATGGGCGAATCCAAACTGGGTGAGCACCGCACGGGCGGCGGTCAGGCCGAAGTTCTGGACCAGATACTGCCTGTGAAGTCCCATGGCGACGGCGTCGAGCAACAGTGCACGCTGCCCCGCGAAGCGGATCAGCCCCCCGTCCGGATCGAGCTCGAGCAGCTCCTTGTGATTCAGATCCTCGACGTGCATGGTTCAGCTCCGGTTGTTGGTTCGAGCGCCGCCAACGCAAGGGAAACGCAACCGACGGAGCCGCTTCTGCTGGACACCGCAGTCACGCAAACGCCGCGATCGAGGAAGGGTGCCCCCCTTCCCACGCCAGGCGCGGGTCGGTAGCCTCCATCATTTTGATGGTATGCCACCTCAAGGTGACTGGGTCATCCTCCCAGCCACGGGACATCTGCTCTGCAGGGGAGCCTGACGGTGCACCTCGGGCGCCGGCATCAGACTTGCTTATTCGCTGTACGGATTGTCAGCGCGTGTCAGTCGCTCAGTCGTTAAGGCTGCGCTGATGGTGACGAGCGGCCGTGCGGCGTCGACGAACATCGGAGGTAACGATGCACGGCTTTCTCCCAGTCGGTTCAGATCTCGCGCGCACGCAACTCCGCGTCACGGTTGCAGCGATTGAACGCGAGCTCTCCCGCGTTACGAGTCCTTCTAGTGAGCTCCTGTCGCTGTGGTCGACGCTGGTTGGACAGCTGGCGCTGGGGCCAGAACCCGAAGTCCGCGAATGCCCGGTCTGTCAGCACATTGGACGGCTCGATGCGACTCGATGTGGCTACTGCTGGGCCAGACTTCGTGTGCCGACTCGAGGGACGGACGTCACGGTAGCCCCCAAGGACCCGCGGCAATGAACGCCTTGCTCGTGTACCCACGATTCCCAGTCACGTACTGGGGGTTCCAATACGCCCTTCGCATCATAGGCAAACGAGCATCCTTACCCCCGCTCGGTCTGATTACAGTCGCGGCACTCCTGCCGCGCGACTGGAGCGTGCGTTTGGTGGATCTCAACATCGAAGACCTACGCGACGATGAGCTTCGATGGGCTGACGTGGTGCTCACGGGAGGCCTGCTCATTCAGCTGGAATCGACTCACGATGTCGTCTTCCGAGCCCATGCTTTGGGAGTACCGGTGGCGGTGGGCGGACCTGCGGCGACCACAAGCCCAGAGCTTTGCTGTGACGCTGACGTCGTGTTCCGCGGCGAAGCCGAAGGTCGAATCGACGAACTCGTCTGTGAACTCATGCTGCACTCTGCGGGCTGCCGGGTCCTCGAAGCGCCCGCGGCATTCCCGGACATGCGCGCGGCGCCGGTACCACGCTTCGACCTGCTCAAGCTATCGGCGTACGCCTCGCTCAGCATCCAGTGCTCACGGGGCTGCCCTTTCCAGTGCGAGTTCTGCGACATCGTCGAACTCTTCGGTCGCAGTCCGCGCCTGAAGGCCCCGGAGCAGGTCATCGCCGAGCTCAGCGCCATCGATCGGCTCGGCTACAAGGGCACGCTGTTCGTCGTTGATGACAACTTCATCGCAAGCAGGCCAGCCGTGAGGCGACTCCTGCATTTGGTTCGCGACTGGCAGCACCTGAGGGGCCACCCCTTCGAGCTCTATACCGAGGCAAGTGTTGACTTGGCGGCTGACCCCCGGCTCCTAGGGGACATGGTCGATGCCGGCTTCTCCTCAGTGTTCCTCGGAATCGAAACACCGTCGACCAGAGCGCTCGAGCAGGCGAAGAAGCTCCAGAACCTTCGGCTGGCTCCCTCAGAGGTGATCCAGCGCATCACGCGGGCCGGCATCGAGGTCATGGGTGGATTCATCGTGGGTTTCGACAGCGATGGGCCGGAAATCTTTGAGCTACAGCACGAACTCCTCAAGGACAGGCCCATTCCGCTCGCCATGGTAGGAATCCTGACGGCGCTACCCGGTACTGCCCTCTGGCGCCGCCTCAAGGCAGAGGGAAGACTGCGCGCTCCCTCGACGGGAGACCCTTTCAATCGCCCCAACTTCGTCCCCCAGATGCACGAAGAGACGCTACTCTGCGGTTACGGGGAGCTCATGGCACGGCTCTACTCACCGCGCGAGTACTATCGGCGCTGCGCGGCCTATCTGCGCCACGTCGGGACCGTCGCCAACAGGCGGGCGTCGACCCTCGGCGAGGTTAGGGCTCTGCTGCGGTCCATGTGGTTCATCGGTGTACGCAGCCCACGCCGCCGTCTCTATTGGGCGCTGCTGGGAAGAGCGTGTCTTCGAGGTGGGACTCGCGTACGCCAGGCCGTCGTACATGCAGTGCAGGGCGAGCATCTCATCCTCTACACTCGCGAGCACGTCTTGCCGCGCATCAACGCGGCCTTGGCCGAAACCCGCGCCGCTCGCGCGCTCGGCAACCCGCAAGACCCAGTCCGCAATACGCCGCCGAACCCGCCCGGTCAGTGCCTGCTGCCGGACGAGCCATTGTATGCGCGCTCTGCCCTCGCGTTCCGACTGACGCCACCTTGCGAACTAGTCAGATGAGCTAGAGGACCAGGACGATGATCAATCTTCTCCGCAACACTCAGCGGTCCCATGTGACTCTCGGTCAACAAGAGGCATGGCACTCCTTCGTCGTCCAGACGCCTCCAGGCCCGTTCGCATGTGGCATTGGGTCTCTCTTTGCGTTCGATGAGGTGCGCCTCCCCCCGGGTGACAGCACCACACCGCATGGTAGTGGGGACGTGGAGCTGGTAACGTACGTCTATCGGGGCGCGCTCTCGCAGCACGATACCATGGGGTACACGGGAGTGCTCTGCGCGGGCGAGTTCCAGCGCGTGTCTGCTGGGGGGCGCATACGACAGACTGAAACCAGTGTGTCACAAGCCGACTGGGTGCACTGGTTCCGCATGTCGCTGCGTCCGTGGCAGGCTGGTATCGACTATGGTCACGAGCAGCAGCGGTTCACGGCTGGGCAACGCCGAAACCAGCTCTGCGTCGTGGCATCCCCGGACCGCCGCAAGGGGTCCCTCAGAGTCCACCAAGACGCGCTGATCTTCTCGGCCATGTTCGAGCCCGGTCACCACGTCGTCCATGAACTCAAGACGGGGCGTAGCGCCTGGATCCAGGTCGTACACGGCGCAGCGCAGCTGGACGACGTCCTATTGACTCTTGGCGATGGAGTTGGTGTCGTGGACGAGCGGTCAATCGCGCTCACCGTCCAAGACCACACGGAGATCCTGCTGATCGACATGGGACCGATAGACACGCGGACGATGCCACGGGTGGACCGCGGCGCACAGTCATGCTCGGTGATTTAGCGCTCCGGAAGGGAGACGGCGGGACGCCGGGCTTCTGAGCCGAGCCCCGAACCCGGCAGCTCCTCACCACGCTGGCGGCTGCCCTCGCGCTCCTTCGTCGCGCTCCGCGAGATCGGAGAACGAGGTTCCTTCAGCGCCGTAGCTTGCCCCGTCGATGCAACATGCCCATGGACAGGACATTGGGTCGCGTCGAGCATGGAATCCACGCTCCGGTTGCTGCCGCTCGGTGTATCCGCAAGCGAATAGCGTGGCACGCTCGCGCGGAGCGGAACGAAGCCGCGCGACTGCGTCCCGGAACGCGAAGCGATGAGAGCACCGGACATCGATCATGCTTGGCCAATGGCTTCCAAAGCCTGGCCGCTCACCGATCATGCTTGGCCGCTCACCGATCATGCTTGGCCGCTCACCGATCATGCTTGGCCGCTCACCGATCATGCTTGGCCGCCCGTTAATGAGCCCCGCAGCCAGCCGGCCAAGTGTCGCTCCACGCGGTCCGATGGCCCAGAAGCATCAATGCCGCGGCGAGGAGCCGCATGCTCGCGTGGCTTCTCTCAGGGCAGGACCTCGGGAAGGCGAAGCTCGATTCGGTGCCCCACCAAGTAGTGCGTCGGGTCGCCCCAAGTGTCGGAGTGCCCGTAGACGAGCCAACCGCTCGCGCCTGATTCGTCGTCGAAGAGCAGCGTGCCCATGTACGAAAAGCTCTCGTCGGGCTCGAAGTAGATCGAATCGGCGACGAGCTGCCGCGGCTGCGACCAGTACAGCCCATCCTGGGAGAACAGGATGTAGATCCCGCTCTTGGCTCGATCGAGCGCCCCGGCCGCGTCGTCCCACGTGCCTAGATTGAGGACCATCACGTAGCGCTGGATCGCCTCCGACCACACGGGGTGTCCGTAGGCTCGCACCGGGTTGACGAGGAATGGGTCGATGCCTGGCAATGGCGCGTCGGCGCCCCCGAGCCCCGGGGACGCGAAACGCCCGTAGTAGTACTTCTGGAACTGGCCCGGCGAAGGCGGCCCCTGTCGGAGGTCGGCCCGCGCGAGTGAGAGCTGGACTGCTCTGCCGTCCCGACGCGTGTTGTCCGTGTAGTAGAGGTACAGGTAGCGGCCGCTCCGGTCGAGCACGGCGCCGGGTCCGCAGACGCCTTGATCGTAGGCGTAGGGATCACCAGTGTCGGGCCAGTCCTTGGGGATCGGCGCGGTCAGGACCTGGCCAAGCTTGGTCCAGTTGAGGCCATCGTCGTCCGACACCGCGGCGGCCACGCTCGCGTAGAATCCGGGGACGGTTCCGGTTCCCGGGATGAGCGGGGTGGGGTCCCCCGTGTCCGTCAGCCAGTCCTCGGCGTGATAGAAGCCGTAGAGCCGCCCGTCCGAGTGCCGATAGAGCCCCGACAATCCAGCGTAGCCGTTGTCGAAGTCGGGCGCAGGTCCCGGGGAGAGGACGCGCACCGGGGTCGCGGTGTCGAGCGAGGTGATGTCCGGTGCGTCCAGGGCGAAGGTGGGCTGCCCATTGGGATTTACCCCAGGCTCCACATCGGCGCCCGGCTCATTGGGGTCTTGCCAAGCCGACAAGAAGAATCGAGTCGTCGTGCCCAAGTCCAAGCGCAGGACCGCTTGATCGGGGAACGCCCAGAGCCCCCCGAAACCGGGCTCGAGAAGCGATTCGAGCTCCCGCGGCCCGAGCTCGATGAGGATCCCCGGGTCGGGATCCGGCAGCGGCGCTGCGGAGCGGTAGAACGCAACGTCATCGACCGCGAACTCGAAGTCACCACCCGGCGGAGCCTGGAAGTTCACGTTGGTGAGCTGCGCCTTGTCGAACACCACGGCGTGGGTGCCGTTCTGGAAGAGGTGGGTGAAGGGCAATAGGAAGTCCTGCCATTCACCGTCGAGGGGCACGGTCCAGAAGTGGGGGTCGTCGCAGTCGGACTCGCAGGTTCCCCCCTCCGCGACCGGCGTCACGTCGCGCGTGATGGGTAGAACCTTGAGCGTTCCGGTGGCGCTCGTGCCGCGCACGCGCACCCGAAGCCCGGCGAATTCGGTGGCGTCGATCGGGGCCGAAGTCGAAGTGCTCGCGTCCCAATGGAAGTTCAGTCCGATCCGCGCCCCCCAGTTCGTAAACCCGCTGCCGGCAGTGGTTGCCGCGTAGCCCCCTCCGTAGCCACCGGGACCATGAATCGTGCTACCGGCTGCCGTCTGCGTGCCAGTTCCATCGCCGTACGCGTACCAGCTGCCCTCGCGGCCCGGGCCGGGGAGGATCGCGTCGTCGCCATCCTCGAGGTCGTCGATGGGGTCGGCGACGATGGGCGCCACGTTGGTCACGCAATAGTCGAAATCCGCGTCCAGATCGCCACCCGTGACCTGAAAATTCAGGTACCGAATCACAGTGGGATCGAGCCGCTCACCGCCGTTCGGCGTCCAACTGTCCGGCACCGCGAAGTCTTCGAGGAGCACGCGATGGGTGCCTGGGCCGTCCAGGGTGACGAAGGGCGGTGACTCCCCCTCGGCGCGCTCGGGTGCGTGGTCCGCGAACATCCGCAGGTCCGCGAGCCCCGTACTCCCTGTGACGGTGACCTCGAAGCCGATGACGGAGTGGGCGGTCGCATCCCAGGGCGCTTGGGTGCCGGTCCACGCCTTGGTGAGTAGCCCCACTCCGGCCCCCCACGAGGCGTAGGTGCTATCGGTGATCACGTGCCCGGAGAGACACATGCCGCGATCCTTCTCATAGGGCGGATCGCCGTCGGCGACGCCATCCACCTCGGTCCCAGCTCCGTCGTCGTACCAGTACCAAGCGCCGTCGAGAGCACACTCCGGGCTAGCGACCTCGCCCGTCTCGTCGAGCCCGAGCGCGTGGCGACCACAGGGCGTCGCAGGGCCATCGGCTCCCCCGCCGGAAGCGCCCGCAACACCGGCCGCGCCACCTGCTCCCGCTCGAGCTCCAGAGCCTGCGAAGCCCGCCACCCCGCCCGCATTGACTCCGCCAGCGCCCGATCCGCCCCCGGTCGCCCCATCGATCCCGGCGGCACCACCGGGGGCGAAGCCGCCAGCGGTCCCCCCCGAGGACATCCCGTGATGCTGCGCGTCCCCACCACCGCAGCCCCCAGTATTGGGCAGGGTCGAGAGCCAGAGCAACGCCGTCAGCAGTGTCGTCCGCCGCATCATGCCCACCAAGGTAGCACCGCGCTCCAGGGTTGGGTTCGAGCTCTGCCGGCGCGGACTTCCAACGCTACTTTCTGACGACGACGAGCGTCGGCTGAGGCCCCGCCCCCAGCACGCCGTGCCACCCCGCGGGCAGCTCAGGGTCGACCCACGACCAGACGCGGCGAGCGTCGCCCGGCGAGAGTTGCACGTTGCCCGGTCCATGCTCGATCCCAAATCGGTCGTTGGAGAAGGAGCCGTGAAGAACCTGCCCCGATGAGAGCTCGACAATCCACGGAACGTCGTAGAGCAAGACTCCCTCGGCAAACCCCGACGGGTCGTGATCGGCGGCGGTGATATGCTTTCCGGTAACCTGAAAGGTGCCCTGTGCCGTCGATGCACTAGTCTTGGGATCGCCTAGCCTGTCGCGCCCCACACTGACCAGCGTGGCGAATATGGGCCGCTTTCCCTCGTAGAGCACCGCGGTGCCGGTAACGATGCTGATGTCGATCCACTTCTGCCCTTCGTTCACGAAGTCTGGGTAGACGTTCCGCCGCTGGACAACGGTCACCTCATCGTGACGCACCCAACGGCCCTCGGCCGCAGCCCAGTAGCGCACGTCGCCGAGGGTGCGAAACTTGCCGGTCAACGGGATGGTCTCGTGATACGCGAGCTCCTTCCCCTTCTCGGCTCGACTTCGCTCGTCCAGAGACCAGAAACGAACCCCGCGCCGCACGACGAAACCTACCGGCAGATCGTGCTCCTTGCCGTCCAGCTCGTAGCCGGCAAATGTGCTGGGTTCCGCGGCCTTGAGAGCCTCGGCTTCAATGAACTGCCCGCGGGTCGTCATTCCCAGGCGCAGAGACTTGCCCTCGGTGTCGAAGGCCGACCATGACCCAACGATGGCGAGACCACTTGAACGCGGAACGGCCAGAACCTCTTTGACGCCGTCGGCTCGTTCGGGATCTCGCTCGTAGAGACTGGTAGCTCGCGTGGTTCGCGCGAACGTGTAGGGCAGCGGCTCGTCGACGTTGGGACGAATGCTCATGGCCGCCATGGTCGGATGCTCGAGATCGAGGGTTGCGCTGCTCCCGGCACAAACGAAGCCGCGGGGCCTCACGGGATACCAGACGCCCTCACAGCCCTGCTGACCGTAGGGCTGCTCGGCGCGGGCAATTTGGCCACCGGCATGCAGGTAGCCCAGTACGCGCGCGTCGGGCTTCGGAGACTCGCGAATCGGCGTGACGTTGGCGAGAGCCCCCAACTTGGGTCCGTCCGCAGGGGGCACGGGTATGTCGACCAACGGGGCAGCGGGAGCTGTCTGAGAGAGACTCGGGCTGTCGTCCCCCTTTCCGCACCCGACGCACAGCGGCCCCAGAACAAGGATGCCCGAAAGGAGCGCACGGACTCGCCTTAGTCGACGACCGTGCCCAACCCGACGGCCTGATCCCACGCTACCTGGATCGAGGGGCAGGAAAAGGCATTGCCGCGCATCCGCGTGGGGTGCGCGTACAGGATTCGGGGCGGGGCAGCCTGGCTGAGCCCGCCGTCCCTCGCCGGAGTGACGCCGATGGTGCTGAGCCACGGCGTTCCAATGGCACAGCTCGTCTCGGTTGGCCCAATTTCCTGCAACGAGCCGCTCCTATTGCCCTAATGCGTTCTCAGGATCAGGTGGAACCCGCGTTCCGTCTTCACAACGTAGCTGAGCTGATCGGGCTCAAGGGAGAAGGCAACGGCCGCGAAGTCAGAATCGACCTCGTCTGCCGAGATCCGGGAGAGCTTGCCCCCGGCCGCCCCCTTGGCATCGGAGTACTCTTCGACGATCGCATCCCATTCGGCCCCGCCCTGGAGCTTCTTCCAAGCTTCCAACACGCGCAGACACGCCTCCTCGGGAGTCCGGGTTGCCCCCTGGGGGTCCTCGAGTCCAGCGTGACGCACAACGATGTGCTCGACGTCAATGCGATTGGGGGCGTCGGCTCGGGGCTTGTACTGAGCGTCGGCATCCGCCAGACATTTCTGCCCCGCGGTGCTCGCCCCAGACTCGCCATCGGCGGAGCCCGCCGATTTCTGGGATCCGCCGCAGCTCGTCAGAGCTCCGACGGCCAAAACCAAAACGACTGACGCGGACAAGCAGCTTCGCGCACTGGGCGCCCCCCCTCGACGCCCACGGTGAGAGGATTCGAAGCGCCTCGCCCCTGCCAGTTCCCGCGATGCTGGGTGGATCATGAAACCTATCTACAACACTCGGGCCCCCCGACGCGAGCGACAAGCGCAGCGCTCGACGCCGAAAGTTTGGAGGAGTGCGGAGACTATAACCAGGCAGAAATACGCTCGGCTCAAAACGCCTCAACCCAGTAAGCCGCTCACGACGCGCTCATGACCGCCATAGTCACGACGGATTCGAACGTCGACGAAGCCACTGGCCTCGAAGTGGGCCGCCACCCGCGGCGCCTGGTCGTAGCCGATCTCCATTGCCAGGAGTCCCGACGGACGAAGGTAAGCGGGAGCCTCGGCAATGATGCGTCGGACGACGTCCAGGCCGTCGGCGCCTCCCACTAACGCCAGATGGGGCTCGAACTCGCGGATCCCCACATCGAGAGTCGGGATCTCGGCGCTTGGAATGTAGGGCGCGTTGGCAGTAATGAGGTCGAAACGCTCGGCCTCGGCAAGCGCCCCGAAGAGATCTCCGGTGAGACAACGCACGCGCTGCCCGAGCCGTTCTGCGTTGAGCTGCGCCACGGCGATCGCGTCCTCGGAGAGGTCCACGGCAACGATCTCCCAATCGGGTCTGCGAGCGGCGAAGGCAATGGCAACACACCCCGATCCCGTGCATAGGTCGAGGGCACGCCTCGACGGCGCAGCAGCGTCGGTCCGCTCGAGCGCAACGTCCACGAGGGCCTCGGTGTCCGGCCGTGGAATGAGCACCCGTGCGTCGACGCGGAACGCCAGGCCGTAGAACTCCCGCTCTCCAAGGATGTAAGCTACGGGCTCCCCGGACCGCCGCCGTCGGATGAGCTCTCGGTACACGCCAAGCTCGTCTTGATTGAGAGGCCGCATCGCGTCGAGGATGAGCCGTAGGCGATCGGTGCCCAGTGCCAATGCGAGGAGCAGCTCTGCATCGAGCCGCGGCGAGTCGAAACCTCGACTGCGAAAGTCTTCGATGGCCCAGCCGAGGACGCGACGGATAGTCCAGGGCTCGTTCGGGGCGGCTTGGCTTCGCGAGGGAGTGTCGGACATGGTGTCCAGAGGTGGCGGATGGGCTAAGCCTCCTAGCGCGCACCTCGGAGATCAGCCACTCCGCGCTACGGGGTCCACCCAGCCCGTCCACCGACGGGCCTGGCTCGGCAAGCTGCGCTAAGCTCCAAGCCAGTTGGCCAGCGCCTGCCCCGACAGAATCGGGCCGGGAGTGCCCAACGCTTCGGCACGAAGGAGGGTTTCCTTGAACAAGTTGATGGTAATCGCGGTCACGCTGGGCCTTTCGAGCGTCGGATTGGCGAGCTGCGGCGGAGAAGAGGGGTCTCGCGGGGGCAGCGAGACTGCCGGCACGGCAGGTTCCGGAGCTGGAGATGTCGGAGACGATGACGAGACCGGCTCGAGCACCGGCGGGTCCACCCCGACCGGAACCGGTAGCTCGACGGGAGGTTCCGGCGCAACGCCCGCGATCACGAGCGTTCCGGGGAATTCCGTCCTCTCCGAGCTCGCCCCGGCCCAGGCGACCCAGGTCTGCGAGGAGACGACTGACGCGATGGATCCCACCGACGAGTCGCGCCAGCGTCTCCTGTGCACCGTGCCGGGGCTCCTCGATGGAGCTACCGCCGAGGACCCAGTCGCCACCTGTGAGGCCTCGGTCAGCAGGTGCATGGCAGCAGCCTCGACCGCCGCAACGGCCAACGACTGCTCGCTGGCCGCGGACGCTCTTGCCGAGTGCGATGCCACGGTGGACGAGGTCAATGCATGCATCGCCGCTCTGTCCGCAATGGAGAAGCAATACGGGTCGACCTTGAACTGCGAGACGACGGACGCCACGATCCTGCTGGGCCTCGCCACCAGTCAGGCTGCAAGCTGCCTCAGCCTCGACGAGAGCTGCACAGGCTTCAGCGCCCCGTAAGAACGGCAACAGCCGCACCGAGGTGCGGCCGCTGGCGTCAAGCAGAGTGGCGGGGGCGCCCACCGTGAGGCGCCCCCGGCAACAGGTAGTGCTACTTGGACTCGCGGAGAATGCGCAGCATGCGCCGGAGCGGCTCGGCAGCGCCCCAAAGCAGCTGGTCCCCAACGGTGAAAGCAGCCAAGTACGTCGGACCGAGCGTCATCTTGCGGATGCGCCCCACGGGGACCTGGAGCGTCCCGGATACTGCGGCGGGAGTGAGCTCACGGAGCGTCGCTTCCTTGGTGTTGGCCACGACCCGGACCCACTCGTGCTCCGCCCGGAGCATCCCCTCGATCTCGTCCACGGGGATGTCCTTGGTAAGCTTCAGGGTGAGCCCTTGGCTGTGGCAGCGCATGGCCCCGACGCGCACACAAACGCCGTCGACGGGAATCGGGCTCGAGGTACCGAGGATCTTGTTGCATTCGACCTGACCCTTCCACTCCTCACGGGTCTGGCCGCTCTCCATTGCGCGATCGATCCACGGGATCAGACTGGCAGCGAGAGGCGCGCCGAAGTTCGCGGTTGGTACGTTCCCAGAATGCAGCGTCTCAGTCACAACTCGATCGATGTCCAGTGCCGTCGATGCCGGATCCTTCAGGAGCGCGCTCACCGAGCCAGCCAGCACGGCGCTCTGCGCCATCAGCTCGATCATGTTCTTGGCACCAGCGCCCGAGGCGGACTGATAGGTCATACTCGTCGTCCACTCGACGAGACCGCGCCGGAACAGTGCTCCGAGCCCCATCAGCATGAGGCTTACGGTGCAGTTGCCGCCGGCGAATGACTTGATGCCGTTCTTCAGAGCCTGATCGATGACGTGGCGGTTGACGGGATCCAGAATGATGACCGTGTCGTCACGCATCCTCAGCGTGGAAGCGGCATCGATCCAGTACCCTGTGAAGCCATCCTTGCGGAGCGCGTCGTGGACCTGTGTGGTGTAGTCCCCACCCTGACAAGTCACGATGACGTCGAAACGCTTGAGCTCCGCGAGGTCGTTGGCATCCTTCAGCGGAGGGCAGGAAACGCCCACATCGGGCGGCTTCCCGCCCACACTGGAGGTCGTGAAGAACACCGGCTCGATGCCATTGAAATCGCCTTCGGCACGCATCCTCTCCATGAGGACGGAACCGACCATGCCGCGCCATCCGACGAACGCTACCCTGAGCATGACTTGGATTGCTTTCTGTTTGCTTCTTGTGCTGGAAGTTGGGCCGGCAGTGTCGCCTGGACTGGCCGCCGGCGGTGGATGACGGGTATAGCTCAGGGTTTGGCCCCGCGCTCGCAACGACGCTCCAGAGCCCTCGGGGACCTGTCTGGCGGAGGTTGCGCGGTGGTTCCCCCTGCTGGATGATAGCCAACGCGAGGTGGGGGCTGGCCACCAGAACACCTGCCCCCTCGCTCTCCCCCATGTCCGAGGCCTTGCGCTCACTCAGCTGGCTACCCGCGGTGCGGTTTGCCGACCTCATCGACATCGCCGTCGTGGCGTCCTTCGTCTACGCGGTGATCCATTGGGTGAGGGAGTCCCGGTCCCGCTTCGTGCTCTCCGGGCTCGGAGCCATCGCGACCGTGTACCTGGCGGCGCGTGTCCTCGACATGTATCTGACGCTCTTCCTGTTCCAACTGGGCCTCACCGTCGCCCTGTTGGCGCTCGTCGTCATCTTCCAGGAGGACATCCGTCGTGGCTTCGAACGGCTGGCGGCAGGACAGTGGCTCCGACGCCAGACGGCACCGGCCGCGGCGAGCGAGCGAACTGCTTGGCTCGATCCCGTGGTCAAAGCCACAGTCACTCTGGCCGAAAAGCGCGTTGGTGCCCTGATGGTCTTCAGGGGGCGGGAACCGCTCGAACGTCACCTGACTGGGGGCAATGACCTGCGAGGTCTGGTCAGCGTCCCGCTCCTGCTCAGCATCTTCGACACCAGCTCGCCCGGACACGATGGGGCGCTGGTCATCGAAACGGGGCTCGTCACCAAGTTCGGAGCCCATCTTCCGCTGTCGGACCGACACGACGCGCTGGCCGGGCATGGCACTCGGCACGCGGCGGCGCTCGGGCTTTGCGAACGCTCCGACGCGCTCATCCTGGTGGTGTCCGAAGAGCGCGGCACCATCTCCCTCGCGCACCGCGGGGAACTCAGAAAGATCGACGCGACGGAACTCGCCGGGGAGCTCGCTCGCTTCGTGGACGCCCAGAAGCCCGCAGCCGATTCGAGCTGGCTCGCGGGTACGCTTCGCCGCCACTGGGGGTCGAAGCTAGCGGCGCTCGGCGCGGCGGCGGTCGCGTGGGCGGCAGTCCAAGGACGGGAGTCCACGACCCTCGAACGCACCGTCGAGGTGCCCGTGGTGTACCGCGCTGTTCCCCAAGGAATCCGCCTGGATGAACCCGAGCCCCAACAGGCCACTGTCATGCTCCGGGGGACAGTACGTGCGTTCAGTCGCTTCGACCCCGGCAACCTGTCCATCACCATCAACGCCCAATACCTGAGGGCAGGCTCGCACAAGGTTCGGATCGGCACCGACCACCTCGACCTGCCCGACGGGGTCGAGTTGGTCTCAGCAACGCCCGATCAACTCCAAATCGTCGCCCGGGCCACGGAGATCGTGCGCCTGCCGGTGCGGCCCAAGCTTGGAGGACAACTCCCCCCTGGTCGACAACTCATCTCGGCTACGGCCGAGCCGAAGGAGATCGAGCTCGAGATCCGTCGTGCTGACCGCGGAAGATACGGCTCCGTGCCCACGGCAGGAATCGACCTTGCCGAGCTTGGCATCACCGACAGTGTCACGGTCGAGCTTCGCCCACCGCCTGATACGACTCTCGCCCCCAATGCCCCGCGGACGGTCACGGTGACTCTCAAGACACGCCCGACGCGCTGAATCAGCGACCGACGACCGGTGAGACCCGAGAGATGACCCGAGACGACCCAGCTCTGCATGCTGGCGCTGGGCCACATGTTGCGGGTTACGCCGCCGCCGACCAGCGTCCCGGACTTCGGCTTTGGATCTGAGATTTGTGGTAAGAGGGTGCAACGCTTGCGTCAACCCGGACAGGACGCCGATCATGAGAGCCTCGTCACTCGCATTTGTTGTTGGTCTGCTGCTCGCTACCGGTGCGCCATCGATAGCCAACGCGGATCAGGAGGAGGCGGGGAACGACGCCGCGCCCAAGGAAAATGCCGAAGCCAAGGGCACGCAGGTAGAGGCCGGCCAGCTCCAGAACGACGGTAGCGACGACTCAGTCGAACAGGACCGTTTCCGGGCCGGAGCTGGTTTGCTCGTCCTGCCCGACCTAGGCCCAGCAGTCGAGCTCGGAGTGCGCGTCGGAGGCGGCGTTTGGGTGGAGGTCGAGGGGTGGCTGGCGGTGAGTCGCCTGGACGATGACTACGCGCCGCCCTCCACGGGAATTGGCCCTCGCCTGAGCTATCGCGCCTTGTACCCATCGTGGGAGCTCCGCGCGTCCCTCGCGGTACCGATTCTGCAGCATGACCGTCAGTACGTAAGCCAGCATGGCGCGACCCCCGACGAGGTTCGCGACTACCTCGTTCCCAGCTTCGCGCCCGGGCTCGCTGCCGGGTACCGCGTCGGCCCCGTCACCCTCGGCATCGACGCCGAACTCGTCGTAGCGATGACGGAGTATTTCGACTACAGCATCTTCGTCCAAGAAACCGGCATGCCGGGGCTGGTCAGTCGAGGGATTTCTCTCACGGCGTTCCCGAAGGTTGCGCTCGTGGTGGGCTGCTTCCTCTAGGGTGGGGAATGGGGGAAACGCCCATTGAAACGGGCGCGCAGGGCGCCGTTGATCCGCGCGAGCGCAAGACGCGTGGTGGCACTCCGAGTCATTCCACCGCGCCGCTCCAGCTCTGGAACGCCGCTGCCCATGGTGCCCGAAGCGGAGAGGGATCGAGCGGGGCGGAGGAGGGGCGCTGAAGGTCTCGCAGGCAGTGACCGCTGGTTACGGGTCGGTCCAAGAAATGCACCGATGGCCCGCCATTGTCAGTGTCTCCGATTTCGTTGTCTCGGCCCTTCAAACCAGGGCCGCATGCCGCTCGGCAATGGCCTGCGCGAGCGAGTCTAGGCTCTGGTAGTCTGCGACTCTGGCTGCCCCCTTGCAGAGAACGGGCGGAAGCAGCTCAACCTTGAGGTTGGGAATCATGTTCACGATCTGCTCGACGACCTTGCCACCCCATCCGAAAGAGCCGATGACCGATACGTACCGCGCTTTGGGGCGAATGGCGTTAGCCAGAAACACGGCGTAGGCGACCTTGGGATGCGGCCCTGCGAGCACGGTGGGTGTCCCAAAGACGACCGACGCGGCGTCGACAAGCAGCGTGGCCAGCCTCCCGATGTCCGGGTCGGCCAGGTCGAACTGCTCGGCGCGCACCCCGCGCATCGCACACGCCTCGACGAGGTGCTGGACCATTCGTCGCGTGCTCTCGTGCATCGAGATGTACGGAATGACGACCATGTTGCGGGGCGGGCCACTCACCCACTCCCGATAAGCCTCAAAGATGATCGCGGGTCGGTCGTGGACCGGCCCGTGACTGGGAGCGACGAAGGCTGGATCGAGGGCAATGACGCGCTCCAGGTTCTTCTCGATCATGGCTCGGTAGGGCATCATGATCTCGGCGAAGTAGTGCTTGGCGGCCACCGTGATCTCGGGATCGGCGCCAGCGAAAACGCTGCTCGTCGCCACGTGCGCACCGAAGAGATCACACGTAAACAAGACTCTGCGTTCGGGTACCCAGGTGACCATCGTCTCGGGCCAATGAACCCAGGGAAAGTGGAGGAACTCCAGGGTCAGTCCGCCGAGATCCACTTGCTCGCCATCGCTCACCGGCTGCATTCGGTCCACACCTATGCCAAGGTGCTCGGCCAGCATGGCCTTCCCCCTCACGGTCACCAGTACCTTGGCTTCGGGATAGCGGGCCAGGATGCGGGGAATCGAGCCTGAATGGTCCTGCTCGGCGTGTTGCGAGACGACCAGATCGATCTTGCCGACCCCGGTGCTCGCCAGCCGCGCGAGGAGCGTATCGACGTGGGAGGGATCCACCGAGTCGATGAGAGCAGTCCTCTGCGCCCCTCGCACCAGGTACGCGCCGTAGCTCGTGCCCTCGGGGATAGGAATCAAGGCGTCGAAGAGCCTGCGATCCCAGTCGACTGCGCCAACCCAATCGATGTCGTCTACGATCCTCCGAGCCTGCATCCTCGGCATCCTTTCCAGAGCGAGCGGAAGGCTAGCGCGACGCGACAGAGAGCGCCACCGCACTGGGCTGGGCTCGCACTTGGCCCCAAACCGGTACGCCGAGGTCTTGCTCATGGCCCCGCTGCCTCCCCGGGCGCGCTCCTGGACAAGCGGAGGGGAGTGACGGCAGTACCCGACACCCCATGCCCAAATCGGCCGCGTGTCACCCGGCTCCACCCGGTGTCGGGCCTTATCGGAACGCGTTCGTCACGCGGGGGCTCCCCGACAGCGGCTGTTCGGGCTAGAGATAACCGGAATGTCCACGCTCCTCGCCGGTTTTTTGGGAAGCCTCGTCGCTGGCCTCAGCACGGGGCTCGGGGCGCTGCCCATCCTCTTCAAGGCCAATTGGAACCAAGCCTCTCAGCGATTGATGCTGGCGGCTGCAGGGGGCATGATGCTGGGGGCCACCTTCTTTTCCCTCCTCCAGCCGGCGCTCGCCCACGTGCGTCAGCAAGGCGGAACTCCCCTGCGCGCGGCGCTCACCGTGAGCGCCGGCCTGCTCTTGGGCGCGGTAGGTCTCTGGGGCCTGCACGCAGCGATCCCTCACGATCACTTCTCCAAAGGGCGGGAGGGTTCCAAAGCCTGGAGCCTCGGCCGAAACGGCATGCTGGTACTCGCCATCGCGCTGCACAATCTGCCGGAGGGGCTCAGTGTGGGCGTAGCCTACGGCGACACTACGCTGTCAACGGGGTACGCGGTGACTCTGGGAATCGCAGCCCAGAACGTCCCGGAAGGGCTGGCCGTCGCCGCCGCGCTCATCGCCGACGGCTCGAGCCGGTCGCGCGCGTTCTTGATCTCCCTACTCACGGGACTTGTGGAGCCACTGGGTGGACTCATTGGGGCAGCCGTCGTGAGCCTGAGCCTTCTTGTGCTGCCGTACGCGCTCGCATTTGCCGCAGGAGCCATGCTGTTCGTCGTCTCTGGAGAGGTGCTACCCGAAACCCACGTGGAGGGCGCCGAACGCGCGGCGACCTTCGCCGTGATCGCTGGTTTCGTGGTGATGCTGGCGACATCGGTCCTGCTCGCCTGACCCCGCGGAGCCGGAGTCAACTCGGACGCGGGCTATCAGTCGTCGGCGATGTGCAATCAGCCGAACCAACCCGCCCTGCTTGAGCACGAATAGGATCGCAAGGGAGCGCTGCAGCTATTCGCCGCGTCCGTCACCCATCTCGCGGATTGGGAGCTTCTGTCCCGGGGTTGCACGCTGCTTCTGCGCAGGGTCGCCATGCTGAGCGCCATGGTCCTGCGCCTCAACGATCCGGGCTCGGACTCGACTTGAGTGGGAACGAACTCGTGGGGAGCTGTACTAAGGGACCAGACTGCTACGGTGAGCCTTCGGTTCGCGCACGCATCGGCCTCGAGCCCGGCGTGACCCGCCCGGAGCTTCAGGGCTGGGGGGCACTCTGGACGGAGGGAGACGGCGCGCGAGGCGGTGGCGCCTTGCCGCCAGAACAAGGGCGAGGCGCGTCACAGGCCTGCCCCTTGCGCTCCGGAAGCGGGTACCACCGTGGCGGCCAGAAGTAGAGCGCACTCGCCGAAACGCCGGGCAGGAAGACCAGCATGGGCGTCGAGTGGTAGCAGCCTGAGGGTGGCGTGAACCAGCCGCCCTCGCGCCATCGCCAACGACGCCCCGTCCAGTCCCAGTGGCCATCGACCCAAACGCAGGAGCCGCCGGGATCCGGACCGACTTCCTCGACCTCCGCTGGCGGGGGTGGATAGTCCACCAGGAAGGACTCCGCCCCCTGTGTGGGCGGTAGCCCGGTTGGCGCAAGGCGCAGCGATTCGGCACACCCAAGAACCAGAAGACCCAGCGCGGACAGACTGCGACCCCCGATAGTTCGGCGTCGACTCCGGATGTCGAGCTCTGAAGCTTCGACCTCGAGCGCGAGCTCGAATCGCTCGTCGACTATGCCCCGATCCATGACAGGTACGATTCAATGAGTGCCTCTCCAAAGAAGAGATACTCGACGGTCGCCAGCGCCAAGAACGGACCGAATGGGACTCGCAGTTGACCAAAGCCATCGCCCGGTTCGGATGCGAGCGGATCATCAGCAATGATCGCCTTGAGACGCTCGCGTTCTTCGCCCTCGGCAGCCTCGAGCTCCCGCTGGATCTCCTCACGCTCACGCCTCACCGCTTCGGGCTCCTCGAGCCGACCGCGCACGAGCAGAACCACCACGGTCAGCAAGGTACCTTGCACCGCCCCCGCACACAAAGCGAAGACCGCGGCGGGCCATCCGAACCAGGCGCCAGCGAGCATCATGAGCTTCGCGTCGCCCAGCCCCATGCCGGACCTTCCGCGCAGCAAGCGGTACCCGACAATGAAGGGTAGCCAGATCATGAGGAAGCCGATCGCTGCGCCGAGCAGCCCCTCGACCGGGGTCGCGTGGGGGCGCCACCAGGCCGAGGCAATTCCCAGCACCGTTCCACCAATGGTGATGGGATCGGGCAGGATCATGTGCTCTAGGTCGATCCAGCTCGCCGCCAGCAGCCCCAGCGTCAACGCAAGATAGAGCGCGAAGACGGCGATGCCCTTCCACACAGGAGTGTCGCTGGCCATGCCGAGCACGACGACGTCCAGCACTGCCCAAGCAAATGCCGCGCCCAAGAGCTCGACGAGGGGGTACTGCGCCGAGATCTTCGTGCCGCAGCACCGCGCACGACCGCGAAGCAGCAGCCAACTCAGAACGGGGATGTTGTCCCAGGGCCGAATCGGGGCGTCGCAGTTCGTACAGTGCGAGCCAGGAAATACGATGCTCTGGCCGCGCGGCAGCCGATAGATCACGACATTGAGAAAGCTTCCGAAAAAGAGCCCGAGGGATAGAGCCACGGTCAGCAGAAACCAGTAGGGCAGGTCGTGAATCGCGATCACCGCCTGTCAACGTAGCCCGGTCCAGCTAAATCAGCGAGCGCGATTCTCGAACGGTTTGGGCTGCCCCCATCGAG
>CAYRKE010000050.1:0-41965 GCA_964424695.1 uncultured Polyangiaceae bacterium
GTTCCACGACCTGCGCTCCACCGGAATCACCTGGGAGGCCGTTCGGGGGACCCCGCCGCTCAGCATCCAACAGCGGGCCGGACACACCTCGTTCGAGACGACCCAGCGCTACCTGAGGGCGGCCGAAGTGCTCCGAGTCGGGTTCGGGGACCCGTTTCCCGTGCTTCCAATCCCACTGTTCCGATCGCAGGAATCGATCGGAAGTGGATTAGAGCTAAAAACTGTGGGCGGGACAGGTTTCGAACCTGCGACCCTCGGCTTGTAAGGCCGACGCTCTACCGCTGAGCTACCCGCCCAATGGCCGAAGCAACTGATCTCTTGCTCAAGTCTTCTCGGCCTCTGTTCACCGATGCCGGTGGGCCCATCCGATACCAACGGGGAAGATGTCCGTCAGTACCTGGGAGCGCACCTTGCGTGATCAGACGGCGCAGGTCAAGGCCAAGTCGCCCCCCAAACTGGCGGGCTGGTGGCGCAACTACTGCGGCGTGCCGAGGGGTTCGGGCCCGTGCGCAGTACCACCGGCCAGTGTGGCGAAAGCTCCGACCGAGGGTTCATCCTGCACAAGCTCTCCGTTGCGGTACTCGAGGAGCAAGCGTCGCTTCCCAAACATGCTCTCGGGCTCCTCGATGAGGAGCGCTTCGCGAAGCACATCGTCCATGTGATCCACGAGCACGATACGAAGCGCCTTCAGCACACGGCGAGGTACCTCACGCAAGTCCTTCCGATTCTCCTTCGGCACGATCACGGTCCCAATTCGGTTCCTGTGGGCAGCAAGGAGCTTCTCCTTCAATCCTCCGATGGGCATTACCCTGCCCCGCAGCGTGATCTCCCCGGTCATCGCGACATCGCCGCGAACCGGAATCCGGGTCAGTGCGCTCGCGATACTGGTCGCCATCGTCACGCCTGCACTCGGTCCGTCCTTCCGGATGAAGTCCGGGAAATGCACGTGCACGTCAATGGTCTGGTAGAAATCAGACGCCAGGCCGAGCGTAGCTGCTCGCGACCGAATGTAGCTCATGGCCGCCTGGGCACTCTCTTCCATGCCCTTCTCCAACAGACCCGTGATGACCAGCTTGCCCTTGCCAGGGACCACACTGACCTCACTGTCAAGGATGTCCCCTCCGTAGTCACTCACGCTGAGGCCGTGTGTCAGACCGATCTCGTCGACGTCCTCCTTCTGCCCGAGCCGGAACTTCGGAACCCCAAGGTATCGCGGAACGTCAGCGGCTCGCACTTCCACCTTCTGTGCGGCCCCCTCCTTGACGACGCGCAGGGCGAGCTTTCGACTGAGGCTCGCGATCTCCCGCTCCAGCGAACGAACCCCAGCCTCCTTCGTGTAGTGATGAATGATCGTGCGCAGGCCGTTCTCGGAGATGGAAACGTCAACGTCCTTGAGCCCCGCCTCCTCGAGCTGCCTGGGAACCAAATACTTGAGCGCGATGTTGAGCTTCTCGAACTCGGTGTAGCTCGAAAGCTGGATGATCTCCATCCGGTCCTGCAGAGGGATCGGGATCCCGCCTAGGGTGTTGGCGGTGGTGATGAACATCACGTCCGAAAGATCGTAGTCGACATCGAGATAGTGGTCGTTGAATGTCGAGTTCTGGGCGGGGTCCAGCACCTCCAGCAACGCTGACGCTGGATCACCTCGGAAATCCGCGCTCATCTTGTCAACCTCATCCAGGAGGAAGACAGGATTGTTCGTCCCCACCTTCTTCAGGTTTTGGACGATCTTGCCTGGAAGCGCCCCAATGTATGTCCGACGGTGCCCTCGGATCTCCGCTTCGTCCCGGACTCCGCCCAGCGACAGCCGAACGAACTTCCGTCCAGTAGCTCGAGCAATGCTCTTCGCGATGCTGGTCTTACCGACTCCCGGAGGGCCCACGAAACAGAGGATGGGGCCCTTGAGCTTCTTGGTGAGCGCCTGGACGGCGAGATACTCGACGATCCGCTCCTTGCACTTGCGAAGCCCGTAGTGGTCCTCATCCAGTATCCGCTCGGCTTCGGCGAGATCGAAGCGCTCTTCCGACTTCTCTCCCCACGGAAGGCTGATCACCCAATCGATATAGTTGCGCACGACCGTCGCCTCGGCGCTGGTCGGATGCATCATCTTGAGCTTCTTGACCTCTTTGGTCAGCTTGCCGCGCGCCTCTTCGCTGAGGTGCTTGGCCTTCAGCTGCTCCTCGATCTCCTGAAGCTCGGACTTGAACTCATCGCGTTCGCCTCCCCCAAGCTCCTTCTGGATCGCCTGCATCTGCTCGTTGAGGTAGTACTCCTTCTGCGTCTTCTCCATCTGCTTCTTGACGCGGGAGCGGATCTTCTTCTCAACTTGGAGGATCTCGATCTCTGCCTGCATCAGCTCGTAGAGACGCTCCAGCCGGTGTTTCGCGTCCGGCATCTCCAGAAGCCCTTGCCGATCCGTCAGCTTGATCGTCGGCAGATTCGCGGCGATCGTATCGCTGAGCTTCGCGGGCTCCTCAATGCTCTGAACCGCCATGAGGACTTCGGGCTGAACCTTCTTATTGAGCTTCACATAGACTTCGAAGGTGGTCTGGACGCTTCGCGTGATTGCCTCCACCTCGACGTCCGACGAATCCCCGAGCTCGTCAACGTCCTCAGCCTCAACCAGAAAGAAATCTCGGTTATCGACGAAGCGGCGGATCCTGGCGCGGCGGCGACCTTCCACCAGTACCTTCACGGTCCCATCCGGAAGCCGCAGAAGCTGGACGATGACCCCAACTGTTCCAAAGGCGTAGACATCGTCGGGCCCGGGATCGTTGGTCTTGGCGCTCTTCTGTGCGGCAAGAAGGACTTCCTTGTCCCGCGCCATAGCCTCATCGAGAGCAGCTATGCTCTTTTCTCGCCCCACGAAGAGCTGCGAGACCATGTGAGGGAACACGATGATGTCCCGAAGCGGAAGCGCCGGAATCGTGCGGCGAGTACTCGCCGGCTTCTCGTTGTCGCTCTTGAAGAACATACGCTACGCCTCTCGTACCGACTCTCTGGGCCCCGGCTCGAGGCCCGTGGCGACAACCCGCATCGTCACGACGGCCGTCGGAGCCTCACGCGAGCTCGGCCTCATTTTCATACACGATCAGCGGCGGCTCGCCGCGACTGATGACGTCGTCGTTGATCACGACCTCTTTGATACCCTGCTTGGAGGGCACGTCATACATGATGTCGAGCATCGCCTCTTCAAGGATGGCTCGAAGCCCGCGCGCGCCGCTCTCACGTTCGATTGCCTTCTTGGCAACCTGCGCGAGCGCTCCCTTGTGGAACTTCAGCTTGACGCCATCCATCTCGAACAGCTTCTGGAACTGCCGCACCAAGCTGTTGCGGGGTTTCGTCAGAATGTCGATGAGAGCATCTTCCGTCAGCTCGTGCAGCGTCGCAAGAACTGGCAAACGACCTATGAACTCCGGAATCAATCCAAACTTGAGCAGGTCCTCCGGTTGCACTCGACTCAACAGCTCTCCCAGGGGGCGCTCCTTCTTGCTCTTGATGTCCGCACCAAACCCCAGACTCGACTGACCCAACCTGCGTTGAATGATCTGCTCGAGCCCAACGAAGGCACCTCCGCAGATGAAGAGGATGTTGGTGGTGTCGACCTGCAGGAAGTCCTGCTGCGGGTGCTTGCGTCCGCCCTTGGGTGGGACGTTGGCCACCGTCCCTTCGATGATCTTGAGGAGCGCCTGTTGCACCCCCTCGCCGGAAACGTCCCGAGTAATCGACGGATTGTCACTCTTCCGACTGATTTTATCGATTTCGTCAATGTAGACGATGCCGCGCTGCGCACGCTCGACGTCGTGGTCAGCGTTCTGCAAGAGCTGCACAATGATGTTCTCTACGTCTTCACCGACATACCCGGCCTCGGTCAGGGTCGTGGCATCCGCAATCGCGAAGGGGACCTTGAGAATGCGGGCTAGCGTCTGAGCGAGCAGGGTCTTTCCGCTACCGGTTGGCCCCAGCAGGAGGATGTTGCTCTTGCCGAGCTCAACGTCGTCGGCCGCGAGCTTGGAGTCGATGCGCTTGTAGTGGTTGTGCACGGCGACGCTGAGCACCTTCTTCGCGCGGTCCTGACCAACCACGTACTGATCCAGCACCGTCTTGATCTCCGAAGGCTTCGGCACCGGATCCGCCCCACCAGAAGGCTCCTCCTTCTCCACCTCCTCGGCGATGATGTCATTGCACAGTGCGATGCACTCGTCGCAGATGTACACCGTCGGTCCGGCGATGAGTTTCTTCACTTCCTTCTGAGATTTTCCACAGAAGGAGCAACACAGGTTGCCGTTTGATTCGTCTCGCCGTCGCTCCACGTTACATCCTCACGGGGGCTCAAGCCCCGAAGCGATGAAATCTGCCAAGAATTCTAGAACCCTGCAGGCGCGCTCGCAAGCAAGCACGGGGCGCCCCGCGCAGTGTGCATTGGGGAGAACGGTCCTCCGTCGGGCTGATTAAGCCGTGCGCCCTCCCGCCGATACACACCTGCAACCATCGTCGGTTTCCCGACGCAACGCAGGGACCGGACTAGCTGGCCTGGTCAGTCGCCGCCGGCCGCTCCCCGCAGCTTCTTGCTCTCGAATACCTCGTCAACCAACCCGTAATCACGGGCTTGTGCCGGGCTCATGTAGAAATCGCGGTCGATATCGCGCTCAATCTCCGCACGAGCCTTACCGGTTGACCGGACAAGTATCTCCGTAATCACTTCCTTCCAATGCCTGATCTCGCGGGCCTGGATCTCGATGTCGGTGGCCTGTCCCCGAGCGCCGCCGAGTGGCTGGTGGATCATCACTCGGGAGTGTGGAAGCGCATATCGCGTCCCCTTGGCCCCGGCTCCGAGCAGCAGGGCTCCCATGCTCGCCGCTTGCCCGATGCAGATCGTACTGACCGTGCAGCGCACGTACTGCATGGTGTCGTAGATCGCCAGGCCTGCCGTGACACTTCCTCCCGGCGAATTGATGTAGAGCTGGATGTCCTTGTCCGGGTCCTCGCTCTCCAGAAACAAGAACTGGGCGACGATGATGTTCGCAACGTCGTCGTCAACCCCACTGCCCAGGAACACGATGCGGTCCTTCAGAAGGCGGCTGAAGATATCCCAGGTCCGCTCGCCCCGATGGGTGGTCTCGACCACATGCGGATAGATCACGCCGGCCTGGACTGCAGAAGGAGCCACACTTTCGAGCAGCGCCACGGCTTGCCTGCGGTTCTCCGGTCGCTTCGACATTATCCAGTTCTCCTAGAGGTATCCTCGAGCATCACCTGACGATTTCCAAGCCCTTGCCGCGTGGGTACCCCAAATCCGGACGAAGGAACCAGGGTACCGTCCGAGGGAACTGCGAAGGTCCCTGACCTACGCTTCCTCAATGGCCGCCTTCGCCTCGATGATGTCCAGAACCTTGTTCTCCAGGATCATTCCGATGAGCATCTCGCGCATCCGCGGCTCGCGGTACTCAGCCCGAAGCTTGGCCACATTCTTTCCAGTCTGCTCAGCAAGCTCCTTCAGCCCCTCTTCGATCTGCTCGTCGCCGATGCGAATGCCCTCCTTCTTGGCGATCTCCGCCATCAGAAGACCGGCACGCACCTTGACCTCGCTGTCCGCCCGCACCTGTCCTCGCAGTTGTTCCCCGAGGCCGGTCGCCTTCTGCCCTTGGGCTCTGGCTCGCTGCAGGATCTCCTGTTCCGTCACCTGCATCTGTCGCTCGACGAGCGAGGGCGGGACCGGAACGTCATTGGCTTTGACGAGTTCGGCAACGAGCTGTTCCGCAACACTGTTCTCGGACTGCTCCTTCGCCTGCCGCTCGAGTCTCGCCCGGATATCGGCCTTGACCGCGTCCAGCGTCTCGAAGTCGCCCAGATCCTTCGCGAACTCGTCATCTGCCGCGGGCAGGATGCGCTCTTTGATTTCCTTGACCGCAATCTTGAACTTTGCCCGCTTCCCCCTGAACTTCGGGTGCGGGTGCTGCTGCGGCATATCCACTTCGACCTCGATCGAAGCGCCGACGTCCTTGCCCACAACCGCCTCGTCGAGCTGCGGCATGAGCTGCCCGGACCCCAGCTCCGCCTGGAATCCCCGAGCGGCGGCTTCTTCGATGAGAGCTCCCTCGATTTCGACATCGAAGTCGAGGGTGAGCACGTCACCAGCCTGACTCGGCCGAGACTCCTTGAGTGGCTCAAGGGTTGAATGAGCCTTCCTCAACGATTGAAGCTCCGACTCGATCTGCTCGTCGGTGACTTCAACCTTTGGACGCTTCGCTGTGAGGCCGTCGTACCGAACGCTCGCGATCTGCGGCAGAACCTCGAACCGCGCCTTGTACTGAAAAGGCTGAGTCTCGCGCACCGCTTGGGGCTCGATAGCGGGTTGGTTGATGGGCTGCACCTTCTGCTGACTGACAGCCTTCTGGAAGGTCTCATCCACAAGCCGCTGCGCGACATCGGCGGCGATACGGGCGCCGAACATGTGCTCCAGCACCTTTCTAGGTGCCTTGCCGGGACGGAACCCGCGCACCTTCGCACGCTTGCCGAGGCTTGCGTATGCTTTGTCGATTTCGGTACGGACTCGATCGGCTTCGATTTGGACGTCGAACTCGACCAGGACCGGGCTCAGTTTCTGTACGTTGACCTGCATGCTCAAGGTGCGGTGACCTACGATGGGGAGTCGTTCTGGTCAAGTCTTGAGCGCGACAGGCCTAATTTCCGAAGCCTGCTCGGCTCCGGGCGAGGCACCCGTCGCCGCCGTCGAGTCCCCCCACCTTCCCCAGGCCCAACGGTACCCGTCTGTGCTACGCCTGCGCTGTGGCGCGGGCGTCTCGATCGTGACCCCTTGTTGGAAAAAGGAAGGCCTCCACGGGAGGCAGTCCGTGGAGGCCGAGGTAGACCCGGGAGTGGGTCATCGTCCAGGTGGCATCAGCATTCCCTGTGCCGCCGGAGTGAATTGTTCAGTCTTCGTCAGCATCGAAGCCGCCGGCCGTAAGCGCGGCCTCGAACGGGTCCATATCGAAGTCCAGTTCTTGATCGCCTTCCTCCAGCTCATCAACGGACCAGCCAGCCCGCATGTTGGGACGAATCAGCTCTCGCTCGAACTCCGCAAAGCTGCGATAACCTCGGGATGCCATTGGGGACGGTCTCCTACTATCGAGATTGCTGCTGATGAGGGTCAGGCGGGTCGACCAATTTGCCCACCGGGCTTCTTGCGGAGCACAAGGACTTTGGCCGCGCGTGGCGCGACGGGGCGAGTCCAGAACCGCTCTTCGAGCACCCGCTCGACCTGCAGCTCATGCCGTTCCGCAGGACCCGAGAGGCATTCAGCCAATCGACCTAGACCGTTCATCCGAAGCCAATTCCTGTTACTCACAGTGAACCACCTGCACCTACATCTGGCGACAGGGTATCCTAGTGGGTCGAAGCGTCCAAGAAAACGCCACGTCAACCCGCTATTTCGATAAGAGTCAGAGAACGAATCGTCACCATGGCTGATCGACCACGAATCCTCGCCATCGCGAACCAGAAGGGCGGCGTTGGCAAGACCACCACTGCAGTCAATCTGGCAGCAAGCCTAGCCGCTGCAGAAAAGCGGACGCTACTTGTCGACCTCGATCCTCAGGCGAACGCATCGAGTGGTGTCGGCATCACGCCTGGAACCGCAGAACGCACCATCTACGACGCCATGATCGCCCAAGTCGGGCTGCGCGACGTGATTCTGCCAACGCCGATGGCGACGCTCGACATCGTTCCAGCAAGCCAAGATTTGACCGCAGTCGAGTACGAGCTCTTCGACGACCAGCGAGGGACGCACTTGCGCCGGCTCTTGGAGGAGTCCTCCCTCTCGGAGTACGAGTACGTCGTGGTCGATTCGCCCCCTTCACTTGGAGTGCTCACGCTGAACGTTCTGGCTGCAGCCCAGAAGGTCGTCGTACCACTCCAGCCGGAGTACTACGCGCTTGAGGGAATCACCTATCTCATGGCGACCATCGACCGCGTTCGACAGTCGTTGAACCCGCAGCTCGAGGTTCTCGGGATCGTTCTTACGATGTGGGACCCGCGCAACCGCCTGGCCCATCAGGTGGCAGACACCGTGCGTGAGCACTTCCACGTTTTCGCCTCGCTCATTCCACGAAACGTTCGGCTGAGCGAGGCGCCTTCGCATGGATTGCCTGCGATTCTCTACGACGTGCAGAGCAAGGGCGCTCAGGGGTACCTGAGCCTCGCGCGAGAAGTCATCGAGGCTAGCGCGTGACTAGCGGACCCTCGAACAAACCTCCGCGAGGTCTCGGCAGAGGGCTGGACGTACTGCTCCCAATGCGTAGTCCTGCACCCGCGACTCGTTCTGGCGCGACGTACGAGGATGGCTCCGTCTTCAGTTGCGCACTCGAAAAGATCGTTCCGCAGCGCGGCCAGCCTCGTCAACACTTCGATCAGGAGGCGCTCGACGGGCTCGCTCAGTCGATTCGGGAGCACGGCCTTCTCGAACCGATCGTGGTGCGGCGCATGTCGGGGCGGGACACGTTCGAAATCATCGCCGGAGAGCGACGGTGGCGCGCCTCGCAGAAAGCTGGGCTGCGCGAGGTCCTGGTCGTCGTTCGGGACGTGTCCCCCGCCAGCGCATACGAGCTGGCGCTCATCGAGAACGTGCAGCGCGAAGACCTCGATCCGATCGAATTCGCTGAAGCGCTCGATCGCCTCATCAAGGAACACGGGTATACCCAAGAGACACTGGCCCAACGCGTCTGCAAGGACCGTTCGACCATCGCGAATGCGCTGCGCCTCCTCAAGCTCCCCGAGGAAGTGCGTTCACACGTCGTTAGCGGCGAACTCTCCGAAGGCCACGCGCGCGCGCTGCTTGGCGCGCCGGATGAGAAGTCGCTGCAGGAGTTCGCGCAGAAGGTGCTCCGCGGAAAGCTGAGCGTCCGACAAACCGAAGCCCTCGTCCGCGAAGGCAAGCAGAAGAAGACGGATGCCGAGCGGTCTGGAGCGAGCAAGAGTGCGTCGGTTCGAGACTTGGAGCAACGGCTGTCACGGAAGCTCGGCACCAGATGTGAGGTTCGGGATACGGACGGCAAGGGGCACCTGGTCCTGCACTATTCGTCCCTGGATGAGCTCGATCGGTTGCTCGAAGTACTTCTCTGAACCAGCGCGCGCGATCTCCGAGGCCGCCCTGTGCGCCAGGAACCCGGATGCCCCCAGAGCGCCGATCAGTTGGCCAGACTGACGAACCAGCGGCGCCGCCCCCAGAACAGGTAGGGGAACGACTCCGCTCGAACCTCACCGAATTTTGATCACCGCTCGGGGCAACGGTTACCGGTGGTCGAGACGATTCGGCCCCTACCATGCGAATCGGTGGTCGAGACGATTCGACCCCTATCGTGAGAATCGATGGTCGAGACGATTCGACCCCTACCTTGAGAATCGATGGTCGAGACGGTTCGGCCCCTACCATGCGAATGCGCGACCGCGGGAGCCAGCAGGACTACTTGCAGCCGAATTTCTTGACCGCGGCCTTCGAGGAAGAAACCACGCCCGCCTCTCCAAGCTCCACGGCCTTGTTCAGATGTTCGCAGGCTTCGTCCTTGCGATCGCTCTCAGCCAGATGACGCCCCAGGTAGTAATGTGCAGCGGCGTCCTTAGGATCGCTCTTCAGCGCCTCCTTGTAGTCAGCGAGCGCACCGGCGTCGTCCTTCAGTTCGTGTCTGCACAGACCGCGACGCACCAGGAGTTGGGAGTTCTTCTCGGACTTCAGCGCCTTGTCGTAGGCGGCCACGCAGTCCGCGTAGCTCCCGAGCTTCGCCAACAGGTGGCCAGCGGCCGCCAGGACGCGCACGTCGGACGCACCATCGACAACCAGCTTCAGCTGCCCCTTGGATTCAGCAGCCTTCCCGGAACGGGCAAGCAGGTCGGCATATGCGAACCGGAGTTCATGGTTGTCGCGAGCCGCCTCGACCGCCTTCCCGTAGGCTAGAAGAGCGTCGTCTCGCTTGCCCATGGCCTCGAGCGCAAGCGCTCGGTTAGTCAGCAGGTCAGGGTGTTGTGGAGCAACCTTCAAGCCTTCGCTAGCGACTGTAGCGCTTCCCGATGCGTCCTCGGAGTCGAGGAGGAGTGCGGATAGGTTGACGTACGCGTCGACGAGTTGCCTGTCAGCGTCCAGAGCGCGACGATACGACTCGATCGCCTTGCTACTGTCCTTCAGGCCTTCCGACGCAACCGCAAGATAGAAATGCGCCTGAGCGTCGGATGGAGTCGCGGCAACAGCCTGCTCTAAAACCTCGCGAGCCTTGGCGAAGTCGCCAGCTCCGATCGCTTCCTTGCCCTCGGCGACCTTCGGACTCGAGGGTTCAGCGCTCCCAGTGTCTCCCTCTGACGCGTCGAAGGAGGGATCGTCCTGGTCTTGAGCGGGTGGCGTCGAGCCACCGCAGCCGGTGAGGGAGCACGAAACCCCCATCGCTATCACGAGAGTGCGCAGTTTCTGGGAAGGCAACCGTATCATGAACACCTCCGAAGGCAGGATGAGGACGCCCGCGAGAACCAACCGCCGACGCTCCACTGGGGTCGAAGCTTAGGCGACTAGCCCCGTGCGCTGCAACCAAGCTGCACGGCGAGCGAGGCCCGTTCAGCAGAATACCGCACGACGCCTGAGGGTCTTCCGCCGTAGGACTAGCTTCCCATTGCCGCAGACGCGATGCTCCCTTTGAGCAGCTCGATCCGATGAGAGTCGGTCACCTTGGAGCCATCTTCTTCAGTCACATAGAAGACGTCCGCAACCGCGGTTCCCTCCGTGTTGATCTTTGCCAGGGCAATCCGCAGGCCGGCCAATTGCAAGCACCGCGAGAGCGCGAAGAGGAGGCCGGGCCGGTCCTGGGATATCACCTCGATCACGGTGTGGCCCGCGGAAGCCCGATTGTCGAAACTCACGGTCGTCCTAACCGGAGGCGTACGACGGTTGGCCCAGGTCCCGCCAGCGCCCGAGGAGCTGGCAAGCTCAGCCGGGTCCAGTGCGCCGGTCAGCATACGGGCAAGCTCGTCCTCCAATTTGGGCACTAGCGCTTGAGCTTTCTGCGCCCGCGAGCCAGCTGCCACCCAGAACAAGTCGAGCGAACGCACGACTCCGTCGGAACTCGCCCACGAGTAGATCTGGGCTCCAACGACCTGCAGGCCATGCGCAGCCAGGGTTGCCGTGATCATCGCCAGAAGGCCTGGTCTGTCCTCGGCGATAAAGACGAATTCGACGTAAGGCGCGACGTCGGCGATGCAGGAAACCCCCGCGCGCCTCGCCATGGCCTCCAAGGCAAACGCTGCGTGGCGAGCGATCCTCTGCGTTTCGTTAGCGTACAGATAGCGCTCGGGCATCGCCTCGAGAAATTGCCTAACGAACGGCAACGACTGCGGGTCCGTCCAAAGCCGCTCAACCTCGCGACACACACGCTCCGCAGAGGCTTCACGCATCGACTCGCCTGCATCAAGCCACGCCTCGGCGGCAATGTACAGCTCCTCAAGCATGCGCGCCACCCAGTTGGTGAGCGCCGTGGGGCTCGTCGTCGAGACGTCACACACCGTGAGCAGATACAGTTCCCGAAGGCCCTCATGACCGTGAACCTCCCGCATGAACTCTTCCAGCGTGCGCGGGTCGTCGATGTCGCGGCGCGTAGCGATGTGGTACATGCGAAGGTGCGCTCGGATGAGGTGCTGGACCTGAAGGATCTCGGCATCCCCGAGCCCGAGCCTCGCCAGAATATCGCACGCGAGCACCGCCCCGCGCTCCGAATGGGCTCCGCCCCCGATATCCTTTCCGATATCGTGAAGAAGCGTTGCCAGGAAGAGTACTTGCGGTCGGGTGATCTCGGCCGCCAAGCGTGAGGCGAGCGGGTGCGCTCCCGCCAGATCGCCACGACACAGAGCGCGCAGACGGTCCACGGCCTCGATGGAATGAACATCGACGGTGTACACGTGATAGACGTCGTGATGGACACGGCCGACCAGGGGCGCAAACTCCGGGATCATCGCGACCAGGAGACCAACGTCGTGGAGTTCCCTCAGCACCGACCCTTGCTTGAAGGGGCTCGGCGCAACGTGGGCACAAAGCTTCACGAACAGCGCCGAAGCCTCGTCACTCGCACGCAGCCTTTCGCCAAACCCGGGCAGGGTTGCCGCTCGCGCAATAGCGTTTCGCGCAAAAGAGTAGAGCGGCCTTCCTCTGTCGATGGATTCTCGGTAGAGACGGAACGCCAGCGCTGGATCACTCTCGAGTGCCCCCGGGTGGGCGAGCGTCACTTGACCGTTGATAAGCTTCAACCCCTTGCCGAGGCTCACTTCGTGGGGACGCCGGGTTGGTGGAGGCGCCGCCCGCGAGAACAGCATGTCCCGTGCTTGAATCACGGCTCTCGCCTGACGGTAGTACTCGCTCATGAGGCGCTCGACCGCTTCCGCACTGTCGCCGTAGCCCATGTCGCGAGCCACTTGCTCCTGGCGATCGAAGCTCAAGCGGTCCATGCGCCGGCCACTGTAGGCGTGGAGCAGACAGCGCACCCGCCAGATCATGCTCTGCGCCGCCTCGATCTGTCGCCATTCCCGTGGAACAAGAACCCCGATCCGCACGAGGTCCGACAGCGAGGAGACGCACCAACGAGACCGGGCGATCCAGTGAGAAACGTCGACGTCCCGCAGGCCCCCTGGGCCGTTCCTAACGTCGGGTTCGAGCGCGTACACGGACCCCCCGTAGCGTTCCTCGCGTTCCGCTGTGCGTTCCTCCAGCCGGCTGAGGAACCCGCCCACTCGCCCTTCGGCAAAGACACCGTCAAAGGCGCGTTGGAAGAGCCGCCCACTCTCTCCAACGTTCGGGGTCAGCGAACGCCAGTCGAGCAGTGTCGTCGCGGTGGGTAGATCCTCCCGAGCGAGCGCAAGCATCTCGTCCTCGGTGACGACCTGGTGGCCAATCGTGAGCCCGGCGTCCCACAGCGGATAGAGCAGCGCCTCGACGATGGGGGCTGCCTCGGCTGGGTCACCCCAACAGAGCAGCCGCAGGTCCATGTCACTGCAGTACGCCAGAGTCCCCCGACCGTAGCTGCCCACCGCAGCAAGCTCCACCTCGCGCCACCTCCCCTCCGCACCTAACCTTCCCTTGGCGGCACACAGCATGGCGCCAAACAGACCGTCGAGTGCCCTACAATACCGCTGCCCCTGCTCCAGCCCGCCTCCCCCGACCACCCCTTCCCGGAAAGCAGCCTGGTGTCTCTGTATATAAAGCTTGAGTTCACGCCGTAGCGCACCCGCATCGCTCGGTAAAAGCGGCGAAAGGGTCTCGATATTGCTCTGGGCCATGGGCTACTGCGGCGGCGGCGCTTCGTCGCCTTGGGCTCAGCGCCGCCGGTTGTTATAGCGCAGTCCGGTGGATTGCGAACCCGGGCGCGTGGCCAACGCTCGCGCATCTTGGGGCTGCATGGAGCGCGCATCGACGAAACGAATGGGACGCGGCTTCGCTCGGGATTCGAGAACCGGGTTGGAAACCTGTGCTATGATCGGCCTCATGACTTGGAGGTGGATACTTCGCCGACCCCTGATCGCAGGGGTTGTGCTCGTTTCAAGCGTCCTGGTTTCGCCGATGCCGGCATCGGCGACCGTTGCGCGCGCTCTCGATTTGCCGGCCTTGGTCTCCGCGAGCAACCGAATCGTCGTCGCCGAGCCAGTCGCGTCTGAGAGCCGCTGGGAGCAGGTCGGTGGCCAACGACGGATCGTCACTTACACGAGGATTCGCGTCACTGACACCGTGGTTGGAAACGCCGAGGCGGGCGATGAGTTCGAGATTCGAACCCTGGGTGGACGTGTCGGGGAGATCGCGCAGGCGGTCATGGGGGAGGCCAAGCTCAGGGCCGGCCAGGCGTCGGTACTCTTCCTGAACCGCAAGGCGGAAGGTAGTTGGCAAATCGTCGGCATGAGCCAGGGGCACTTCCCGGTGAAAATCGATGAAAGCGGAACCGCTCGTCTTGCCATTGGACGCCGAGACCTGAAGCTGCTGGGCGCCGAGCAGAGTGCAGTGACGCTCGTTGCGGGCATGGAACTCCGAGAGGCAATCGCCCTGATCCGAGCAACGAGGTCGAAGAGCCATGGGAACTAGACGCGTTCTCCTCGCTGGCTTGGCGCTCGGCGGGTGGCTGGTCTCGGGAGAGGCCTATTCCTACTGTCGCACCAACACATGCGACGCTGACCCTGAGAATCCCAACTGTCGAGAAACGGCGGATGAGTGCCTGGAAGGTGGGGCAGAGCTATTCTGGGACCGGAATTGTCTCTCGTTCTCTATTCACCAAGCAGGTTCAGCCAAGCGGCAGATCTCTTACGCGGAGGCGGAGCGGACCATCTCCGAAGCGATGAATCGCTGGACCCAGGTGGAGTGTCCTGGCGGTGGCCGCCCGGCCATGGCGGTTGAGCTCACCGAGCCGGTCACGTGTGAGGAGATCGCGTTCAACAGGAGCGGCCCCAACGCGAACACGTGGATCTTCCGCGACGACGAATGGCCCTATGCGACTGAAGGTGACGCCGCGCTCACGCTCGCGTTGACAACGGTAACCTTCAACGCTGACACCGGCGAAATCCTCGACGCGGACGTCGAGATGAACTCGGCGGGCAATGAGCTCACTGCCAACGACGAATCCGACCTGGCTGCCGTTGCGACCCACGAAGCGGGGCATATCTATGGCCTCGCGCACTCAATGGACAATGAAGCAACGATGTGGGCGTACTACTCGGCACAGATGGCGTCGACGACTGAGTTGAGTGACGACGACGCCGCTGGAATGTGCGCGATCTATGCCCCAGGCACCGAGGCAGCCAGCTGCAACTTCGCTCCCGAGGGCGGCTTCACCGCTGGATGTTACGAGCCGGAGGACACGGGATGCTCGGTGAGTAGGCCGGGAGGATCCAGCCGTTTCTTCCACGGAACCGTCATACTCGCCGCTGCCGCGGCATTGATCGGGTGGACTCGCCGCCGAAGGCGGTAAGCCATGGGATCGCTCATGGTCGTTGCCGGGGAGGCTTCCGGCGACGACTTTGCCAGTGGGGTGATTCCCCATTTGGTCGCCTCAAGCTGGGGCGTAGGCGGGCCGCGCTCCCAAGCGGCGGGGTTGCAAACTCTCGCTCCCATGCCAGACGTCATGGGTCTCTTCGGAGTTGCGGCGAGGACTGGCGAGCTGCTCCGGTTGAGGGCAGAGCTTCTGCGGCAAGCGAAACAACGCTTCCCGCGAGCGGCGCTTCTCGTTGGCTTCTCGGAGTTCAACGCGCAGCTGGCTCGTAAACTGACTCGCCTCCGTATCCCAGTGATCTGGTACGCCCCTCCCCAGATTTGGGCGTGGCGTCCGCACCGAGCCCGAGACATCGCCCCCCACACCACCCGACTCGCGGTGCTCTTCGATTTCGAGGTTCCACTCTGGACTAAGGCCGGCGGCAACGCTCACCACGTTGGGCACCCTGCCGGGCTGCTCAAGCCGAGCAGCCGCACCAAGGCGACCTCAGCGAACCACGGTGCTGCGGCGATACTCCTTCCTGGCAGTCGCCCTCGAGAAGTCGAGCGCCACACGGCCGCCCTGACTCGGGCGGCCACGCTGTTGCTGGAGCGAGGCACCGTCGGCAAAGCGGCACTTGCGCTGGCGCCGTCGCTACCAAGTTCACTGGCTTCACATGTCCGTCAGCGCTGTACCGAGTGTGGAATCGAGCCGGTTACTGGAGGAGCCGCTGAGGTTCTGCCGGCTTTCGACGTTGCAGTGTGCTGCAGTGGCACCGCGACACTCGAGTGTGCCGCTTGCGGGGTGCCCCCCGTCATCGTCTATGACGCGGGCCCCCTAACGCGGCCCGCCACCCAACTCCTGCTCCGCGTCCAACACGTCGGTTTGCCGAACCTGCTCCTCGCCCAACGGGTGTTCCCGGAACTCCTGGGAAGCGAGGTTCGCCCCGAACCCATCTGCCGAGAGGTCCGACACATCCTCGACGCCAGGCCCCGATTCGAGTCAGCCTGTAGGAGCGTTCGCGAGCGCCTCGCTCCCAGAACCGACGCCACCACGACAGGATCGACGCCAGGAGAACGCGTCGCATCCCTGCTAGCCCCGTGGTTGAAGTGAGGTGCGCTCCTCGCGGCAGGCCTCGCCTGCGCGACGCTAGAGCCTCAATCTGGAGCTGTTTAGAATCCCGCTGCGCCTCGAGCCACCTCGCGATCGATTTGGCCATCGCGTAGCAGCCGTTTCACCGCCATCTCGAACGTCTGCATCCCATACATCTCGGCTCCCTGCTCCATCAATTCCTTGAGCGGAGGATTACCCTGCGGCCGCTTGATCGATTCGCGCACCGAGCCGGTGCAGACGAGTATCTCGGCAGCCAACGCAACACCGGTTCCGTCAGCGCGCTTCAGCAGCCTCTGTGCGATGACGCCCTGTAGCGCGTCCGCAAGACGATTCCTGAGTTCGTCAGGATCACGCTCACTGAGCGCGAGCACTCGGTTCACCGTGCGCTGAACGTCCGGGGTATGAAGGGTGCTCAGCACCAGGTGCCCGGTCTCCGCGGCCTTGAGCGCAATATCCATCGTCTCCGAGTCCCTGATCTCACCTACCTGAATGACGTCGGGATCCTGACGAAGAGCCGCCCGAAGGGCCTTGGCGAAACTCTGAGTGTCGATGCCGATCTCCCGTTGACTCACCGAGGATCTGTCGTCCTTGTGCAGATACTCGATCGGGTCTTCGATGGTGATGATGTGTTTCGCCATCGTCGCATTGACGTGATGGATCATCGCTGCGAGCGTTGTGCTCTTCCCGTTGCCTGCTGCGCCAACGCAAAGCACAAGGCCCCGATCCTTCTCCGCCAGCGTCTTGCACGCCTTGGGCAGCGCCAAGTCTTCGATGGTCGGAACGTCATAGGGAATACTGCGCAGTACGATCGCGAATGACCCGCGCTGACGGTAGATGTTGACGCGGAATCGGGCGACCCCAGCCACCTCGTAGGAGCAATCGTACTCGTCGAGATGCGAGAGATCGTCGAGTAGCGCCTCGTCCGTCAGCAGATGCCGCGTCAGTGCCAGCGTGTCCTCCGGTCGGATCCGATCGACTCTGAAGTAGACCAGCCCACCGCGAACCCGAGCGCCCGGTGGTTGGCCCACCTTGAGGTGGATGTCGCTGGCACCAGCCTTCACGGCCTTCGTGAGAAGCTGTTGGAAGTATTGCTCAGAGCTGTACGGATTGTTGAGTGCTGAGGGAGGTGGAAGGCTCACGGCAGTTCACAGCCTACATCAGAGTGCCCATGGCCATCAGTTGGTTAGCGCCCGAGCCGATCACTTGCGCCGTAGGACCAATCGACCTCGCTGGGAGTGAGTGGATTCGTGAGCACCACCGCCAGAGCCCGACGGCACTCGTTGGCGCCCTCAGGATCCGGCTGAACGTCGGGAGCGGCCGGCTCAGCCAGAATGCGGTGAAGTGCCATCAGAAGTGGAGCTCGCTCCTGTGGGGAGGTGTCCCCAAGCAGCCGACACAGCCGCCCGAGCGCCAGCTCGCGCCCCTCGGCGAAGGGGAGAGCCTGGAGGGAAGTCCGAGCCATCGCGCCCCCGCGCCCGGTCTGCTCCAGAAGCCCATCCACCCCCTCTCGGTCGGCCAGTCGCTGCAGATCAATAGGATCTCCCTCTGCCGCTGCTCGCCATAGCTTCGCCCGGGCCTCGGGCAGTGCCTCGATGGAAGCCTTGACAGGTGTCCCGGCATCGACCGATAGGCCGCCCGCTCGCGAGACGGCCTTCAGTTCGGCCTCCCTCACATCACCGCCTCTTCCGCATGCGGTGAAGCCAGCCCAAACCCAACCGACTGCCACCAGGTTCCATGCTTTCGAGCCCCTTCTGCGCATGAGTCACTGATTAGACCCATCCTCGCCAAACAGGCAAATCCGCCAACATTCGGCGGAAGAGCCTGCATCCCCCCCCCAAGGCTCATCCCACCACAACCAACCCAAACCCGCCAACCAACCAACCACCCAACTGACCAGTCATCGCGATTTCTCCACTCTGGAGTTGCGTGTGGCGGTTGGATTGAGCTAGTAAGCCGCTCCCACGTTGTTGGTACGTTGGTACCACGATGTGAGAGCCCACTCGCCCAGGTAGCTCAGTTGGTAGAGCAGCGGACTGAAAATCCGCGTGTCGATGGTTCGATTCCGTCCCTGGGCACAAACGAGGGATCGCCAGCGCGCAGCTTCGCTCGAGCGGGAGCCTGTTCCTGTGGGGAGTGCTGAGCGGACAGGTCCGTGAGCGCCGTGGCACGCCCAAGACACCGGTGAGGTGATCCACAGGGGTGTGCGACATCAGCGGAAGCGACGGTCGACGCCCAGGTCGCGGTGATGAGAGCGAGGCTAGCGCTCTCTTGCGTCGCGGGAGGCGCGAGTTCGTCGCTTCTGGGCGGCCCCCTCTTGCTTTGCCGCGCCGCCGGAAGTCGCTCCCTTCCCGATGTTCGAGCCTACGCGAAGTGCGTCCAACTTCTCCAAGATCCGGCTGAGGCTGGGCTTGCCCTTGTATGAGTACAACGCAGCCGACTCCTCGCCCTCAAGCACTGCTTCGCTTACCCGAAGACGCTCACTCACCACGAACAGCACGGGAGCCCCCAGACCGACGTGAGCCCACTCGACTCTTCGCCAGACCGCGTCCCGACTCCAAAAACCCATGAACTCGACGTGCGCCGTCCAGTTCGATTCGCGGTGAACGAACGTGAGGTCGGGTACGCAAAGCCCTTCGCCCGGAACGTCGAGCAACACCGTCGCCGGCGCGACTTGCCACGGCCCCTCCCTCGCGGCCGCCAGCTTCGCCACCTCGCCAGCCTCTCCAACCAACCCCCAGTCGTCGACGGCTGATCCGTCGGTGGTTGCTCCCTCCCCTGCTCTGACAGCGAGGTGGTGCTCAGCTTTGAACGTGACGGGTCGCCTGGCCTTGCCCCACTGGACGTCTGCCTCCAACACGACCGAATCGCACTCGCGAAGCGCTACCCACGCAAGCGCGAGTGCCAGGCCGTACTTCGTGACGGATTCGAACAGGCTGTATGGCCCATCAATCTCGAGGCGATATCCCGCCCCTGCGCGCTCCAAGCGGTAGAGTAGACGACGGAACTTGAGTCGCGCGAAGAGCCTACGATACTGCGCCGGCTCCCGACACTCCACATCCACTCTAACCCGAAGAGCTCGAAGGAGAATGCCCTGGATCTGGGCTTCCTCATAGCGTTCGAGCAGCCTCTCGGCGTTGAACGGCTCGCGTCGAAGCAGGATCTGCGCGCCGCGCAGATCCGCGAACATGCTGCGTTCGATTGTGTCAGCGGGCACCCCCAGCACACCGGCCACATGAGCAAGCACAGCGCCTCGGTCGAACAGGGCACCAGGTTCAAGCGAGCTCCGGCTCGCATTGGCCGCAACGTACAGCTCTCTGCGCACGATTTGCGGATCGAGTTCGGACGGGGACTCGAACTCCAACGCGTCTTCGATGAGTTTGGTGAGCCCGTCTCTGAGGATGCGCTGAGCAGCACCACATTCAACAGCTCGAACGGCCACTTCCCACATCTCTCGCGAAGCGCCTATCGAAGCATCCGTCGCGAGCAACAACTGCTCCGCCAGCTCAAGCGCCCGCTCGCGCTCCCTTCCCTTGAGCGCGACGAGCGCGAGAGTGTCACCGCGCACGCGTGCACGGACGAGCTCACTCGTCAGCATCGTGTTCCTCCACACTGACTCGATATGCGGAGTGTTCCCGGCGTCGCTCGCTCGTCGTGCTCTCGGTCGTTCCCCTGGAGACGAGTTCGTACAGCACGGCCCGCTTGTTGTCTCGGTAACGAAGAACTCGTCCCAAACGCTGGACGTGTTCCCGAACCGACCCGCTTCCACTCACCACAATGGCGACGGATGCGTCCGGCACATCAACCCCTTCATTGAGCACTTTCGAGGTCACCACCGTGCGGTAGGCGCCAGCCGCGAACCTCTCCAGGATCTCACTTCGTTCTCTTATCTTCGTTTGGTGGGTGATGATGGGGACCAAGAACTGCCGAGATATGCGGTACGCCGTATGGTTATCCTGGGTGAACACAATCGTGCGGTCGTCGCGATGAAGATCGAGCAGTTCGTCCAACCGCGCCAGCTTCCCGGGAGCCGCGAACGCGAGCTCACGCTGCTTCCGATAGGCAGCAAGCGCTCGCCGCCCCTCATCGCTCCGCGCCGCACGCATGATGAACTTCCCGAACCCTTCCGGCCCGTTCATCCGAATGCCGTGCTTGCGAAGGAACCCAACGTACACGGACCTAGCTTCCATGTACTGCGCTCGCTCATCGGCGCCAAGCTCAACGTCGATGCGGACAGTGTCGTAGGGCGCCAGAAACTCTCCGGTGAGCTCGGCCACATCCCTCCGATAGACCACAGGCCCGATCAGCTCCCCAAGCACGTCCTCCCGACCGTCAGCACGTTCCGGAGTGGCAGTCAGTCCCAACCTGAAGGGCGCCAGACAGAGACGGGCGGCCATCGCGTAGCTCGGACCAGGCAGATGGTGGCACTCATCGAACACCGCGAGCCCGAAACGGTTACCGATGTTGTCCATATGCAGGAACGCCGAATCGTAGGTAGTCACGGTCATCGGTTCGAGGGAGTATTCGCCACCGCCAACCAGTCCGATTCGCCCTCCGAAGCTCGTTCTGAGTAGATCGTACCACTGACGGACCAAGTCCAGGGTGGGGGCGACCACGAGGGTGCTGCGCGGGCGGCTCTCGATGGCCATGAGCGCGACATGGCTCTTTCCGGCGCCGGTCGGAAGTACGACGATTCCGCGAGCCGAAGCCGCATTCCACGCATGGAGTGCTTCCTGCTGAAACGGTCGAGTCTGCCTCTGGACGCGCAAAGGGCTCTCGAGGGTCTCGTATCGCCTGGCTCGGTCCTCGAGCTCGATGCCTGCGCCCAACAGCCGGCGAACCACGGTCGCATAATGAAACGCGGGCGCTCGAAAGCATCGCGTGCGCGCGTCCCAGCGCAGTTGTTCGGGCACCCCCGCGGCCTGCTGCGACAGCCCACGCACCTCCAGGGTGCCGGCCATGAATGAGAGCTCAGCCCGTGGTGCCGGTTCCATTCGCACTACTCTCCACAGTCCACGCCCGCTCTCACCAGACCTGAAGCTCGGTTTGCTCGCGCTCCTCCACCATGGCATCCCCGAGGCACTGCCAGCCGTCGAACGAGCGTCGACAACTGACGTCCGAAACCGCGACCGCGCCCAGACTCCCGACCACGGAACGGAGAGCCAACTCGGCATCGTTCCGCGAGCATGCCTCGCATCGGGCCGAGACAGCGGCGATCTCGACGTGGTCCACGGAGGCCTGCGGCATCTCCCGGACACGCGGCTCGTCCACCCGCATACGAACCGGAACAACGCTGACCGGAGTGATGTCCACGCGCGCCGACAGAACCCCGCGGGAGAACGGGAATGCCGCTTCACGGCTGTCCGACTTGGCGACGGACGTCCCCCCGCCGGATGGCGCGGCGGCAACGTCGGCCGCGCACGCCGCGCTGCGCGCGTCCTCGGGCGGATTGTCCGTCACGCAACGCTCGCGCACCAGGGCTGTTCCGCCAACCTCCGCGGCGCGCTGGCGAAGTAACTTCCGCAGAATCCCCTCGTCGCAAACCACGGACAACCAGGGAGCATCGCGCACGGTCGCCCCCCGCGCGAACCCCAGACACTCCACGCTGGCCCTGCCCAGGCGGTGGTGGCCCTCGGGAAGGACGTGATAGGACTGGATTGCTGCGGCGTCGGTGCGCGGCGGCCGAGCAACCCCGGCAAACTCCACCGGATGGGCTGGAGCACACGCAGCAATGACTGGCACGAGTGTGGCAAGAGTCAGACCAGCGTTCTTCATGAGGGGCAGAAGCATCCCAGAGGGGCGAAGCGTCAGCAACGCGAAGGCAGTCACTGGGGGGCGCACAACGCGCGAGTGGAGCGAATCCATCACGCTTTCATCATGTTCATCAAGGAAGGATCACGTACGCCCTCAGAACGTGCGTGTTACGGTGCACTCATCGGTCGCAACGACGACCGGAAAAGCGCCCAAGAGCCTGCATTCCTCAAAATGAGGGGCACTTGGGCGGGGAGACACGCAAACCGTCCGCAATGATTGGGCCAAAACGGCCCAACGACCAGTCAATACTCGCTCTCCAACGCGCCTCAATCCGACAAGTGAACCGAATCGGCCAAAAGATCGAAGAGACTCCCAAGGGAGGGAGGGATCTATCGAACAACCAACCGGTTCCGCGCCCTGCCGACAGCCGCTTCGGAAGGGCACGCGGGACCAGGTCGGGGAGAGTCGAGCCAATGGATGCTAGCGCCCGTCGCCCGTGCAGCGCCGATCGTGCCTCGGTCGGCCCAGACCACGTGCAACGGATTCAAACTGAACTGTGAAGGGGAGAACGTCGAACCCAGTAGCGGGTAGACGCACAGTTCAGCGACGGGCGCTAGCCGTCCGCCTTCGTGCGGTAGCTCGGCGTGCGTGAAACCAACACGACGCCCAGTTATCTGGCCGCGAAGCGGGGCAATGCAGGGCTACTCGGGCTCCAAGCCATTGATTTGGCTCTCCAGTTCGGCCGAGGCGCGTCGCACCTCAAGCGCGAGAACGTAGGCACTTAGGGCGTCACGACGGGTTGGCTCCCGATGCCCCGCAAGACACGCTTCCACCTCCGCTCGCAGCCGGAGGTAGCGGCGGACATCCACTGCGAGGAATTGGCAGGCCCCAAGCGGGTTCACCTGAGCCTCCCCCAAATCCCGGAGTCTCGCTCCGACTCGGTCGAGCTCTCTCCGCACCACGGCGTGCGCGGCTTCGACGGCCAGCCCATGCTCATGTAGCGCGAGAGCGCGCTCGAGCGCGAGCACAGCGTCCCGCTCCCCCTCGCCCCAGAAGTCCGAGAGGCTCAGGCCAGCGGCGGGACTCTGCTGAGGCTCGGCAGAAAGAGCCCCTGCCATGCCACCCACTGCCACGACTGCCACAGGCGTCAACGGGGGCACGGGAGGCACAGCCACGCTCAGCTCAGAAGGAGGACTCGGCGCGGTACGTGGCAGTGGCCCCCCCTTTCCCCCAGAGGCAACCGCATCCGCAACCGAAACTGCCAAGAGCCCAATCCCAGGTTGAGTGCCAGCGGGTGGTTCCTCACTCGACGCCGAACGAGGCTCGACCTGGGAATCCGGGACTTGTTCAGTCGAGCTCGACTCCTGCACAGACTCCGCAATTCCCGTCGTAGGCACAGCGGCGGGTGACTCGACCGACCCACCTGGTTCGCGAACTGCACCGCCCCCGCCATCGGAGGGCGGCGGCCCAACCTCCTCTCGGCTCGGCCCCTGCTCCCTCGACGGCACCGCGGAGTCTGCCCCACCTTCGACCGCGGAGGGCGCGAGCTCGAACGACTCCCGGGCCTCCGCGCTTCGCGGACGCCCTTCATCCCTTCCACTACCCGGCCCCCCGCTCGCCAACTCCTCGGCGCCCGCCGGAGCCATGCCGAGAGCATCCGTTCCAGCAGCTGGGGCGTCCCCGCCATCGGGCTCCGGCCGCGCCGATTCAGCCCCGCGTTGCATGGGGAGTTCAGCGTTCGGCTGGTCCGCCTCTCTCGTCGGGTGGTGGAGTTCGTGGGCGACGGTCGCCGTCGACGGTTCGGCGGCGCGGAGAGCTTCCGCGAGCCCCCCCTCCGGCGCCTCGAATCGGCTGCTCGGAGGCACCTGTTCGGGCGCTCGCCGCTCGAAGTCCTCCAGCACCGCTCGAGTCACGGCCTCGAGCGACTCGAATATCCCTTCCCCGCTCGTCGCGATCGTCGCGAACGAGGGGACCCCATACCAGTTGAGCGCTTCCTCGAGGTCCTCCACCGAAACCAATTCGGGCAGATCGCGTTTGTTGTACTGGAGCACGTGAGGGACATCCTGGAGGGGGCGACCGTGCTGCTGTAGGTTCTCGCGCAGGTTTTCGATACTCTCGAGGTTGGCTTCGGCCCGCGCTTGCTGCGAGTCCGCAACGAAAACAACTCCGTCTGCGCCGGTCAGCACGAGCCGCCGGGTCGCGTTGTAGTAGACTTGTCCGGGAACCGTGAAGAGCTGAAGCCGCACGCTCAGATTGCGTATGGTCGGTAGTCGAATGGGGAGAAAGTCGAAGTACAGCGTACGATCGACGGGAGTGGCGAGACTCACCATTCTGCCCCGATGCTCAGGCTTGCTCGCTCGATGAATGAACTGAAGCGAACTCGTCTTTCCGCCCAGTCCCGGACCGTAGTAGACGATCTTGAAGACGAGCTCCCTAGCAAGCGCATTGACAACCGGCATACTGTCTCGTTCGCAGGATACCCCAGGTGGGTCACGGATGACGAAGCGTTCCTTTGAACGGCAGCCTACGCCGGAACCTAAGGTATGCCGCACTCCCGAACGGAGAACCGCTTCGCACCATGCCAGGGGCGGGTTCCGCGCGCCCGCACGGCCCCCCAGCAGAACACACCGCCGCAGCCAATTCCGTGTGTCCGCCGGCCCCTGCGACAGATCTACCCCAGGGCCGACATCTCGGGACATTGCCCTACATCCATCTTGCTTGCGAGGAGGGTGTAAGCAAGTGCCGGAAGCACCGTTCTCGAGCCGTGCTCGTTTCTGTCGCAACCGCTGATCCTTGGATTGCTCCCCAAATGTGGGGTGGCGGTGGCCCTCTGAGTACACTCCGAATGGTGACCGAGCCCACCCCCGACCTTGAGCACGAGCAGCGCCTCTGCGCACGAGCGAAGCTCGGAGACAGGCAGGCGCTTGGGGAGCTCCTGAGAACGCATGGCCCACGACTGTACCGGTGCGTCCTCCTGCCCCGACTCGGCAGCGCCGCCTCGGCCGAAGACGCGCTCTCGCGCACCTATACCAAGGTCGTCGAACACATTGGCCGCTTCGAGTGGCAAGACGTTGGGCTTTATCCCTGGCTTCGAACAATCGCTCTTCGGGTCGCCATCGACGAGCTCCGAGCGAGGCGCAGAGAACGGCTTTTTGAACCCCAGGATCTCGAGCGAGAACTCGATGGCAGCCCGCCGAGTTCACGAGAGACCGAGGCGCTGGAGCGGCATGACTTGGCGAAGGCTCGGGAGAAAGTGGAGCAACTCCTGAGTCGCATCAATCCCCGATACGCCCTCGCGATTCGCCGGCGAGTGCTGGAACAGCGGAGCCGGGAGGACCTTGCCCAAGAACTCGGTGTCAGCGTGGCAACGGGGGATGTGGTACTCCATCGCGCGATGACGGCTCTTCGCAGTGCCCTCGAGAATCGTGGAGGCAGCTCATGACTCGCCAACCCCACCGGGGCACGCCACTTGATGTGCCCGTGTTCGACGAGGACGCCGAGCTCAGGGAGGCGTTGGTCGCGGCCTTCTCGCCGTCCGTTCTGTCCGATGAACGACACGAGAAAATCATCGAGGCCGCGCTCGCCGATCCTCTGGCCCCTGCATCGCCGGAAGAGCTGCGCGATGCGGAGTCTCTCCGGCTCGCGCTCGAGGGTATCGGCATCGACCCTGACGCGGAGCTTGCGAGCGCGCTCAAGTCGGCGTGGGATCCCCCCCCTTTCCCCGGCAGACTGCCGTCGCTCCCTGCGCCGATCATCCGGTTGGAACGTCCGCGTTCGAGCAAAGCTCGATCAATCCGAGGGGTGCTGGGCCTCTGCGCAGCTTCGCTCGCTGTTGCCGCAGCCACGGTCCTCGTGCTTCGCCGAGGAACCGCGCCAGAGCTTCCCGTCGCGTCCGTAAGCCTGTACGAAGCGCGCTCCACCGTCGCGCTGTTCCATGAAGAATTCAAGCGAGGTGAAGCCTCTGAACGGGTCGATCGCATCGCGGCCGCGAGAGCTCGGGAGCTGCGGAGCAACCGGTACGCTCTGTGGGGGGTCCCATGAGTACTGGTTCGACGTCGCCCACGCCCCGAAGCCGGGAAGCCCTGAGCCGAGAATCGACCGCAAACGCTCCGGTCCGTGCCGCCCTCCGACGCTTCCACCGTCGCCTCCTCCCCTTGTTGTTGAGCTGCGCGGGGATGGTCTCGTTCGCCTGCGAGGATCGCCCCCCGGGAGCCGCATCGCCGTGTCCCTCTGTAGCTGGAGCGGTCGATCCACCTCTTCTTGCTTACCTGTCCAGTGCACGAGCCGCCCACCACCAAGCGGATCTCCACGAAAACAGCGGGGACCTCCGAGCGGCAGCAGACATACTGAAGCGCTTCGTCGACGGGGGCTCGGCTAGTCTCCGCGGCCCCGAGGTCGACGAGGTAATGGCAGACACCTACGCCAGGCTGGCGGATCTCGTAAGCCAGTTGGGGGAGTTCGACGCCGCAGACAGAAGCATCCGCAGCGGACTGGAGCGAGCGAGCGCGCCAACCTACTTCCGTGGACACCTCTGGGAGGTGCGGGGCCTCGTCGAGCAGCGGCGATTCAAGTCACTCGCCGACAAGGGCGATGTCACTGGAGCCGCAGTTGCCAAGCAGCAAGCACTCCAGGCCTTCGAGGAGGCAATCAGGATCCAACAGACCGTGATCCGTGATGCCACGAACCCCAGGGGTGTCCCCGACGCGCCCCCCGCTCCATCGGCTCGCCCATAGTCATGCGAGACGCGGACGTTCGAACCGGGGGAACGTGGACTCCCCGTCAGCGCCTCAAGAACGCCTGCATCCGCGCCGTGATTCGCGCAGCTCTGGTGGTCGTGGACCAACTCCCTGCCCGATGGCTGCCCCGCTTGGGACGCGCACTCGGTGCGGCGGTACACCGTCTCGCGCATCGGTTGCGTCGACACGCGCGCGAACAGGTTCGCCTTGCCATGCCGAAAGCGAACGCGGGCCGGATCGTGGCGGAGAGCTTCCGCACTGCAGGAGAGAACCTCGCAAGATGTCTACTGCTCAGAAGGCCGAGCGTGCGAGCGGGCGACACAGTCCTGGTGCCCCCCGAGGCACGAGACGTGCTGGACCACACTCTCGCAGCGCGCCGGGGATGCGTCGTCATGAGCGCACATTTCGGACCCTTCGAGTACATTGCACCAGCACTCGCCGAGCTCGGATACAGCGCAACCGTTGTGGTCCGGGAGAGCTACGACCCGATGCTGAACGAAGTTGTCGACACACACCGTAGCTCGAGAGGAGTGAAGGTCATCCATCGTGGAGCCCCGAACGCCCCCCTGTCGATCGTTCGCGCCCTGCGCCGTGGCCGTTTGATCGGCATGCTGCCGGATATCCCGGGACGCGTCGCGACGAGCCCGGTGTCGCTCCTCCAGGCGGTTGCGCCCTTCGCAAGCGGCCCCGAGCGCATCGCGTGTAGGATTGGAGCGCCATTGCTGGCGGCATGGCTGGAACCGCTGGACGATGCCGAACTCCTCACCGAACCACAACGGCCCGCCTTCCGGCTGAGGGTCGCTCGACTCCTGACCGGCCCCGGGGAGTGCGGAGCGACACAGCAGATGGCGGATTGCGTCGCCAACGCGGTACAGACCTCGCCCCACCACTGTCTGTGGATGGGGATGAATTTCCAGGTGTTTTCGCAGAATTCCGGGCGTACACTGACCAGGCTACCAACCTGAGGTCGGGCGCTATTTGGCCAGTGTGAAGTCACAACTTGGAGCGGGTAGGCCGCGACTCGCGTCGGGAGTCAGTCTTCGAACACTGCCGATCGGCCCAGCGGAAGCCTTCGTCCTATCGCGCGTTGACGGCACGAGTACCGAAGCCGAGATCATCGCGGCAACGGGACTGGATGCGGAGACAGTGCTGGCCGCCCTGCGTCGTCTAGCGTCGCTCGGCGCCATCGAGGACTCCAGCTCGCCCGAGACGAGTCCGGCATCCATGCCAAGTACCCCCACGGTGTCCGCTCCGAGCAGGCTGGACAGCAGTCCCGTGCTTCCGCTGGACGCGCCAAGTGGAGCATACCCCCCCGAACAGCTCGAGGAAGACGTCGATATCAGCCGGACACGTCGTCTCTGCGTGCTTGAGTTATTCTGCCGGCTCGGCGAGCTCGACCATTACGAGCTGCTCGGACTACCTCGGGAAGCGGACCGCCATGCCGCGAAAAATGCCTACTACGGCATGGTCAATCTGTTCCATCCCGACCGCTACTACGCGAAACGCCTCGGTCCGTACAAGCAGAAGCTCGAGGCGATCTTCGCGAAGCTCACCGAGGCGCACGAAACACTGTCCCGCAGTCGAGCCCGACAGGAGTACGATGAGCTCCTCGCCCGGCGCGGGTCCCCCTCATCCCCTCCAGACCGCATCGATTTCCTTCGGCGACTCCACGCGCTCATCCGTTCGGAGGCGCGGTCGGGTCGCTTGCCAGACGTCCCACCCGCTCTGAAAGGTACCGGTTCGCCCCCCTCGGCGCAGCCCAGCGCACCGAGTGCCCACCCCGTCTCGATTCGTCCGGCGACTCCGAAGACCAACGCCTCGGAAGACCCCGGCGAGCGATCGACGCGAAGCCACGAGGGTAACCCGATTGATTCCGTCGCAAGAGGCCTCAGCCCCCCAAGCCGCATCCCCCCGGTCGTTATTTCGATAGTGGATCCTTCCCCCGATTCGCGCCCTCGCGAGCACCAGAGTATCGTGCCCAATCCCCTCGGCCGCGAACGGCCGTCGGCTCCCGGCTCGAATCCCCCCGCCAGACCCAGTCACCCCCAAGCTGTGTCGCCATCTCCGGAACAGCGCGCGAAGGCACTGGCGCGACGGCTTCGCGCCGCCACTGGATCCTCCGCACCACCGCCCCCCGCGAAGGACGCGGTCGCCACGCATGTGGCAGGCGTTGCCGAAGAACTGCGATCCGAGTTCGCTCGACGCACTTCGTTGTCGCGACTATCGCAGGCGCAACGTCACATTGACGCAGCAAACGAGTCTGCTGGAGCCGGCCAATGGATGGCCGCAGCCAACTCGATGCGACTGGCGGCGGCCATCGCGCCTGACGAAGAGGAGGTCCACAGGAAGCTCGCGGAATTCGAGCTGCGTTCCGCCAGAGCGCTGCGGGACACCTACGTCGAGCGAGCGCGCGAGGCAGAGCGAAACGGCCAGCCCACCGAGGCTGCGACTCTGTATGAGAAGGCTGCACGCAGTGCTCCAACCCCCTCCCTCCTGCTCAAGGCGGCGCAGTGTCTGCTGGCGTCAAATACCGATCTCCGGCGGGCGGCCACCCTGGCGAAGCATTCCTTGAGCCTGAACGATGCCCATGTTGAGGCCCACGTGACTCTGGCCAAAATCTACATCGCAGCGGGCATGGGCACGAGCGCCGCCCTTGAGCTCGAGCGTGCTAGCGCTCTTGCGCCAAATGATGCTTCAATCAAGGACTTGCTGAAGCAGCTCAAGCAAAACGTTAGCTAAGAACCGAGAGAGTGGCATGGAGCGAGTGATCGGAATCGACCTGGGAACCACCAACTCGTGCGTCGCTGTCATGGAGACGGACACCCCGATCGTCATCTCTAACCGGGGAGGCTACAAGACGACGCCGAGCATGGTCGCGGTAACGGAGGCTGGGAAGCGCCTCGTCGGCCATATCGCGAAACGCCAGGCCATCACTAACGCGGAGAACACGGTCTACGCCGCCAAGCGACTGATCGGCAGGAAGTGGAACTCCCCTCAGGCGAAGAACTCGCTGATGGCCTGCAGTTACACGATCGTGGAAGGCCCTCACGGCGACATCCGGATTCGCCTGCGGGACAAGACGTACTCGGTTCCCGAAGTGAGCTCCATGGTTCTCCAGGAGATGAAGATCATCGCTGAGGACTATCTGGGCGAGCCAGTCACCAAGGCCGTGATCACCGTTCCGGCGTATTTCAACGATGGCCAGCGTCAAGCCACCAAGGACGCTGGGGCCATCGCTGGGCTCGACGTCATTCGCATCATCAACGAACCAACAGCGGCCGCGTTGGCGTACGGCTTCGGACGCTCGATGGACAAGACGGTTGCCGTCTATGACCTCGGCGGGGGCACGTTCGACATCAGCATCTTGGAGATCGGCTCGCATGGCGTGTTCAAAGTGATCAGCACGACCGGTGATACCTTCCTCGGAGGAGAAGACTTCGACACGAGGGTCATCGACTGGCTGGTGCAGGGCTTCAAGGAGGAGCACCGCATCGACCTCCGCGAAGACCGGATGGCGCTCCAGAGGCTTCGCGACGGGGCTGAAAAGGCCAAGTGCGAGCTCACGAGCGTCGCGGAGACCGAGATCAACCTACCCTTCATCATCTCGACCGGGCGGAACGAGGCCCTGCACCTCCAGCGATCCATCTCACGGCAGACACTGGAGACGCTCACCGCCGATCTCGTGCAGCGAACCGTGGATATCTGCGCCCAGGCGCTGGAAGACGCAAAACTCGACCTCGAAGAGCTCGACGAGGTACTTCTGGTGGGGGGCATGACGCGCATGCCGGCGATCCAAGAGGCGGTGGCTTCCTTCTTCCAGAGAGAGCCCAATCGTGGTGTGCATCCAGACGAGGTCGTCGCCCTCGGCGCAGCGATCCAGGGTGCGGCGCTGGTGGAGGAGAAGCATGAGATGATCCTGTTGGACGTGACCCCCCACGCCCTCGGGATCATGACCTACGGCAGCTATTTCGAGGAGTTGATCCCCCAGAACACAACCGTTCCCACCAGCCGCGCCAAGATATTCACGACCAGCCGAGACAACCAGACGGCGGTGAAGATTCTTGTCATGCAGGGCGAAAGCAAGAACGCGGACGAGAACGAGCTTCTCGGCGAGTTCATTCTCACGGGCCTGAGACGTGCCGCCAAGGGCGAGGTCGAGATCGAAGTCACATTCTCCATCGACACCAACGGCATCGTGAGCGTGCACGCAAAGGACTTGGAAAACGGCCAGGCACAGTCCATTCAAGTCACAGCCTCGAGCGGCCTCACCCAGGACGAGATCAGCCACATGATGGCCAACGCCCAGGAGTACCTGGTCGAACGGCGCACCGACGAGGCGTTCGAGGCCGCGAAACAGGAAGCCGAGACCCTGATTCACGCAGTGGAACAGATGTTCTCCGAGATCGAGAGGGTCGTGGGAGGCTCCGACTTCGGGCGCGAGGCTCTTGCCAAGGCCCGCGGTGTGCTCGACCGCTCGACCCAAGCCATCCAGTCCCATTCGACGGATGCTGTTCGAGAACAGATCGAGCAGCTCGCACGCATTCAACGGATGTTCAAGGGCGTCGCCTCGAAGACCCCCTAGTTCGATTCCTCGCCCCAATCCCACGGAACATGGATCCCAACGGTCCAAACAAGAAGCCGCCCCCAGCGGTGTCGACCCCACCCAAGACGGCCACCATTGATGATGAGTGGAGCGATGACATTTTCGCGGGCACGTTCGAGCTGCCCGACGCCGACGAAAGCCAGCACGATCGGATCACCGCCGTGCCCGATCTTCCAACGGACGAGTACGTGGCGCGTGCCATGGCCACCGCACGCAACAGTCTGCCCGCCGGGGCGTCCTCAGACGCTCCCCCGGCTCGGGTCCTTGAGTCCAACCGCCCCCGGGGGCCGGCGCGCTATTCCGCTTCACTAGATCCGCCCATCCCCGCAACCCTGCCACCAGAGGACTTCGAGCCCCCAACCGATCACGAGGCGATTGAGGCGTCGCTTCCAGAGCTCGACGACCTCGACATGTCGCTCGATGACGATCTGGACGCATCGACGCTCAGCAGCGCGCCGCCTCTTCTCGACTCGCGCCGGGAGTCAGATCGTCCAAGTATCGAGCTGGGGTCGGTGCCGCCCCCGCCGACCTCAGACGGTGATCCTCTGACCGCAAAGCTCAGGGACAGCTATGCCATGGGCGACTTCTCGGGCGCGCTCGCTGCCGCCGAAGAGCTTCTCGCGCGGGACCCCGGCGATCTCGACGCGGCTCGCTACGCCCAGAGCTGTCGCGGGGTTCTCATCGAGATGTACTCCGCCCGCCTGGGTCGCCTGGATCGGGTGGTTCACGTGGCGGTGGCGCCAGAACGGGTGAGGTGGCTCTCTCTCGACCACCGGGCGGGCTTCCTACTCTCTCTGGCAGACGGAGCCTCCACCGTGGAAGAACTGCTGGATATCAGTGGAATGCCTGTTCTCGACGCCCTTCGTATCCTCGCTGAGCTTCTCGAGCAGGGCGTCATCCGAATCGAGGCGCGCATCTAGGGAAAGCCCTGATTCGCAAGCATGACCGTTCCTGTGCCCAAACGCTCTGCGGTCCGCGGGTACACGAGGCTCCTCCTGAGCGCCAGTGTCCTGCTGGCTGCATACGCAGTGCAGCAACGCGCATCGGCTCGCTGGCGCGCCCTCCTCGAGCCGTCAACGCCAGCGGTCGAGCCGGAGCAGCTTGCCGCCGGACCGACACCGTCGCCGCGACGTTCGACGAACCTTGCGAGCGACGTGACGCCCGCCCGGCATGCCTACGAGATCGAAGCAAGGCTGGACCCGGACTCCCACGTGGTGACAGGCAGAGCAACCATTCACTGGACGAACACGTCTTCGAAATCCCAAGAAGCACTGTGGTTCCACCTCTACCTCAATGGCTTCCGCAGCAATTCCACCGTGTTCATGCGAGCACCCGCCAGCGCCCGACGGAGCCAGGGGCCGCTCGGGCGCCCCGGTGGAACCGACATCCTCTATCTTCGCGCCCGTGAGTTCGGAGGGCTCAATCTCTGGGAGAATGCGGCCCGACACAGCCCCGACGACCCCAACGACGCCACCGATATCCGCGTTCCGCTCCCCCGTCCTCTACCGCCGCACGCCACTCTGGACCTCGAGCTATCGTTCAAGTCCGTGCTGCCGGAGCTCGTCGAGCGCTCCGGCTATAGCGGCGATTTTCACATGGTTGCGCAGTGGTACCCCAAGCTTGCGCGGCTCCACAGCGACGGCACGTGGTCGCACTTCACGTACCACTCGCAAGCCGAGTTCGACGCCGATTTCGCGGACTATCGCGTGACACTCGAAGTCCCGAACGACTATGTGGTTGGAGCGACCGGTCGCCTCCTCCGGCAAGAGTTGCACAATGGCCGGCGCACTGAACTGTACGAGGCAGCTCGCGTGCACGATTTCGCTTGGACCGCGTGGCCCCATTTTGTGAGCGAGCGATACCGCACGGCTGACATCGAGGTGCTCCAGCTATTTCCGCCGGGGCATACGGAGGCGCAGGCTGCGGCAAGGAAGACTGTCGAACGCGCATTGACCAGGCTCGAAGCAAGCTATGGGGAGTATCCCTACCCCAATCTGACGGTCGTACATCCGCCGTCCACCGCCGCGCCCGCCTGCGGCATGGAGTATCCGACCCTCATCACGACGGGAGGCGGTTGGTACTCCCCGTTGCTGGGTCTCAAAGAGATCGAGACCGTTACGGTTCACGAACTCGCTCACCAATGGTTCTACGGAGTCGTCGCCTCAAACGAGCACCGGTGGCCGTTCCTCGATGAGGGATTGGCCAGTTTCGCGGAAATGCGCATTCTCGACTCAACCGACGGACTGCGGGGAGTGTCGACAATCGGGCCTTTCCGTCTCTCACGTCTTGCAGAGTTCTGCGCTCTGGCCGCGGACGCGCCGGCGAAACCCTCAATGCAATCGGCGACCGATTTCGATGGGTTCTTCGAGCTTGGCGCCCTGGCCTACGCGCGTCCCGCGTTGGCGCTGGAGACCCTCGCCCGTACCTACGGGCGCGCCCGACTCGAGCAGGCACTGAGAGCCTACGCACGCGGGCAGCGCTTTCGGCACGCGGAGCCAACGGATTTGCTGGAAGAAGTGACGAACCATGTCGGCCCGGACGCAACTCGAACCTTGAAGCAAGCTCTCGCCCAAGGCGCGACGCTGGATTTCCGGATCAGATGGATCGAGCACGCAAAATCCCCAGGGCGTGACCAGGTCACGAGCCGGATTCTCATCGAGCGTGGCGGCGCGCTAGTGCTCCCGGTTCAGATCCTGCTCATCGACGCGGCAGGCAACAGCGACCGGATTGTGTGGGACTCATCGACGCCAGTGCAGTGGCTGGAATACCGGGGCACAGCGCCGATCGTTTCCGCAGTCGTTGACCCGGAGAATCGAGTGCTCCTCGACCGCTCGCGACTGAACAACGCCAAGAGCCTGAGCCCCTCACGTCTCCTGGGCCTGCAGGCGCTGGTGAATTGGTGGGCACAAGCCGCGATACAGGGGCTCAGCCTGTGAGCGCCCTCCGAAAGGAACTCCGGTCGCTCTGGCAGCGCCGCCTGGCATTGGCAGCGATCTCCGGGATTGTGGCTTTCGGCGCGTGGCTTCTCGCGCTCCCCATCGTGCAGATCGCCGCACGGACTGGCTTGGCGGACTATCCGGCACCTGAGGCTCGACTCTTCGACTCGAGCGGACTTCTTCTCGTTGAGCTGCTACGCGCCTTCTCCCTTTCGCTCGGCGCCGTTCGGACCCAGCTCGAGCTTGGCGGACTTGCAATCGTCCTGCTGTCCCCGCTGGTGCTTGCGGCCTGGTGTCAATCCGAACCGGACGAGCCTGCCGCGTCACGGTGGTCGGTGCTCTCGAAGACCCTCCGCGTCTACCCCGCGCTCTTGAACGTTTTCGCCAGCGTCTGGCTCTTTCGGGCCGCGCTCCTTCTCACGGGTGCCCTCCTCGCAGGTGCGATACGGACCTTCGTCGACGGATCCAACGACCGAGCACTCGACCTCAGCGCGGTCGCTGTCCTGGGCTGTTGTGGAGCCGTTGTCAGCGTGACGCCACCATTCCGCGATGTCGCGTCAATCCACGCCATCCGCGAGAACGCTGCGACCCTGACGTCGCTCCGCGTCGGCCTGTCCGTCGTGGCCGCGGACTGGAAGCCCCTGCTTGCTCGATACGGGCTACTCTATGCCGTGCTCGCGTGCGGCGCGCTGCTGGGGCTCCTCGCGCCGCGCTGGCTTTCGGTCGAGTCAGGCGGCATCCTCGGGTCCTTGGCCGTACTCCTGGCAGACTCAGTCTGCCTCGCTGCGTCCGTCGTCGTCCGAGCATCGTGTGTCGAGCAGGCGCGACGGTCCCATCACCAGTGGCGACTGAGACACGGCCGCTGACCGACGTCCGCCCTGACTGAACCGACCTGGGCGATTCTCCAGGTCGTGAGACGCTCACCTCGTAACCACAAACCACCGCTTCGATTGCCGCTGTGGCCAGATTCGCAATGCCACCTCAAGGCAGAGCAAGGAAGCGGATGTCGCCGGGGACTGCACGACTCTGCCCCTATTCCGCCTCTGAGGTGCGCGAAGCTGACCGGGGTTCGGGGCGCGTCCTGTGAACTGCGGTGGACTCAGGCCTTGGCTCCCAGAGCTTGCTTGTACAGCTGGACGTAGCGCCGAGCCGCTCGATCCCACCCAAGGTCGAGCCGCATGACACGACGACGAAACTTGGGGAACCCCGGCGACCCGTACGCACTCACTGCTCGCTGAACCGCGCCAGTCAGCGCGGTATGACTCAGCTCGTCGAACAGGAAACCGGTACCCGTGGTCAGGCTTGCATCAGCGTCAATGACGCAATCGCGGTGTGCCCCTGCCGCACAAACGATGGGCACAACCCCATAGCGCTGCCCCTTCATGGCCATCAGCCCATTGGGGGCGCGCCGCGAGAGCACGACGACGAAATCCGCCGCCGCCAGCAGACGGTGAAGGAAGGCGTCGCTCGGAGCGCTCTCACTGTGGAAACGTGCCCCACATCGGGACCGCACCCACTCACAACGCTTTGCGAGCTCGGGCGTCTCTGGAACTCCTGCCAGCACGAGCGCGACATCGAGCTTGGCAAGACCAGCCAGCGACGACGCGACGACGTCGCCCGTCGCGTCCTGTCCCGTCCCCTGCACCACTGCGACGAGCGGACGTTCCAGGTCGACCTCCATCCCGTGCTCCCGAAGAAACGCGGTCTTGGAGCGCATCTTCCCGCCTGATTCCTCGGCGTCGAAACGACTGGCCAGGACGGGATCGGTGGCTGGATTCCAGGTCGCGTAGTCGACTCCATTGAGGATACCCACCACTGTCTTGTTGGCCGCGCGCAATGCGCCAGCGAACTCGGGATACCGCTGGCTGTCGGCGAGCTCGGCGGCATAGCTTGGCGAGTCAGCGGTCACGACGTCAGCCCGGGAGATCGCCGCGCGAAGGACGGAGAGCCCTTCCTCGTCAAGCAGTCCCTCAGCCTCGGCCTCCGCGAGGGTCAGTCCGAGCGCCCCGAGCTCGTGACGAGTGAAGCGCCCTTCCTCGGCCCCGTCGTGGACTGTCACCACGATGGGAAGATCGGGCCCCGGCTCCATACGAGCGAACACGGCCACCAGCGCGGCTGGCCAATCGTGCAAATGAAGCAGATCGAAGGCGTGCCCCTGCTGAACACGCTGACGAACGAGGGCCGTGCTCGCCTGTGCAAGTAGCCCGACGCGTTTGGCGGTGTCGACAGACTGCACCCCGTCCCCCGTGCCGAGAACCCCGTGGCGGTCGTACAAGATCGGTGCATCGAACACCACCAGACGCACGCCCGACGGCAACTGCCCATCGTAGACGGTCACTTCGCCTCCGGTCCGCAGCGGCAGTGGGCTCAAGCGCCTCGCAAGCTGTAGCCCCGCCTGTTCAAAACCCGGATAGCGGGGCATTGCGACGCTCACTTCGTGCCCAAGCTGACGTAGAGACTTTGAGAGTGCCGCCACCGACTCTGCTGCCACGCTCGCCCGCGCGTAGGGCGCGAGCTCCGAGGCGACGATCAGGATTTCCATCGACGAGCCGTCTACCACACCAAAGCCTCCAGGATGAGCGCGCTGGGCAAGGCATGCAGCAAAACCCGAACGGAAGGGCACAAATGCGAGGCGAACCCAGGCCGGCCCACCCACCCGCCTCTTCCAGCGGGCTCCGGCTCTTGACTCCGGTCGGCTGGCTCCGGGCTGACGCCGGAGTCGCCTCACAGTACTGGCGATCCGGCCCCCTGCGGCTAGGCTCCGGCGCCATGGAAGAGCTCGTCGAAAAAGCCGCCATCCTCCACGAGGCCCTGCCCTACATCCGCCGGTTTCACCGCCGCACTTTCGTCGTGAAGTACGGCGGCCATGCCATGATCGACGACGAGCTCAAGGAGAGCTTCGCGCGCGACGTCTGCCTGCTCCGTTACGTCGGAATCAACATCGTCGTCATCCATGGAGGCGGCCCGCAGATCAACAGCACACTCGCCCGCATGGGGATATCCTCCAAGTTCAGTGCGGGGCTGCGGATTACTGACGACGAGACCATGGGCGTGGTGGAAATGGTACTTGCCGGCAGCATCAACTCCGACATTGTGAGCATGATCTGTAAGCATGGTGGACGCGCGGTGGGGCTATCGGGCAAGGATGATCGATTCATGCGCGCAAAGCGCAAAGCCCCCGTGTCAAGCACCAACGAAGCGGGCGATCCCATAACGGTCGATCTCGGACGGGTCGGCCAAATTGAGTCCGTGAATCCAACGGTCGTCCAACAACTGATCGCCAACGAGTTCATCCCCGTGATCTCGCCGATCGCCGTCGACGATGCTGGGCACGCCCTCAATGTGAACGCCGACACGGCGGCAGGGTGGGTGGCGAAATCGCTCGAATCCGCCAAACTCATGCTCATGACGGACGTCGAGGGCGTGAAGACCAATGACGGGGAACTCTTGCGTTCGCTGTGCCCGCGCGACGTTGAAACCATGATCGCGGGTGGCGTGATTCGCGGGGGCATGATCCCCAAGGTCCAGTGCGCCCTCGATGCGGTGGCTCACGGTGTGGAGAAGGTCCACATCATCGACGGAAGAAGGCGTCACGCCATGCTGTTGGAGATCTTCACGGACTCAGGGGTTGGCACTGAGATCCAACGTGCTCGAGAAGCGTGACGCGGCCGGACGAGCTGCAAGAGCAAGCCGCCCGTCCGAGCTCGGTGGCTAGCGACGCGATCCTGCGCGTTTTCAGGGTGCCCCCAGAATCCGCAGGCCAACGCGTGGACGTCTTCATTCAGACTCGGCTGCGCAACACGAGCAGAACCAGAGCACGCCTCATCGTGGAAAACAGCGCCTTCACACCGGAAGGCCGGCGAATGAAGCCCAGCGAGCGGCTCCGCGCCGAACAGCGCGTGGCCCTGTGGCGTCCGGCGCTGGAGGAGGACGACACCCCGGTCAGCATTCCGATCCTCTACGAGGATTCCCATCTGATCGCGGTGGACAAACCGCCGCTCATGACCGTGCACCCGACCGCGCGCTACTACAACAGCACTGTGCTGAAGCAGCTGGAGGCAGCCTACCCAGGCCAATTCCTCTCCCTGATTCATCGGCTGGATCGAGAAACGAGCGGCGTCCTCCTCGTCGCAAGAACCCCGGAGGCGGATCGTCGGTTCAAGCGCTTGCTAGAGGACCGCACGACGCTCGGTGGGACGCGGACCCCCGTCATGGCAAAGACCTATCTCGCGATAACCTGGGGAATCCCCGCCGAGGGGTCTTACCGCCAACCCCTCGAGCTGGACGTGGATAACCCGCTACGGGTCAAGATGCGCGTAGCGATGGCGGGCCATGGGCTCGACGCCCACACGGAGATACGGGTTCTGGCCCAGTCCACGCGGTACGCACTCGTGAGATGCGAGCTCCACACGGGACGTCAACACCAGATCCGTCTCCATCTTTCCGCGGCGGGTTGTCCTGTCGTTGGCGACAAACTCTACGGGCCCGATGAGCGCCTGTTGGCTCGCTCTGCCGACGGAGAGCTCACCGGGGCGGATCTCGTGAAGCTCGAACTGCCGCGCCACGCGCTGCACGCCCATCGCTATGAGCTCCCCCATGCCATCACGGGTTCGAGACTCGTGGTCGAATCACCTCTGCCCGCGGACCTCGAGAGCTTCTGGCTTCGAGTGCGAGGGGGCTAATCTTGGTGCCGGAGACTTGTCTGAAAGGCCCCCCGCCGATCTCGGCTTAGGGCTTCGTTTTGCTGCGCTTCCGGTGCTCACGTACCCCACGCGTCCGCCATCTCCGCCACTCAGGAGCGAGGTAGGCCGTCCAGCCGCACTCCGATCCGGCCCCCGCCAACCTGTCCCACTCGCCTCGACCCCGGAGTTCTTGGCTGCAGGCGCCGATCGCTAGAGGACCGCGCCCCCCGCGATCGCTCTGAGTGTTGCTCCCACGTCCGTCGGTTTGGGACAGGGCAATCCAGAACCTTTCCGTCTCGCGTCAACCCCGCGCTCGAACGGTCCAACTCCGACGCCGCAAACTTGGCCATGACTTCAGCGTCGTGCCAATGGGACTGTCACGCTTCGATAACTACTTCAAGGCGAAAGGCACCTCATTGCCATGAGTCCAAACAAGTCACGCTGCTCCATATGCGGGAGCGAGTTCTCGCCGCAGCTCAGCTATCAGGTCGAAGAGCGCACCGAACCGGACCCAGCTGGTGGGACTCGTCTGGTCAAGCAGTGGTTCTGCTCGCGTTCGTGCTTCGATCAGAGTCTGGCAAGCAAAGACTCGAATCGCACGGCTACCTGCTCCGCCTGCCACAGCGAGTTCCAGGTCGAGCTTGCTTCGCAGGTGCTCTTTCTCCGCGGAAGACGCCAGTATGCGTGCGGCCAAAGCTGTCGAGCCAAGCTGATCGGACTTGCCGGCAATCACTCCCTGGGACAGCGAGTCGCCGCTGAGACCCGCGCGGCTGCAGAAGTCTCTGTGCCGAGTTCGGCAGCTTCATCACCAGTAACCGAGAGGGCAACACATGCCCCGGCAGTCGCATCGTGCCCCCCCGCTGCAGTCGAACCGTCGTCCACAAGCGACACCCCGCCCCCCGGGGAGATAGTGCCCCTCACCAGTCTGCCGCGAAGAGCCGCAGTGCCGGTCTCATGGAGACGGATTGACGCAGAGCTCTCCGGTGGCCCCAGGACGCTGGCCGTCTTCAACCACAAGGGCGGCACCGGGAAAACCACCACGGCAGTCACGCTTGCCCATGGGCTTGCCATGCGAGGGAAGCGCGTTCTGCTGGTCGACACCGACGGCCAGGGGAACGTTGCCGTGTCGCTGGGACTCACGATGTCTCGGTCCCTGTACCACGTATTAGTGTTGGGACAGCCCTACGCTCAGGCAGTTATTCAAGCACGCCCATCGCTCGACGTACTCCCTGCAGACGAGACTCTCGCGGCCGCCGAGCTCTTCTTGGCGGGGCGCCAGCAGCGCGACCAGATACTCGCCACCCGACTCGCGTCCGCGAAGGCGGACTACGACCATATCATTGTTGACTGTTCCCCAAGCCTATCGCTGATGAATCAGAACGCTCTCGTATTCGCAGACGCCGTGCTCTGTCCGGTGGCCTGCGACTACCTATCCCTCATCGGGGTGCGTCAGGTTCTGCGAACCATCAAGCAAGTCAACCGCCACCTGAACCATCCCGTAAGACTCTGGGGCGTGCTTCCGACGCTCTACGACTCCCGCGCGCTCGTATGTCGCGAGGCCTTGGACACCCTTCGACAGAACTTCGGTTCCCGATGCTTGAGCCCCGTCCGAACCACTATCAAGGTCAAGGAAGCGCCAGCTCAGGGCCAGAGCGTGTTCGAGTACGCCCCGGGCTCGAACGCAGCGATGGACTACGAACAGGTCGTTGAGCGCCTGACGCGAAGCGAGTCGACCGAACAGCAGGAGCGAGCGGGAGGTGCGGCGTGACTGAGCGAAGCAATTTCCAGGAGGCCGCGGCGCGAGTCCTCGATCCGCAGGATGTGGAAGGGGTGCTCTCCTCGAGTTTCTACTACGATCGCCCGAAGACAGTCCGCAAGGACCCCGAGGCGCCCAAGCCGACCCACTACAAGGTGATCTGCATCTCGATGTACACGGAGGACCTGAAGCGCCTCGATGCCATGGTCGATCACCTCAAGGCACGGGGGCTCACGAAGGCCAACCGCAGTGCACTGATCCGGCACGCCCTGAACGCTCTGGACCTCGATTCCGTTCCCCGCGGACTGTGAAACCCTTCCCAACCAGCGGAGTCGAGGCCCCTATCCCGCTTAAGCTCGACCGCACCGAATGGGCGAGAATGCTGGGCGTCTCCGTCGACGCCGTCGCGCTGACGCTCGAGGCCGAGTGCATCGATCTCCACCTCGATTCCTTCATCTGGACGAGACTGTGTGGCTACGACCTCGGGCGATGGCACGAGAGAGGGCCACTCGGTCGCTACATGCTCGGGCACGCGGACTTTCCGCGTGCCATCGCGGGTGGACTATCGGGCGCAGTGTGGATCGTGACCACCAACCCTTGTCGTGCGGAGCGCTCGCGGCTTCGCACCCTCAAGCGCAACATCCAGGAGCTGAGCGATCTGATTGCGCGAAGCCCCCTGCCCATCTCGCTCGTGACCACCCTTGCTCAGTACCGAGAAGCCCGGGGTGCCAAGCGGCATGCCGCCTTTCTGGGCATCCAGGGCGCCAACGCGCTCGCGGCAGACCCAGAAATCCTCTGCAAAGAACTGGGACAACGGCTGGTCCTCGTTACCTTGGTGCATCTGACTTCGTCGACCATCGGGGCCACGAGTTCTCCCCTTGGTTCCTGCCGGGACCACGGACTGGGACGCGATGGTCCGCCGCTGCTCGGCGCGCTTGCCGACAGCCACGTCCTGGTCGACCTCGCCCACATCCATAAGCAGGGTTTCTGGCAGGCGCTCGCGCTGCAACGATCCGATACGCCCGTCGTCGTCAGTCACACCGGCGTCAGCGGTGTCCATTCGCACTGGAGAAACCTCGACGATGACCAGATTCGCGCAGTGGCAAACCGAGGGGGAGTTGTCGGAATCCTGCTACACACGCCTTTCCTGGCCCGACCCACCAGCCCCGTCACGAGCGCCACGGTCGTGGAGCACATGGCCCACGTGGTCGATCTGGTTGGTGAGGACCACGTCTCCCTCGGTAGCGACTGGGACGGTGCCATACTGCCGCCCCGCGACCTCAGCAACTGTCTCACGCTGCCGCGCCTGGTTCAGCGGATGCTCGACAGGCGCTGGAGTGACTCCCGCGTGAAGAAAGTGCTTGGCGGCAACTTCCTCCGAGTACTGGGTGAGATTCGTCCCTAGTGCGCAGC
>CAYRKE010000051.1:0-4139 GCA_964424695.1 uncultured Polyangiaceae bacterium
CCGGGTGCGGGTTGGGAGAGGAGTGGGGGTATTTTGTGTCGCCGATGGGAGACGATCACGCATCGGGCACTCCAACGTCGCCCCTGAAGACGCTCGAGGAGGCGCTCGACCGCATCGCGGCGGGTGACGCGCGGCGGGCGGTGTATCTCTGCGCCGATGCTGGCGAGTACCCCTTTGGGGCTCGGCTCGACCCACCCTTGGCGCTGACCCCGGAGAACGCCGGAGGAGTGGCGATCTACGGCAGCATGAGCTGCTCGGGCGAGAGCGGCGTGTGGACGTATGACGACACGCTCCGGGCGAGGCTAGTCTCAGCCGCGCCCGTCGGGGTGCGCCTCGAGGGGTTCGACCCCGAGAGCGGGGGTCTCGAGCTCAATGGACTCGTCGTCGAAACCGTCGACGCGACCCACCCCGGAGAAAGCTCCATTCCCATCCTTGCCGTAGACAGCCCGGCCGTGCGACTCGAGAACGTGGTGCTGGAGGCTGGCCGCGGCGGGGACGGTGGGACAACAGCCGCGGACTGGAGCGACGGCGCACCAGCGGGGTTGGAAGGTAGCGCTGGTCACGACGCATGTTCCGGAGACCCCGCTGGAGGCGCAGCGGTCGACGTGACGTGTCCAGATGGCGAGACGAGTCGGGGCGGGCAGGGTGGCGACGGCGCATCGGCGTCGGACGAGGAAGCTGAACCAGGAGAATCCGGCGAGCCCTTGATGGTCGAGAACTGGGGTCGCGAGGACGCCGGGGGCGAACTCCGATGCCGCGATGGCGAGACGGGTGAGGACGGGGAATCTGGCGAACCCGGAGCGCCCGTGTTCGGCGTCGGGTGGCTCGGCCGAGCCGGGTACGTCACCAGGGACGGCAATCCGGGTGCTCACGGGCACGCCGGACAGGGGGGCGGAGGAGGTGGGGGGGCGCTCGCGTCAAGCAGCTGCACGAGTGGGGAAGGGCTTAGCGGTGCGTCCGGAGGCGGTGGCGGCACTGGTGGCTGCGGGGGGACCGGTGGGAAAGGGGGAGTCGGGGGAGGCGCCAGCATCGCTTTGGCCCTCGTGGACTCCCCCATGACCCTCCTGAACGTGACGCTTCGCGCGTCGAGTGGTGGCGCTGGTGGCTGGGGAGGCCACGGCCAGGCCGGAGGCGATCGCGGACTTAGCGGCTCGGGCGGAAGCACAGCCGCGCTCTCGGATGCCACGCCCGCGTGCCGCGGCGGTATGGGGGGCAGTGGAGGGTATGGTGGATGGGGCTCCGGCGGAGCCGGCGGGCCTTCCCTGGGGCTCGCATACGTCGGAGCGGCCCCCAGCATCACCGGGGTGCGGGCCAGCGTGGCAGACACCCCGGCGCCCGGCGGATTCCACGACTACGGTGGCGTGGCCATGCCGGAGCTAGTCGGTGGTGAGGGCATCACGGCACCGGAGCTCGAGCTCGGACGGGCGGAATGAGCGTCATGGTGTCGAATCATCGGAAACCGGCTCAGGAGTTCATCCGATACGCGACGTCCCATGAAAAATCGGATAAGACCCTTTCGAGTCCTGGATGGGCTCCCCAATTCACGACACCGCTCCGGAGGGCGACCAAGACCGTGCCCATCACTTCCATGAAGCCGTTTCTCAGTCGAATACACCGTGACGTCGGCGTCACGGTCAGAGGCTCGCGTCTTCCGGGCTTCTTCGCCAGGGTTCACGTCGGCGTTCTGCTTGGCTCGCTCGCAGCAGTGCTCCTCCCGCAGCGCGCGTGGGCAGCCGACCCAACGGACGCAGCGCCGGCTCTCTCCGCACCAAGTGGATCGGGGCCGTCCGTGGGGCGCCACGAGGTCAGGCGGACGTCCTTCGAATCCGCCATGCGTGCCATGCAGGAGGAGCGGTGGCCGGAAGCGCGGGAGCTTCTGAGCGCGCTCTGGTCCGAGAAGCCAAGCTACGACGTGGCGCTGAATCTGGGCCTTGTGGAGTACAATCTCGAGCACTACCGCGAAGCGGCCGAGGCCCTCGCTTACGGCCTCGAAAACGTCCCGCCGCGAGAAGACACGGCGACGGCCCAGCGTGCCGAGCAGGTTCTGGGGCTCTGCGAGGCGCGGCTCGGCATCGTGGACCTGATCGTGGCCAATGCGGGGGCAACCGTGTTGGTGGATGGTCGCATCGTACCCGCGTCGGCGCGGGTGGCGGGGCTATTCGTCACACCCGGAGCTCACGATTTCGAGGTGAGGCTCGAGGGGTTCGAGCCTGAGGCGTGGAGCCTCACGCTCCACCCCGGCGAGCGCCAGAGCCGTTCTGTGACGTTGCTGCCCGAACGGGCTCACGGGGAGGCGGCGTCCGTGGCGGGCGTGGGGGCGGGCAGCGGCGGGCCCGCAGATCCGGGGCCGGTGGCGCCGAGACCGTGGTATCGCGGGTGGACCCCGGTCATCGCGGGCGGCGCAGTGACGCTCGTCGGCGTGAGCATGGGGTTCGCGTTCGAGTCGCTTCGCAGCACAGAGTCTGAGGATGCGGCCGCGCTGCGTGATCAGGTTGGGGAGCATGGCTGCGCAGGGGAAGCTAGCGCCAGCAGCGACTGTCGCGCGCTTCGCGACGCCAACAGCAGCTATGACAGTTACGGACGGTATGAACTTGGGAGCTTCATCGTGGCAGGGCTCGGGCTCGTTGGGACAACCGCGTACTTCTTCATGGTGCGTCCGGATCAGGATTCGCGGGATACCGCTGGTTCAGAGACCAGTCTTCGGTTCGGTGCCCGCGTGGCGCCACGCGGGAGCGAGCTTTTGATCGGTGGCACCTTCTAGGGAGGCCGGGCGTGCCGGTGTCGAGACGAAGACTATGAACGAGCGCTCTCACCTCAGCACACTCTCTCTCCGGTGTGGCGTCCCGTCCTGGTCCAGTCATGGGGCGCGTGCCGCCCACGCCGCGGCGGTGGGCCTGGCGCTGCTCACCACCCTGTCTGCCCAGAGCCGGGCGGAGTTGCCTCTGGATGGGGCTCCTGGCGGCGGCACGAAGACAGCATCTGGCCCCCTTGACGCGATCGACGCGTTGACGCTTCCGGGGACCGAATCCGATGACGGCACTGGGGCCGAGGTGTATGCAGAGCGCGGTCGCGATGCCGTGAAGCGCGAGGACTTCGAAACGGCTCACGAGGCGTTTCGTGAGGCATTTCGGCGGTCGAAGCACTATGCCTTGGCCGGGAGCCTCGCCGTGGTGGAAATGAAGCTCGGTCGTTACGCCGATGCTGCCGTCCACTGGGAGTTCTTCCTTCAGCATTTGGAGGAGACCGCTCTGGAAAAGCGAACCGCGGTGATGGCGCAGCTCGAAGCGTGTCGGAAGCAACTCGGCAGGGTCGCCGTCAAGACCAACGCTCCGGGGGCCGTCCTCGTAGTAGACGGCAAGGTTATTGGACCGTTGCCCCGCGACGTGTGGCTCGCGTCTGGGCCGCACCGATTCGTGGCGAGGCTCGAGAATCGCCTGTCTCCAGGCCTGCATGTCGACGTCGCGGTGGGTCGCGAAGGGCAAGTGAGCCTGGAGCTTCCGGAACCGACGGTGTCGGCTGCCGGACTCCTCGCGATGTCGCCGCCTCCACCCTTGCGTGAGGATCCGTCGGCACGCGTCTTGGCGCCTCCGGAGGCTCCTCAGCATTCTGCGCTGGGCCCGCGCGAATACGTACTTCTGGGGGGGGCGGCCCTTACTCTGGCCGGCGCTGTCACAGGTGGCGTGGGGCTGTGGCAGGCCCACGCGCGCTCGGATGAAGCGGACACGCTCGTGGGGCGGATCGACGCGATCGCCGTGGAGAGCGGGCGCGATCCCGACACGATCTGCACAGATAGCATTCGGAGCAGGCCGGACGAGTGTGCCGAGCTCGACGACGTCGACTGGCGTCGCGCGCGAATGGAGACCGTGGCTGCGGTGGGGTTCCTCTCGGCAGCGGGAGTCGCCCTCGCCACCGGCGTCACCTACTGGCTGTGGCCCAGCGCGGATGAGTTGGCCAGAAGCGTTCCGCCCAGCCCTGGGAGCCCGGCGGGCCCTCGTGGCGCGCGGGATGCTCGTCGCACTGCTCGCGCTCGGTGGAGCTCGCATGGCATCGCGCCGTCGGCTATGCCGTGGGCAACTCCCTGGAGTGCGGGTGTTGTGCTGGGCCTGCGCTGGTGGTGAACAGCTGGCGGCACAGCGTCG
>CAYRKE010000051.1:4239-10228 GCA_964424695.1 uncultured Polyangiaceae bacterium
CGCCGGACCTGCGCTGGTGGTAGACAGCTGGCGGCACAGCGTCGCGCCGGACCTGCGCTGGTGGTAGACAGCTGGCGGCACAGCGTCGCGCCGGACCTGTATGCCGGAGACGGAGTTGGGGGTGTAAGAAACTGCATGGGTCGCCATAATCCTGCGATGTGAACGAAGAAGCACGGCGACGCGCGTACTGTGGACAGGAAAAGCGCCGTCCGAGATCAGAGGGCGAAGTTGTGGGTATAAGAACGTCATGGCAACACCCGCGCGTTCTCGAGCGCTCGAATGGTCAGTCTTGGCGGCTCTCTCCCTCCTGGGATTCGCGTGCTCATCCGGCGACGATGGCGAAAATTCCACTGGGGCAGGCGGTGCAGCTCCGGGTACAGGGGGGGCGATCACGGGAACTGGGGGCGCCATCTCTGGAGTTCCAGGGACGGGTGGTGCTCTCTCGGGCACTGGCGGCGCCAGCAATTCGACGGCGACCCCGGCGACTGGGGGCTCCACCATGATGGGCGGGGGCACCGGCGGCGGAGGCCCACTCGGGACGGGCGGTTCGACAGGGCTCGGCGGGGCACCGAGCACGGGCGGTGGCACCGGCACCATCATCAACCCGGCCACCGGTGGGCGTAGCGGCACAGGGGGCGCCACGGGCATTGAGCAACCGGCAGGTGGTAGCACTGGGGTTGGTGGGGGGTCGAGTGGCCTGGGCGGTGGCACAAGCAGCGGGGTTGGCGGAGGCTCGTCGGCAACCGGCGGAGCGACGGGCACGGCCGTTGGCTCCTGCGTTCAGGGCGTGGATACGGGGGACGCTTGCGATCCCGCGGTGGACACCCAGCCATGCGTTCGGACTAGTCGGACCTGTCAGTGCGACGCGTCTGGCCAGTGGGCGTGCACGCCGAACACGGAAACGGGCGGAGCCACCGGTAGCGGCGGAGCTACCGGCAGCGGGGGGGCTAGCCCCGCTGGTGGCACGAGTTCGACCTCTGGCGGAGGGAGCAGCGCCGGCGGGTTCGGTGGCGTCAGCGACACCGGCGGGCAGACGGGAACCAGCACCGGTGGTGGTCCGACCGGCGATGTCTACAACCCGGACTTCGTCGAGTTCTCTGGGGAGGACTGCGACATCGGCGAGCCTCAGGAAGTCAATGAACCCAAGCTCCCCGACCTGTTCGAGTTTTTCGACGGCACGCGGATGTCCAAGAGGTCCGAGTGGCGTTGCCGCAGGGCCGAGCTGAAGAAGGCCGTTGAGACCTACATTCACGGTGAAAAGCCGGGTAGGCCTGATGTCGTGACCGGCACGGTCAGCAAGACGTCCATCTCGGTGCATGTCGAGCACAACAACAAGAGCATTGATTTCTCCGTACAAGTGAGCGGCGTACCGGCGAACTCCGGCGGCCCCGTTCCAGCCATCATTGGGCTGGGTGGAGGCAGCTTGAGGGGCTCCATCCTCTCCGAGGAGGGCGTCGCCACCATCAACTACAACAACACCACGCTTTCCAGTGAGACCAGCAGGTCCGGCTTGTTCTCGGACATCTACGGTAGCACCGGTGCCAGCGCTCAGGTTGGATGGGCCTGGGGGGTCAGCCGGATCATTGATGTCCTGGTGGACGAGCGGGATGCGGGGCGGAACGACATCATCGATCCCACGGCGATTGGCGTGACGGGTTGTTCCAGGCTGGGGAAGGGGGCGTTCACCATCGGTGCCTTCGATGAGCGGATTGCCCTGGGGATTCCCCAGGAATCCGGCACCGGCGGGGTGTCTGCCTTCCGAATCGTCAACACGAACCCGATGGGGCCGAACGGCAAGGCCGCTCAGTCCCTGGCGTCGGCCTGGTCCGAGGCTCAGGGCTGGTTTGGAACCGCCTTTGGCAACTACAGGAACAACGTGAATACTATCCCGGTAGACACCCACTCTCTGGTCGCCATGTACGCACCGCGCGGTTTGCTAGTGCTGGACAATTCGCGGATCGGCGAGTTGGGGTCCGTTGCCCAACACGCGGCTACGGCAGCCGGTGGTGAAGTCTACAAGGCGCTTGGCGTAGAGAAGAACGTCGCCTATCACGGTGGCAACGCGACCGATCCGCACAACCATTGCACGTTCTACGACTCACAGGAAGAGCCGCTGAGGCGCGCCATCCGTGCCCACCTGACCAAGACGGATCCGCCGGACGGGAGCATCGAGCCGGCGGCGGTGGCCACGGCTGATCTGGCTGAGTGGATCGAGTGGGCGACTCCCACTCTGGAGGAAGATCTCAGCTGGGATTCTCCGCCGCTGACGAACTGAGTCGCCGTCCCCCTTTCGAGCCTGGAGCGAAGAGCGGTTCACCGGAATCTGGTGAACCGCTCTTTTTCGTTGGTTGCGACGAGTGGCGGTGCGGCAGGCGACGCGAACGGTCGCGCGCCACGAGCAACCGGAGCCCCGACCAGCGAATAGACTCGTTGCGGCTCGGGTCGATTCGGCCCGGTCCCCGCAGTCAGGTCGGCTCTGGCCGCGCACGGAGCTCAGGAGCGAATGGACCCCCCTGCAACCGGGCAAGTGTATGCCTGGGCCCCCCGCGGCCCATGAACCTAGCTTGGGGAAAATGTTAGCGATTTCATGGTAGTTGGCGTCTCGTGGGCGAGCCCCCGGAAGGGCGAGGCGTGGAGCGCAGCTGCCGAGCAGTCGGGGCCGCGCTATACCGAATCGCTTTTCGTGGTTGGGACCGGGGAGATCCAGACCCGGCGAGGCGTAGCGCGCCGGCTTCCGGGTGGCGGAATACCGAAGTACCGGAGAGGGAGTGAGCATGCTTAGTCGATTTTCTTCTGCGGGGTGTGGCGTTTCATGGCTTGCGCTCGGGATTGCGGCGTCGGCCCTGGTCGGGTGCGGTGAGGCGGAGCGGAAGGGGGTGGCGCTGGGCACAGTTGCTCAGGCGCTCACGGTGAGTGCTGAGGTTATCGGAACCGATCCGCCGGTGCCGTTCCAGTACTCGACCGGGGCGTATCTGGGCGTGGCCAACGATGGAACGAACAGCGCGGTCGTGTTCTACGACGGCGGTCGCATCCGCGGTGTGCGTTACGACGAGTTCGGCACCGTGCTGGACATGGACGAATGGATTCGTCTCGGCGAAGACGGTGATGGGGCGCCCAATCAAGCCTACGCCGACGTTGCCTACGGAGGGGGCATCTTCCTGGCCGTATACGACGACTTCAGCGACCAGGGCGGCGTCTACGCTCAGGGGTTCCGCTCTGACGGGACACTCGTGAGCGAACCCGTCCTCGTGGCGCAGGGCGGCTACTACGGCTCGGTCGTGTTCAATGGGACTGACTTCACCGTCACTTGGTGCGACGGCGATCTCGGCCTCGCTCGTGTCGCCCTCGACGGAGCGGTCGTTCCCGGTTCGAAGACCACGGTCACCACGGGCAGTACGACCAACCGCTCTTCACTGGCCATGGTGGGCGACGTGGGCGTGGCAGTATTCGAGCAGGCCGTTGGCGACGTGCGGCGGGTCTACGCTGCGCGGTTCGACGCGGCGGGGCAGGTTCTGGATCCGGGGGGCATCCTGATCTCCGGCGAGACCACCAGCTCGGTCGATGTCTCCGTCGCCGCCGGTGGGGCGGAGTTCTTGGCGGTGTGGTCCGAGTCCGTCAACGGCGCCATTCTTGGCAGTATCATCGGCACTGACGGCGAGGTCCGCGCGTCCGAGTTTGCCATCTCGCGTTCCCCGGCCACGGCTCGGGCGCCCGCCGTTGCATACGACGGCAGCCAATACCTCGTGGTCTGGAGCGATGATCGGGACACCGAACCCGGCATCTACGGCACTCGACTGAGGGCAGACGGAAGCTCCGTGGACGCGGCAGACGTCGCGCTTGGGACCGGGTCTCGCGTCTATCAAGCTTGGGACATCGACTTGAGCTGGGGCAACGATCGTTACTCCCTTGCCTACGTGGGTGACGGAATCGTCGGGCGTTTCTTGAGTTCCGATCTGACCGTTCTCGAGCCCGGCGCGCTGGAGCTCACGCCGGTGCCGAATGCCCAGATCCTATTCTCGTCGGTCTGGGACGGTTCCCAGTATGTTCTTGGGTACTCCGACGAGCGTGCCGGGGACGATTTGGGCGTCGACCAGTTGCGCAGCGTCCGCATCGACGATGCCGGAAACAACCTGACCCCCGACGGCATTATACTTGCAGACGGTCCGGAGCAGACGACAGGGGTGAGCATGGCCAGCAATGGCCAAACCACCCTCATCACCTGGTGGAACTACGAGGCGAACTCCGGCTACAGGCGGACGCTGGATCCATCTGGCGCCCTTTCCGCCCCCGTGACATGGGCCGCTGGCGCTGAGATGAGCTACGGCACGTCGAGCAACGGCGAGAACTTCGTGGCACTCTACAGCGCTGGTGACAACGGGGTCGGCAACGACAACGAGATCTGGAGCCAGCTTTTCGACGCCGCGGGCGCTCCAGACGGTTCTCCGACCCAGCTCGTCACGGTGTCGCGTCCGCGCTGGACGATGGAGCCACTCGGAAGCGAGTACGTGGTGGCCTATTCCGGCCAGGAGATCGACGGAACCTCGATCGACGGTGCTGTCTTGGTGCTCGCCGCGGATGGCACCGTCGCGGACGAGTTCGAGCCCGTGGTGGGCGGGATAGTGACGACCAGCGCCAGCGGAAACGGGCAGCAGATGCTGTTTAGCTGGAAAGACGGCGCGACCGAGGCTCTGATGGGGCGTATCCTCGACAGGGGCGAGGGTTGGGGGGAGGCGTTCCGTCTTGCCGATCCGGCTGTTGAGGGGGCTGCCGCGATTGCTTGGGACGGCGCAGCCTTCGTGGTCGTTTGGGCAGCGGATCGCACCGCGATGTGGTCGCGCACGGTGTCTCCGGACGGTTCACTCGGTGCGGCCGAACCGCTCTTCTTGGGTGACTATGGCTGGCCCACCCTCACCGCGGGTCCTGAGGGGCAGATGCTGCTCAGCTACGTGCGCTGGCTCGAGAGCTCGCGAAGCCGGCGCGTCGAGTCTCGCCTGGTGGGTGACATCGGGGACGCCGTAGCGGTGGCACACATCGGGGCGGATTCCATCGGCGATGGCGGCTCTCCGTCGGTCGAGCCTGTCGAGCCGGATCCGGCGGCGGACGGCGGCGCCGATCCCGTCGGATCGAGCGGCGGAAGCTCCGTCACCACGGGTGGAAGCACTGCTGGCAGCGGTGGCAACTCTACCGTGACCGGGGGCGGCACTCAGCTCGAGACCGGTGGGACCGGCGGCCGCATCGGGTCCTTCGATTCCATGGGTGGAGTTGGGGCTGCGACGAGCTCCGAGACGGGCAATGCTGCTCCAACGTCTTCTGGCACAGGTGGCGCGGGCGCCAGCACGACGGGCTCGACGTCGACCCCGGACGCGAGCTCTGGCGCGACGAGCTCTGTCGTGGATCCCGAGGCAGGCGTATCGGAGACGGGGGCCACCGTGGGCGCGAGCACCGGGGACCAGCCGAGCTCCGACGAAGGGGGATGCTCGGTCAGCGGAGCGGGGCACAAGGGGGCGGGGCTTGGGTGGGTCGCCGCATTGGCGGGCACGCTGGCGCTGCGGCGCCGTCGGGCAGCCCCCAAGGCGCGGTGCAGAAGCAGGCTCCGAGCGACAGCTCGTGGCGTCTGAGCGACACGACGTTCTCGGCTGGCGAGGCCCATGAGAAATCGTGGGAGCTCTCGGGCGGCCGAGGTGCGGAAGAGACGCGGCAAGCCATTCAGAGGTCTCCCTGGCTCTCATCCCGACCGCGGGCCCGTGGACGGCAGAACATGTCCAGGCTTTTGGGACGATTCGAGACCGGATACGGGCGCTCCTCGGATTCGCGTCTAATCGTCCAGTTGCAGTGTCTTGACAATCATCCTCAATCATTTCATAGCGAAACGAGGCCGAGGCCTGATGGCATCGCGACTGACTCGAGGCATTGGCATGTCCCAGGATGCGGAGCGTCGAGCGGAGAGTCGAGCGGAGCGTCACCACGGTGGCGTCCTCTAGCTTACGTG
>CAYRKE010000051.1:10328-41961 GCA_964424695.1 uncultured Polyangiaceae bacterium
GTCGAGCGGAGAGTCGAGCGGAGCGTCACCACGGTGGCGTCCTCTAGCTTACGTGGTAGCGTGGGCGCGAGATTGAAGACCGCGGGGAAGGGGAGTACGTTGGGAGAGGAGCGCGCGATGCTTCGAGACAGAGCTTACGGTGCTGCTTTGGGTTCACTTGCCGCTTGCGTCCTATTGCTTACGGCATGCTCGGACGGCTTTGGCCTCTGGGGTGATGACAAGAAAGACGGTGCGTCCTCGAATGAGGCCGGCGCGGGCGGTGACGCGGGCGGTGGCGGTGCTGATGGGAATGCGTCGGCGGCGGGGAGACGAGACTCGGGTGAAGCGGGCTCTCCTTCAGACGTCGATCTCGACCTCAACGGCGAATCGGAGAACGGCGGCTCGGACGACTCGGGCGTCGCGGGGGGCGCTGGCCGTGCTGGCGACGACGATGACGACCAGTACGCCTGCGCCAAGCAAGAGACCTGTGGGAACGGGCTCGACGACAACTGCAATCAGCAGGTTGATGAGGGCTGCATCTGCGAAGGTGGGGAGACCCAACCGTGCTACGACGGCCGCCCAGATCAGGCCGGGAATGGCGTCTGTACCATGGGTCAGCAGGCGTGCGCGGGAGGCGAGCTCGCGAACTGGCGCGCTTGTGTTGGCGCTGGCGCCCCGCAGCCGCTCGACTGCAGTATCGAACCGGGTACCGACTTCGACTGCGACGGGGAGCCGGATTCCGGCTGCAACTGCATCTTGGGGGAGGTTCGGGAGTGCTATGACGGGCCTGATGGCACCGAGGGTGTCGCGGCGTGTCGCGCTGGTACGCAGGAATGCGTCGAGACCGACGACGGCTCGGATTGGACCGAGTGCGAGGGTCAAGTGCTTCCAGAACCCGAGCGCTGTGACGGTGAGGACTACGACTGCGACGGCGAGCCGAACTCCGGGTGCGACTGCGAGCTTGGGGAGACGCGGAGCTGCTACGACGGCCCCGACGGCACCGAGGGCGTCGCAGACTGCAAGGAGGGGACTCAGACTTGCATCGATACCGAATTTGGCGTCGGGTGGTCACCTTGCGAAGGGCAAGTACTCCCAGAGCCAGAGCTGTGTGACGGTGAGGACTACGACTGCGACGGTGACGCCGACACCGGGTGCGCGTGTGATATCGGCGCCACGCGGGCCTGCTACGGGGGGCCGTCGGAGACCGCGGGCGTTGGCCTCTGTCAAGAGGGCCAGCAGATCTGCCTTGCTCGGGACGGTGGTGGGTCCGATTGGGGTGCCTGTGACGGCGAGGTCCTGCCCGCGGTAGAGACGTGTAATGGCGTCGATGCCGACTGTGACGGTGCACCCAATCCCGATTGCATCTGTGAGGTGGGAGAGAACCAGGCCTGCTATCTTGGCCCGAGCGAGACACGGAGGGTCGGGGCCTGTCGCGACGGTCAGCAGGTTTGCGTGGCTGCTGCTGACGAGACGTCCACCGACTGGGGGGATTGCGAAGGCGAGGTGGGGCCCACGAGCGAGGTCTGCGATGGTGTCGACAACGATTGTGACGGCACGACCGACGAAGGCTGCCTCTGCAACGCAGGCGACCAGCAGGAGTGCTACACGGGTCCAGCTGGAACGACTGAGATCGGGCTGTGCTCGCCGGGAACCCAACGCTGCATCACGAATGCGGATGGTGGCACGAATTGGGACACCTGTACCGGCCAGGTGCTGCCCGTCGCAGAGGTCTGCGGCAACGGGCTCGATGACGACTGCGACGGTTCGATAGACGAGGAGTGCGGAGATCTCGTCTGCCCGAGTGAGGTATCGATTCTGGCTGGCTCCTCAGTGCTCCTGACGGCGTCGGGCGTCGACATTACCGCGTGGTCTTGGGCCGTGATTGATGGCCCCACGGGTGGTGCGGACTCCGTTGTGTGGTCGCCAACCTCCCCCATGTCCTCCACGGAGTCGTTCCAACCGTTCATCGTGGGGGACTACCTCATTCAGGTCACTGGCACCGCCAGTGCGGGCCGAACCCTCACGTGCACGACTACGGTGCACTCTCTGCCGCACGGGTTCCGCGTCGAGCTCACCTGGGACGGCGCTGGCGACGTTGACCTACACCTGCACAACGCTGATATGACGCCGTGGTTCACCCAGAGCACCGACTACGACGACTGCTACTACGGATATCGAACCGTCGCGTGGGGAGCTGCGCTCGACACGGACAACACGAGCTCGTACGGTCCGGAAAACATCCGAATCGACACGCCGGCTCTCGGGACCCCCTACACGATCGGCATTCACAACTATGCCAATGCCGAAGGGCGTGTCGCTACAGTGAGGATCTTCTGTGGTTCGGATGCTGTTCCCCAGGCCACGTATGTGAGTCGCGCGCTCGCCGGCACCTCGGCGGGGGATGACTCGCCCAACGACTTCTGGAAAGTGGCGCAGGTCGAGTTCACGACGCTCATGGATTGCGACGTGACGCCCATCGACACCTACGTGACAGCGTCCGCGGTGTACGACGCCTTCTGACGACGGTGACGGGGCGGCTCGCTCCTCCTCGGTTGAGGTGCAGCCGTCCCCGCGCCAAGGCGGGGATCGGGGGGGGCTCCGAGTCTCGACGCCTAAGGCTGGGCTGGTCGCCCGCCTTCGAGCGCGGGAGGGGGTTCAGGTCTTCACGGGGGCGTGGGGCTTCTGGCCCCCGGGCTAGAGCGAGGACGGAAGAGCCCAGAACGGGAAAAAGAGCTGGAGCTCCGACCACTTCGACGCTCTTGGGACTGCCGCACCTGCGTCGGCGATGATCGGGCGCTCGGATGGCGGGGTGAATCACGCGCACCTCCGAATAGGGTTCCGGTGGCGAGCGGCTCAGAAACCGGGACTGGCCAATCTCGAGTAATGCCCTAGACTGTCTGGCGTCCGCACAACTGACGCTAGCGGGGAGCACCCCGAGGGAATGCGGACGGAACTGCCGCGCGTCTGGGCGATCGATTGAAGGAGTCATTCCATGTCAGTCCCGACGTCAGCCCTGTTTTCGTCCGACCCCGAAGTTGCCCAGCTTGTGCGCGCAGAAGAGTCGTATCAGCGCACCACCATTCGCCTGATCGCCAGCGAGAACTACGTCTCCAAGGCAGTCCTCGAGGCGACCGGTTCGGTCTTCGCCAACAAGTACTCGGAGGGATATCCCGGAGCGCGCTTCTACCAAGGCCAGGTCAACTGCGACGCTCTCGAGAGTCTGGCCATTCAGCGCGCCAAGGAGCTCTTCGGGGCCGAGCACGCCAATGTTCAGGCCTACTCTGGCTCGCCGGCTAACCTCGCCGTGTACTTGGCCTTCATCAAACCCGGCGACACCATTCTCGGCTTGAACCTGAGCCACGGCGGACATCTCACTCACGGTTCCAAGGCCAGCATCAGTGGCAAGTACTTCAACGCGGTCCACTACAGTCTCTCCCCATCCACTGGACTGCTCGACTACGACGACATCCGCCGGCTAGCTCTTGAGCATCGACCCAAGATCCTCGTCGCGGGGCACTCCGCCTATCCCCGACAGCTCGATTTCGAGCGTTTCCGAGCCATTGCGGACGAATCGGGGGCACTGCTTTTCGTGGACATGTCCCACTTCGCAGGACTGGTGGCGGGTGGCGTCCATCCGAATCCCGTCCCCTACGCGGATGTCGTATCCACCACGACGCACAAGACCCTGCGGGGCCCGCGCGGCGCCATGCTCCTGAGCAAGGGCGTTCACGCGAAGGCTATCGACAAGGCGGTGTTTCCAGGTGTGCAGGGCGGGCCGCACAATCACACGACCGCGGCCATCGCCGTTGCCCTCAAGGAGGCAGCACAGCCCGCGTTCAAGGCGTACGCGAAGCAGGTGGTGGAGAATGCTAGGGTTCTCGCGGCGGAGCTGTCCGCGAGCGGTTTCCAACTGATCAGCGGGGGTACGGACAATCACCTGCTGCTCATCGATCTCACCAACAAGGGGATCCCTGGCAAGCCAGCTGCCGTGGCCATGGAACAGGCCGGCCTTGTGTTGAACTACAACACAGTGCCCGGCGAGACCCGAAAGCCCTCGGATCCAAGTGGGATCCGGTTGGGTACCGCAGCCGTCACCAGTCGAGGTTTTGGGCCCGCCGAGATGAAGCGTATCGCCGCCTGGATCGATGCGACAATCAAGCCGGGCGCAGATCTGGCAGGTATCGCCCAACAAACGGCTGAGCTGTGCCGACGTTTCCCTGTGCCCGGATTGGACAGCTAACCGCGGGTTTGCGCGAAGTGGGCGGGGTGCGCGGGGACACCTGGGCCCGTCCGAGTCGAGCTGGCGACCCCACCTGGTAACGAACGCCAGGTGGGGCACCTGTTCGCCGGGACTTGGGGGGCGTTCACTACGCCCTACTGCGTGACTGGTGTGCCATCCTCCAGGCATGAGTAGAACGAGTTGTAGCCATCTACGGTTTCCACCTGGACGTTGTTCGACCAGGCGCACGTGGGCATGCAGCAGTCCTGCATCGTGGTGGTGTGATAGCCGCTACTGAACCCCGCCGCGGCGGCAGCGCTTGCTGTGAGCACGGAGGGATCTGCCTCCGGAAGGCCGGGCTCTGGCGGAAGCTTGCAGCCCGTCACTTCCATGAGGTGAGTGGGGCAGGCCACGCGTTTGGCGTACACGTTCCAATTCTCGTGGTAATAGGACGCACCCTGGTTGGACTGGATACAGCTCAGGCGCGTGTCCTCTTGGACCGCTGGACTGACTGCAGTGATTTCGCTGCAAGCCGCTTCGATCTTCGCCTGGCAAGTTGGATCATCGATTAGGGCGTCGCTCAGATTGTTGTGCTCGTCAGTGCAGTTGACGCTATCTGGTCCGGGCTTGACTCCTCCGCTGAAGGCCTGGCCGATCCTTGGATACCCGGTGTACATCGAGTAGCCCTGACTGCTTGCGAGACCCAAGTCGGCGTTGCAGGCGTTGAACGCACCCAGGCCTCCTGCACCCATGAACACGTCGAAACCGGTGGGCCCCGATGCAGCCGTATTGGCGCTCTGAACGATCAACGGGGGCGGAGGCGTGAGGATCGAGGCGGTGAGGTACGTGGGCACGTCGAACACGAGCTGGTAGCACTGACAGCAAGAATTCGGCAGGCCCGAGTCTAGCTTCGACGGGTCGGGGTCGTGTCCGACTATCGCGTAGTTGAAGGCGCCCTCGTATCCATCGTCGATCACCGCCTGCCGCATCTCGGTTGAGAAGAGCATGTGGCGAGGACAAGCATACTGGACCGGGACTCCAGGCTTGCCGCTCTCGCATGCGTTTTTTGCTGTGGGCCCGTTGGTGTTGGAGCACTCACCTCCGCAGGCGCTCGACGAGTCGCCCTGCACGCAGTCCTGCACGGCGAACTGATTCGAGCACTCGTGGGGCGGAGGCAGCGCATAGCTCACGGGTCCCTCGCCTGCGGCACCCGAGCTCGCGCCACTCGACCCGGCGACGGCCGATCCCGCGCCTCCTGAAGTGGTTCCCGCCGTACTGCTCCCTCCTGAATTGGCTCCCCCAGAACCGGTGCCCTCCGAAGAGGAGCCTCCTGAACTCGCTCCGCCCGAGCCGGGTGAACCCGACCCGTTGCCACCGGTGCCTGCAGCTGCAGGACTGGCGCCCCCCGAGCCACCTGCACTGGGCCCGACGCCCCCTGAACCGGGGGTTCCTGTGTCGGCACCTCCGGAGCCAGAGGGATTCCAGCTGGCCCCCCCCGAGCCGGCAGCATCGGCGTTGGAGGCCCCGCCGGTTCCAACCCCGCCGGTGTTTGGCGCCCCACCGGTGAACAGAGCGCCGCCTGTGCCGCTGCTCGCCGTCGTGCCGCCAGTGACTGAACCCACAGGGCTGGCGGTGTTGGCGCCGCCGGTGCCGGTCGTCCCGCCGAGTCCTCCGAATGGCGCATCCGAGCCTCCCACACCCGGGGACGCGGTAGTCGGAGCCGTCTCGTCGGTGCAGGCTGCAATTGCGGCGCCGACGGTGAGCAATGTGAGGGTTCTATAGGTTTGTCGCATACGTCAAGGATTCCTCAGGTACCAAAGGAGTGTCGCGGGGCATGGATCCCAGCTCTGCGCCGAATGGGGCTCTATCCTCGGCTGGCGGACGGTCTCAATCGTCCGCAACCGTGGCTGCTCCAGGATCGGGCACAGGTTAGGCGGGCTGCTTCCAAGACACTGTCCACCTCAGCATTGCACTTGGCGGCGGGGGTGCAGTCCCAAGGTGACGGACGCGGTGTCGGTGCGACGCGTCCGCGTGCACCAGAAGCGGATGTGTGCGACCGTGCTGGACTTGGCCCAGAAATCTTCCGATGAGCTGGTTGGGGGTGCTGAACCCAAAGGCGAAGTTCTCGCTCTCCCGACCATCCACGCGGCCGAGCCACTCAGATCAAGGCGTCAGACCGAGGCGTCTACAGTTTCTCGCGTCTGCTCGCGAGCGTCGCACGGGTTTTCCGCCTGCCCAGCGCCATGAGCCCGAGCAGGATGCCCAAGGCGCCTGCTGAGCGTTCCTGGGGCGCACCTGGAATGGAGCAGCCGCACCCGCTATCGTTGCCGCCGGACCCAGCGTCGGCGCTGCCACCCACGCATTGCCCGTTCGTGCAGGTCTGCCCAGAAGAGCAGGAGCTACCGCACATCCCGCAGTCGAGAATGCTGGTTTGCAGGTCGACGCAAGACTGCCCGCATGGGGTCAGACCAACGGAGCACTCCGAGGCGCAGTTGCTCGCCGAGCAGAACTGCCCCGCGGCACATGCCGTGCCGCAAGAACCACAGTTTTCGGCGTTGGACGTCATGTCGACGCATTCGCCGGAGCACTCCATGAGCGGGGCCGAACAGCCCGCCTTGCACTCCCCGCCATCGCAAACCTGGCCGGAGGAGCAGGCCGTCTCGCAGTTGCCGCAGTGCGCCGCGCTTGTGTTGAGGTCCACGCAGGACGCGCCGCAGGCTGTCAGCCCAACGCCGCACCCCTGCTGTGATGCGCCGCCTGTGCTCAACAACACTCCCCCAGTACCAGAGCTCGAGCCACCCGTTGCGATGGCGCTGCCGCCCATACCCTGCGCCCCCCCCGTGCTGCTGGATCCTGTGCCGCCAGCGCCGGGAACCCCGCCGGCTGCTGGCGCACCGCCGCTCGTTGAGCCGGAGCCGCCAGAACTGCTACCTCCAGCACCTATTTCACCGCCGGTGTCACCCGAACCGATCCCGCCAGAGTTGCTGCCCCCGGCACCCACGGCGCCTCCCGTGTCGCCCGAGGTGGTTCCGCCGGACGACGAATTACCGCCTGTTCCGCCCGAAGCCGCACCGCCCGCGCCTCCCGTTGCGGGTGTGACGACGACGCCGTCTTCGAGCAGCGGCCGCGTGGGTGGCCCAAGGTAGCTCGACTTCGGCGAGCGGGTTTCGACGACGAGTTTCTGCAGGACGACACCCGCGTCGACCATCCAGAACTTCAACACGTGCTCTCCGGCAGCTGTGATGGAATGGGTCGATGTCTTGATATTGATGTTGTCCTTGACCCACGTCTCCCACGTCGCATCAGACATGCCCTGATGCATGTTGACGGTCTGGGGCGCTGCATCGTCGAAGGACACAGCGTAGCGGAGGTTCTGACCGTGGAAGTCCAAGGTCGGCGAGAGGTAGGCGCGCACCGTGACCTGACCGGTACTGAAGAGATGCACGCGATACTCGAGGTGGGGAGAGTCCCCGCCCGGACTACCCACGCTCGGCGCCGTTGGAGGGAAGGGCGTCATCGCAGAACCCGTGCGACCCAGATCGGGGATCAGCTGCCAAGTCACGTCCCCTTGCCCCACGCTCGCCGAGAAGCTTTCGGGTCCGATCGAGACATAGCCGGCAGTCTCGACGAAGCCGTCCACTGACTCTGGGCGGAGCGCCTCGGGGTTCTTGAGGGGCAGCTGGACCACGACGCTGCTGTTGCTGGAGTCCGCAATCGTGATGGAGGCCGTGCTGTCACCCAGCGGGGCCGCGCTCCAGTCCACGCCGACGGTCACGCGCGTTTCGGGGGAGACGCTTCCGGAGTTGGGAGTCAGCGTGACGTACGGCACGTCAGAAGTTGCCGTGAAGTCAAAGGAGCCCTGGCCCCGGTTGTAGACGTCGATGATCCGCGTCTCATCCGGGTAGTAGGGAGTGAGCTCGTCGAGGACCGGCTGTCCTGTGCCTCCCGGCCAGTCTGCGTCCGAACCCTCGATGGCGACGCCGAGCGAGGCCGCCGACTGCAGGGTGACCTGCTGGGTTGCCGGCTTTACGTCCGCCGAAGGCGCGTCCCACGACGTGTAGCCGGTGTGAACCTGGTCCATCATGTGGTTCCACTTGCCGCCTGACACTTGGTGGTAGCGTGTTTTGAGCGAGGCGTCGTTCTGGAACAGCGCATCGACCTGCTCCGCAAGCTGATTCGTCGACGCGCGCCCCTGTCTGGCATAGAGCGCGTTCTTCGCAGCCGTGACGTAGAGTTCGTTGAGGTTGGCGCTGGCGAGCACCGGGTGGAGCACGAGCTGGTAGAAGGCGTCTTTCGCTTCGGTTGGGAGCGCGTCATAGATCGACTGAGCCCGCTCCCCGAGCGCGTTGAACTGCTCGACGACGGTCTCCGCCTCGCGATAGTTCACGACGCTGTAGGTGGCTGGCTCGAGGAGCTCGTGCTTGCGCCGCCCATTGAACTTGGTGTACTTCGCGAGAATCTCGCCGATCTCCGCGGCGTGCTCGGGGCCAAACTGCTCGGCGGCCCAGAGCCTCGGGTAGTCAGCCATACGCTCCGCCGTCCACTCCTCTGGGCGGTAGGCAAAGTCGAGGAAAAAGTGGATGGGGAACTCCAGCGGTTTGAGGTCTCCGACGTTGACCACCAACCACTGTCTCGCACCGCACGCGTAGGTCAGGTTGAGCTGCTCCCAGATGCGCGGAATGGGAACCGTATTGAGCCATTGGTAGTTTCGGGGACCGCCATGGTAGTCGAAGTGGTAGTACATTCCGAAGCCGCCGGCTCGGGACTCACCAGGCTCGGGAAGCTTCCGCACGTTGCCCCAGTTGTCGTCGCCGTAGACGACGGTGACATCATCGGGAATCGTGAACGCGCCCTGCTCGTAGAAGTCCAATACCTCCTTGTATCCGACCCAAACCTGCGGCGCCTCGGTGGGAGCCTCGCCGGAGACCTGTTGGATGATGGTGCGCTGATCGTCGATGATGGTGCCGAGCGCTGCCATGTCTGCGGCTGTCGGCGCGGTATCCTCTAGCCCGCGTAGGCCCACCGTGATGAGTGTCTCATAGGGCTCGGACGTCCCAGTGTCATAGGTGCGTTCGATTCCCCCCTGCCAGAATGACCGCATGGCGGCACCGTTGCTCGAGTAGTCCCACTCGGTGTTACTGTGTCCGGCGTCTGCCCACTCCACATCAGCGCGATTCATCGGCTCCTGGTGGGTGGTCCCCATCACGATTCCATATTCGTCCGCCAAGGGAGCGTTCTCGGGGTCATCGGCGTTGAACGCCTTCCCCCACATGGCTGGCCACAGGAGGTTTCCCTTCATGCGCAAGAGGAGCTCGAACACCGTTTCGTAGAACTCATGGCCAAAGCGTTGGCCGCCATAGGTCATGGTGTACCAAGGAAGGAGCGCGAAGTTCTCTTGGTTGAGGAAGATTCCGCGGTACTTCACTCCGGGCTCGCCAAAGACGTGGGGACCTGCTGCAACGAAGAGATTCGCGGATTGACGGGGCGGGACGTCAGCCCACCAATACCAGGGCGACACACCGATCTTCTCCGAGAGGTCGTAGATCCCGAAGATCGTGCCGCGTTTGTCGCTACCGGCAATGACGAGAGCTTGGGCTACGCCAGAGACAGGGGCGTCCACCACTGCAGTAACGAAGGACTCCCACTTGCCCGTTACCTGACTAACGTCAAGCTTGCCGTCGGTGACGAGCTGGTCGATGAGTGTGCTCTTCCCGATGGTGCCAATCAGCACGACCTCGGAGGCTGCCGGAACTTGCCCGGCCGTATCGAGGGTTGGTTCGGCGCCGACGACCTTTCCCAGATCGCTCTGCAGCGAGCCCGCGGCGCGTTTGACTCCCGGCCAATCGTTTGCGCTAACGACGAGGGAGGCGACCGACCCGCTGACGGCTAGCGGGAAATCCCCGGCGCTGGTCGACACATAGGAACCAGCCGCGCTCACTTTCTGCGCGACCGACGCGACCGGCCCTGGCTCGACGCTGGCTCCTGGGCCTTCTTTGCCCGCCGAGGAGCACCCAATCAACGAAACCAACAAAGAAGAAGAGACTGCGTAGGAAAGAGAAGTGCTTCGCCGCATGGGATCCCTCGAGTTTTTGGCTATGACGAGCTGACTGAGAAGCTCAAGCGATGGCAGCTGCCGGGCCTGTGCTTGACCGCGGTAAGCCCGCAGGCTGCCCCGCGAGGATATTCCCGTGGTGAGAGTGGCTGATCAAGGAACGTTCAGGCCGCGAAATGGCGACCGTATTTGCGCTGGCTAGCGGGCCACAGCTCTCTCGCGGGGGGCGGGCTCGCCGCGGACGGCTGGGGCAGGATTCGCCGGGATATCGCGCGCATTTCCCGCCGCGATTCGAGCCAAGGGCGGCCAAGTCGAGGAGCCGGCCGTCTGGTTGTCGATGCAGGACTTCCGTCGGACTGGAGTTCGGGGACCTCCACTCAGTGCCGAGATCGCCGGGTCCGTTCGGACCGCAGGGATCACGGGTGCAAGCTCCAGCCGCACACCGGTTGTGGCGCTGCGACACCCCGCCTGGACCAGGTGCCCCTCGAGTGGGCAGTCTGGTGTGTCTCACAGGTCACCGACAGCGCCGTTCTCGGGCACGGGCTCCATCGTTCGGTGGAACCACGCCGTTCGGTGCAGCCGCAGTTGCCGCCGTTCGCGCGACTGCGGCATTTGAGCATCGCTTCGCCATCACCATTGCATGCGGCGCGGTCGACACCAGCGGGCACGCGGCGACCCTTGCCCGCGACCACGCGCCAACAACAGTGGGGGGCTCGGAGGCTCGCTTCGGGACGACCTGCACCGCGTCCGCGGGCGGGCTGGCATTCACAGTGCGCGCCGAGTCTCGCGGCACTGGACCGCAGCGGAGTCGTGCCGGAGGACTGTCTTCCGGGATGCGGCGGATGTGATTCCGACACCGCTCCGCGCGGCAAGCAGGGTGGACAGGTGCGGTGCCGCTCCTGGTGCTGGCTCAGCACGACTGCCGCGGCCCGCGATCGCACGCGCCCTCGTTGCGGTGGAGTGTTTCGAGATGGATACCTGGATGTTTCGAAACGGGAGCATGGCGGGATCATCGCTGCTTCGTCCTGAGCGCGCGTCCTGCGATAGGTGGTCGGTGTGCCGAAAGGCGCGAGCACTCTAGTGCGGGGCCTGCTAGGCTCGTTTCAACGATGCCAGCGGGTTCTCCAGACCCGCGAGATCGATCCAGATTAGGAGAACATACCGATGTGTGGAATCGCCTGCATTCTCGAGATCCGGAAGGATGCCAGGGAGCTTCGCGAACGAGCAGTGGCGATGGCACGTCTGCTTCGTCATCGCGGACCCGATTGGAGCGGTATCTACGCCGATGATAGGGGCATCCTGGCACACGAACGTCTCTCCATCGTCGACGTCGAGCACGGCGCGCAGCCGCTCACCGATCAGAAGGAGGAAGTCGTTCTGGCGGTCAATGGAGAAATCTACAATCACCGCCACCTCCGTGCCGAGTTCGCTGCCTACCCCTTCAAGACGGATTCGGACTGCGAGGTCATCATTCCCCTGTACGAGCGGGAAGGTCCCTCGTTTCTCAATCGACTGAGCGGGATCTTCGCGTTCGTTCTCTATGACAAGCGTAACGGCGGCTTCTTGATCGCCCGCGATCCAATCGGCGTGATCCCGCTCTACTATGGCCGGGACGAGCATGGCAATCTGCACGTTGCCTCGGAGATGAAAGCCCTTATCCCGTACTGCAGGCACATCGAGGACTTTCCGCCTGGTCACTACCTGTGCCAAGGCATGGATCAGCCGACATCCTATTACGGACCGCCTTGGCGCAGCTACGACGACGTCAAAACCACTCCGCTCGATCTCGGGAAGCTCCGGTCCTCCCTCGAAGCGGCGGTGCACCAGCAGCTGATGTGCGATGTGCCCTACGGGGTTCTCATCTCCGGTGGACTCGATTCCTCCGTGATCGCGTCGATCACCCAGCGTTTTGCACCGAACCGCATCGAAGAAGGCGATCGAGTCGCTGCCTGGTGGCCCCGTCTCCACTCCTTCGCCATCGGCCTCGAGGGGTCACCGGATCTGGCGATGGCCCGCAAGGTCGCTTCCGCGGTCGGAACCGTTCACCACGAGTTCCTGTTCACGGTTCAGGAAGGTCTAGATGCGCTGAGGGACGTCGTCTATCACATCGAAAGCTATGACGTGACCACCATCCGGGCGTCGACTCCGATGTTTTTGATGGCTCGGAAGATCAAGGCAATGGGCATCAAGATGGTGCTCTCGGGCGAGGGGGCCGACGAGGTGTTTGGCGGGTATCTCTATTTCCACAAGGCACCCAGCCCGAAGGAGCTGCATGACGAGACCGTTCGCAAGCTCGACATGCTCCACAAGTATGATTGCCTCCGTGCCAACAAGTCCATGGCAGCTTGGGGTATCGAGGTGCGTGTCCCGTTCCTGGATCGCGATTTCCTCGATTGCGCCATGGCGTTCGACCCGGGCGAAAAGATGGTGGGCGAGCGGAGGATCGAGAAGTATCCGCTGCGCAAGGCGTTCGAGGGCTACCTTCCGGATGAGGTCTTGTGGAGGCAGAAGGAACAGTTCTCCGATGGAGTTGGATACCGGTGGATCGATAGTCTCAAGTCGACCGCCGAGGAGAAGATCAGCGACAGCCAAATGAGCAATGCGAAGTATCGCTTCCCCTACAGTCCGCCCACCACCAAGGAGGCGTACATGTATCGAGAGATCTTCGAGAGCCATTTCCCGGGAGATGCTGCAGCGCGGGCCGTCCCGGGTGGCCCCAGTATCGCGTGCAGCACTCCGACAGCGATTGCGTGGGATGCGAGCTTCGCGAAGAACGCGGATCCGTCGGGTCGCGCCGTGCTGGGAGTGCACAAAGACGCGGTGCGGTGACGATGCACATCCGGCCTTTTGCCGCAGCCGACGAGGCTGCGGTCATCCAGCTCTGGAGCGACTGTGGGCTGCTGCGTCCGTGGAATGATCCTCGCAGAGACGTGGCACGCAAGATGACGGAGCAGCCAGAACTCTTTCTGGTAGGGGTGAAGGACGGTAGGGTAGTTGCTTCAGCGATGTTCGGCTACGACGGGCACCGCGGCAGCGTGTCGTATCTTGCGGTTGCTCCAGACGTCCAGCGCTCGTCGTACGGGCGGCAGCTCATGGAGGCGGGTGAGGCCGTGCTGCTCGAGCTTGGTTGCCCGAAGGTGAATCTCCAGGTGCGTGATTCGAACGCCCATGTGATCGAGTTCTATCAGCGTTTGGGGTACGCCATCGATCCGGTGGTGAGCCTGGGCAAACGGCTGATTTCCGACCTCGGCAAGTGATCGCATCAAGGGGCGCATCTGGATGGTGAGAAGGCCGATTCTACGCCACCCACCGGTGGCTGCGCTGTTCGGTCACGGAGTCCGTATCCGTTCACGCTTTGCACCGGGAACTGGCCGCGATCCGTCCCGCGCGAGGCGCCACAGCGCGGGGGCACCACTCCGGGGTTCGCCGTAGGGGTTACCGGGGACCCTGTTGCAGCCGTGCTTCGGTGCTCGCGGATCTGCGCAAGCTTCCTCCAGTGCTCGCTGTGGTTACCGCGCAAGGGCGCTCCGGCCCGGGCTCCATTGCGCCGTGAACGCGTGCGGGGGCCTCCTTCAATAGGAGGACTCTGCTTGCTGGATTGCGATCGGCGACCGGGACGAGCGGCTTTCCTCCGGTCACCGATCATGGAACGTGCCTATTCCAACACTGAGCTTACCGCACGAAGAGCATCTCCTGATAGGTCGGCAGAGGCCAGAACTCATCCGCAATCTCGCCTTCCAGTACATCCGCAATACTGCGAACCTTGTCCATCAGGGGGCGGACAGTCTGAGCGTAGTGGCGCATGTGCGCTTCGGCGTCGGCGAAGTCGTGGGTAGCGTTCGCCTTCTCGAGGTCCGCCACGACAGCCATCAGCGAGCTCGATAGCCGCGCAATCACCGTAGCGACCTGAGTGTCACACTCGACCCCGACCGCCTTGAGCTTGGACGCTGTGTCGGCGAGCGTCGAGAGGTAAGCCATGGCTGCCGGATAGATGTGGCCTTTGACCAGTTCCAGCACGAGCTTCGCCTCGACGTCCATCGACTTGATGTACTGCTCGGCGCCGACCTCGAAACGGCTGGCTAGCTCGACCGGACTGAGAACGCCAAGCCTCTCGAAGAGCTCCTCGACGTCCTTCTGTTTGAGGACTTGCAGGGCGTCGGCGGTCGTCTTGAGGTTGGCAAGGCCACGCCGCTCGGCTTCCCGATGCCACTCTTCCGAGTACCCATTCCCGCCGAATACGACGGCACCGTGTTGACCGACGATGGTTCTGAGCACGGTGAAGATGGCCGACTGAAGATCAGCACCGCGTGCGCCTTCGGCTTCCAGCTTGTCCGCCACCCAATTCAGCGAGTCTGCCATGATGGTGTTGATGGCGGTGAGCGGACCCGCCACGGACTGCCCCGAGCCCACGGCACGGAATTCGAAACGGTTGCCCGTGAACGCGAACGGCGAGGTCCGGTTCCTGTCTCCAGCATCGCGGGGGAGCTTGGGAAGGGAAATGACCCCGAGGTCCATCACCCCTTTCATCTTGGAACTCGTTAGACTGCCCCGCTTGAGCTGCTCGAAGACGTCCTCGAGCTGCTCGCCCAGATAGACCGACATGATCGCTGGCGGAGCCTCGTTTGCGCCGAGACGGTGATCGTTGCTGGCCGACGCGACCGTGGCGCGGAGCAGCGCCCCGTACTTGTGGACGCTCCGGATGGCAGCGCCGCAGAAGAGGAGGAATTGGGCGTTGTCATGGGGAGACTCGCCGGGATCCAGCAGGTTACCCTGGGTGGCGTTGCCCATCGACCAATTGACGTGCTTGCCGGAGCCGTTGATCCCTGCGAACGGCTTCTCGTGCAGGAGGCACACGAATCCGTGGCGCTTCGCGGTGTGACGGAGCGTCGTCATGATCATCTGCTGGTGATCCGTGGCGACGTTGGCAGACTCGTGAATCGGCGCAATCTCGAACTGGGCCGGAGCGACCTCGTTGTGGCGCGTCTTTGCCGGGATGCCAAGCCGGTACAGCTGGTCCTCGACGTCTTGCATGAAGATCTGGACGCGCTCGGGGATCGCACCAAAATACTGATCCTCGAACTGTTGGCCTTTGGCGGAGGGTCTGCCCAGCAGTGTGCGTCCAGCCAGAAGCAGATCGGGGCGAAGCGACGCCAGGGCGGCGTCCACGAGGAAGTACTCCTGCTCGGCGCCACAACTGGAGCTCACGTGCGCGATGTTCGTGTGGCCAAGCATTCCGAGAAGGCGACGAGCCGCCTTGTCGAGCGCCCCGCTGGCGCGAAGCAGAGGCGTCTTCTGGTCCAGCGCCTCACCGGTCCAGGAGACGAACGCGGTGGGAATGCAGAGGGTCACACCGTTGCTGGTCTCGATGATGTATGCCGGGCTGGTGACGTCCCAAGCGGTGTAGCCGCGTGCCTCGAAGGTTGCCCGGAGGCCACCGGTCGGGAAGGAGGACCCGTCGGGTTCGCCCTGAACCAGCGCCTTGCCACTGAACTCGTCGAGGGTGGACCCATCGGACTGCACCGCGATGAATCCATCGTGCTTCTCGGCCGTTGCGCCGGTCAGGGGAAAAAAGACATGGGCGTAGTATCGGGCACCGCGCGAGACCGCCCAGTTCTTCATGGCCGCGGCAACGACGCCCGCAACGCGATCCTCCAAGGGGCTGCCCTCGTGGACGGTTTTCTCGATGGACTTGTAGACGTCCCTCGGGAGAACCTCCTTCATCTTGTCGAGCGTGAACACGTTCTGTGCCCAGATCGAACTGGTGGGGGGCACGCTGGTCTTGGGTGCCAGGCTGCGCTTGGAGATCTCTCGTATCGCTCGGACGCGGGCTGTGTTGGTCGGCATCTGGATGGCCTCGGCTCCGGTTGGGGAGTGGCGCCTTGGACGGAGCTGGTTCCGAGGCGCGATTCTTGAACGGAGGTGGCGGAGTCCCGGAATCAGGAACACTCCCGCCGCCGTGGAAGTAGATTGGGAACGCGGTTGTTGTGAGTCTGCACGCCCATTGTTGCCACAGTGTTTCGTTCAAGGTTCCGCCTGGTACAGTCGAAACAGAGCGATTTCGGGGGGGAGTGCACGGCCCCGGAGCGCCCCCGGTCCGGGCCGCCGCACGCGCAAAGGACCGCGAATTCCGGAACAGAGCGTCACTCTGGTAGGCGAGCCCCCGCGCGCCGCAGCAACCCCCAGGGCGCTTCTTCTCGGCCAATATCCGAGTGGGATCCTGCGCGACGACCCTGCCGAGAAGCAGGTCGCGGCCGGTCCTCCAAGTGAAGCCGGTTCTGGGGTTGACGAACGTCTACCTGGGGGTGCTCGCCGAGCCAGGCTTCCAGTCGTAGCGTACGGCGGGGTGGCTGGTCACATCGGAGAGCCCGGGGCCACTCACCGTCCGAGTGCCGTGGGCCTCATCCGCTTCCACCAGGCTTCGGCTCGCTCTTCGCTCCAGGGGGCGTCGAAGGAGAGCCCTGACAGAGCGAGCCCGAGCTCCCGGGCGGACTGTGGGCGCTTGGCGGGGTTTTTTTCGAGGCAACTCATGACGAGCTGTTCGAGCTGGGGATGCGATTCGAGTCCTCCTCGGCGTGAAGGAGGAACTGGCTTCTGATGAGCATGCATGATGAGCATGTCGTGTCGGGTCGTGGCCTCGAAGACGCGCCTTCCGGTGAGAAGCCAATACGCGACGCATCCCACGGCGTAGAGGTCGGCGCGAGCATCGACGGGCGCCCGGAACCGCACCATCTCGGGGGCCATTACCGCTGGGGTACCCACCTGTCGTGCTTCGTCGTCGATCTCCTCGAGCGTTGGGTTGCGGTCGAGCACCAGGCCGAAGTCGAGTACTTTGACGAAGTCGTAGTCCTCTCCCATGTGGCAGAGGTACACGTTGGCCGGCTTGATGTCGCGGTGCACGAAACTCCTAGCGTGGGCCTCGTCGAGAGAATGGCACACCTGAGTCAGCACGTGCGCGACCCTCTCAGGAGGCTGGGGGCCAAACCGTTCGACGAGCTGCTGGAGATTGACGCCGTCCAGGAGCTCCATCACGTAGTAGAAGGCGCCCTCACGGGTGATACCGAAGTCATAGATGTGAATCGTGTGGGGCGAGTTCAGCGAGGCCGTTGTGCGAGCCTCGCGGAGAAAATGCCTTAGTAGGCGCGTTGCGTCGTGGGGGCCGTGCGCGATGAGCACCTCGGGACGGACGACTTTGACCGCCGCAGGACGCGCCAGCATCCGATGGTCTGCCCGCCACACTTCGGCCATTCCGCCCACTCCGAGCCGCTCGACGAGCCTGTAGCTGCCCACGTCGCGCGCCTTGACCATGCCTTCACTGAGACGATAGACGACTCGAGACAACCGCTGTGCGACGAACGCAGCCAGGGCGGGCGAGGCAATGACCGCCATCACGTCGAGAGACGACGCCGGGGGCCGAGTCGAGTACAGGAGTACCGCGGCAAGTGGATCCATCGCCGCAGCGCCCAAAGACGCGAGCCCGGCAGTTCGCGGCAGAGCAGGGATGAGGGCAGCGTGAACCAGAACCGGGATCACCACTGGGGATACTTGGTGAAGCAGATGGCTCGTGGTGGCGGGCTCGAGGTGACGGAAGAACCCCAAGATCAGACTGATGGCGAACAGGTGAAGGTAGGACAAGCCATGGATCAACTCAGCCCGGATTTTGGGGTGCCTCGTGATCGCGCACGCCACGATGCTTATGGCAGAGCCTATCCCGAGCGCGATGACCGATGGAGACCAGGTGGCGCTTGCGACCGCTCCCCGCCCCTGTGCTGCCAGGAGCAGCGCAGCGTAGCCAGCGAAAGCGACGCTGCTCGCCATCGAGATTCCCGAGAAACGAGCCGCGCCGAGTCGGATGAGATCCGCGTGGAGCTCGCGGTATGCGGCCGCGCGCACGGCTCGAGTCTCATCCCACTGGCTCAGGTTGAGCGTGGGGTCGGCTTCTTCGTCCGCCCTGCCGAGCACCGGTTCGAGCAGCCCGGACTCGACACGTTCAGGCGCCCCTTGCTGTGATGTAGGGAGAGTAGAGCGAACCGTCACCCCGAAAGCATAGCCTGGATGGCCCGGACTTGGGGGCGCGAGTGGGAGCGACCCGAGCCCGCTCGGTGCCGGTGCGGGTGCCGAGCAGTCCCCGGCCACTCCAGCGACGGTGCCTGCTCGGCAACCCTTCCACCCCAGCGAGGAGACGCTCGTCTCGGGTCTGTTGCCAACGCGAGACAGGGCGGGTCGACTCCGTTTCCATGGTGGTCGGAGGCACCGCTTCGCATACTCGCTCACGCTGCCGGCGTGGACCGTACCGCGGGTGGGGTTTCCTGGAAGCCAGCCAGGCCATTAGGCCTGGACTGAGCTCGTGAGAGGTAGGCTTGCGGCGAACCCCACCGTGCCGCCGGGGCAAGAAAACGGGCCACTGTGGACGTGGGCCGCGAGAAACACAACCGAAACAGAATCGATGCTAGCATGAGAGAGCAGGTGGTGGTCGTTCCGAGCGTAAGAGCGGGGCGTCCCTCCCCTGGATTGGTGAGAACGATCGACGACTCGGTGGGGTTGCCGCCGCTGTCGATCTCCTGAACCTCTAGACCAGACTACTCTGAGAATCGGAGCAGAGGAATGTGCGGGATCGCTGGTGTTTTTGGGACGGAAATGAGACCGACATCTCGCTCCGATCTGCTCGCGATGGCCGGCGAGCTCGAGCATCGGGGACCTGATGGGGTCGGCATCTATCGAGATGGTGATGTCGGCCTCGCGAATACTCGCCTCTCGATCATCGATCTGGCGGGCGGTGATCAGCCGATCTCGAACGAAACCGGACGGTACTGGGTCGTCCAGAACGGGGAAGTCTACAATTTCCCCGAGCTCATGGCAGAGCTGAAGGAGCTTGGCCACGTATTCAGAACGCACTGTGACACGGAGGTCATCGTGCATGCTTTCGAGGAGTGGGGAGCGGGCTGCCTTGAGCGCTTCAACGGGGCCTTTGCGCTGGCCGTGTGGGACCGGGAGCGGCGAGAGCTCCTTGTTGCACGCGACCGATTCGGGAAGCGCCCGCTCTTCATTTCGTCCCAGCCCGAGGCGTTCCTCTTTGCTTCCGAGGCGAAGAGCATTTTGCGCCACCCTGCCTCGGTTCGCAGGCTGGACTCCTCTGCGGTTCGCGAGATTCTCTCCCTGTGGGTTTCGCTCCCCGACAAGACCCTCTTCGAGGGCATACGGGAGCTGCCTCCTGGGCACTATCTTCGGGTGTCTGGGGGAACCATCATCGAGGAGAGACGATGGTGGCGCTCGCCGCTGCTCAGACTCGAGCCGGTTCGTGCCGAATCGGAGGAGACCCTCGCCGAGGAGCTCCGTGAGCTCTTCTCCGACGCGGTTCGGATCCGCCTCAGGGCAGACGTTCCCGTGGGCGCCTACCTCAGCGGAGGTGTCGACTCTTCGGCAACAGCGTCAGTAGTCCGACGCTCCACGTCGCAGGTTCTGCGGTCCTTTGCCGTGAATTTCGACGACCCCCGCTTCGACGAAAGCGCATACCAGAAGCGCATGGCGGACGAACTCGGCACTCTGCTTACGGGGGTCCGCGTCAGTGGGCCTGATATCGCGGCGGCCTTTCCCGACGTCATTTGGTACGCCGAGAAGACGATTCTCAGGACCGCCCCTGCGCCACTCTTTGCACTGTCGAAGCATGTGCGCGAAGAGGGGTTCAAGGTTGTGCTCACCGGGGAGGGCGCTGACGAGCTGTTTGGCGGATACAACATCTTCAGAGAGGACAAGGTGCGCAGATTCTGGGCAAGACAGCCCGAGTCGACGTGTCGCCCACGCTTGCTCGGACGGCTGTATCCGTATCTGGCAGGCGATCTGAGCAAGGCGGGGGCTTTCACGACGGCATTCTTCGGTCGGGAGCTGACTGCCACCCATCACCCTCTCTACAGTCATCGGATCCGGTTCGCAAACACGGCTCGCCTCGAGGTTCTGCTCCGTCCCGAGCATCGCAGCGGTGCCGGGGAGCAGACCCCCGAGGAGCGATTGATCGCGAGCCTCCCTCCAGAACTCGCGCTGCTGTCCCCTCTGAAGCGCGCTCAGTATCTGGAGACAGAGACTTTTCTCCAGGGCTACCTGCTCCACTCGCAGGGCGATCGGATGCTCATGGGGAACGCAGTCGAGGGCAGGTTCCCGTTCCTCGACTATCGGCTGGCAGAGTTCGCTGCGCGGATCCCAGACCGAATGCTGGTTCGGGGGCTTCGAGAAAAACACCTTCTGAGAATGGCTTTCGAGCCTTTGCTGCCCGCGGAGATCGTGCGGCGGCCAAAGCAGCCCTATCGCGCCCCCATTCTCCGCTCCTTCATTGGGGCAGGGGCTCCGGACTACGTGTCGCAGGTACTCAGCCGTGAGTCACTGGAAGCTACGGGGATTTTTGATCCAGAAGCCGTGGCCAGGCTTGTCGGCAAATGCCGTGCGAACTTGGAGCGCGGCGTGGCGGAGGTGGACGAGATGGGTCTCGTGGCGATCATCTCGACCGAGCTCCTTCACCAGCAGTACATCGCACACCCCAGAATGAGCCCCTCCGCCACGCCAACCCGGGAGGTTGAAGGGGACACCGTGATTCGGCGAGCGTCGTGACACGCGGACTCCTGGCGCCAGGGCCACGATGAAGGTGACTGGATTGGGAGAGCCACCACCTTCGGAGGAACGGCGCGCAGGTTCGATGAGGTTAGAAAGCCTCCGGATAGGGTAGGGTACTGGACCCCATGAGGTACTTGTCGACGGCGTGGGCGGCACCGCGACCCTCGGCGATCGCCCATACCACCAGGCTCTGGCCGCGGCGGCAGTCTCCGGCGCAGAACACACCCGGGACACTCGTCGCGAACTTCCCGTAGTCGGCCTTGAAGTTCGAGCGTCCATCGAGCTCGATGCCGAGCTTCGTCGAGAGCGTCGTTTCGGGACCGGTGAAGCCCATCGCGAGCAGGACGAGCTCCGCCTCGAAGACTTGGTCGCTTCCCGGGACCTCGGCCACTATCGCGCGTCCGGCAGCGTCCTTCTTCCAGTCGACTCGGACGGCGCGCACGGCTGCGACATGCCCGTTCTCGTCGTCGATGAATTCCTTCGCGAGCATGCAGAAGCTTCGCGGATCCGAACCGAACTTGGCCGCTGCCTCGGAATGTCCGTAGTCCACCCGAAAGATTCGCGGCCAGGTGGGCCAAGGATTGTCGGCGGCGCGCTGGGCAGGGGGTCTGGGGAGGAGCTCGAAGTTGACCAGACTGCGGCAGCCGTGACGGAGCGCCGTGCCGATGCAGTCGTTTCCGGTGTCGCCGCCTCCGATTACGATGACTCGTTTGCCGGCCGCGCTGATGAAGTCGTGCTCGGACCGCTCGACCCCAAGCACCCTGCGGGTGTTGCCGACCAGAAAATCCATCGCAAAATGGATGCCTGCGAGCTCTCGGCCAGGAATCGGGAGATCACGAGGTGTGGCGCTGCCGCACGCGAGCAGCAGAGCGTCGTACTCTTGATGCAGCCGCTCGATGTCGACGTTCACGCCGACGTGCGCACCGGTCGCAAAATGGATGCCCTGTGCTCGCATGAGGTTCAGCCGCCGATCGACCACGTCCTTGTCGAGCTTCATGCTCGGGATACCGTAGGTGAGAAGGCCACCGATCCGGTCATCCCGCTCGAAAACGGTGACCCGATGCCCCACCTTGTTGAGCTGGTCTGCGGCGGCGAGCCCGGCCGGCCCAGAGCCGACGATCGCCACTTGCTTTCCGGTGCGCCGCTCGGGGGGGCGAGGCAAGATCCATCCCTCCGCAAAGCCACGATCGACGATCGTGCACTCGATGTTCTTGATGGTCACCGGGGGATCGTTGATTCCGAGAGTGCAGGCGCCCTCGCACGGGGCCGGACAGACCCGTCCGGTGAACTCGGGGAAGTTGTTGGTTTTGTGGAGGCGGTCGAGCGCTTCGCGCCAGTGCCCCCGGAAGACGAGGTCGTTCCACTCCGGGATGAGATTGTCGATCGGGCATCCGTGAGTGGACTGGCAGAACGGGACCCCGCAGTCCATGCAGCGCGCGCCCTGACGCTTCAGGTGCTCCTCGGGCACCTCGACCTGGAACTCGCGATAGTGCTTGATGCGCTCGAGCGGCGCGTCGTGCGGGATTGTCTCCCGCTGATACTCCATGAAACCTGTCGGCTTGCCCATCTCGAAATCTCAGCGTTGAAGGCTTGGGTTGTTGGCTCGGCGTTTTGGAGTCACTGGGCGGCGTACCCAGGGCTGAGGTTGCCCTCGAGCTCCTCGTCATGGCGCATGCGCTCTTCGAGCACACGCTTGTAGTCGATCGGAAACACCTTCACGAATTGGTTCAGACAGTCGTCCCAGTGTTCGAGGATGTGACGCGCAACCATTGAGCCGGTGTACCCGCGATGCATGCTGACGAGATCGCGCAGCTCGACGATGTCGTCGCTGGTCTCGACCTCGTCCAGCACGACCATGCCGAGGTTGCAGGTGTGCGGCAGTTGACGATCCGGATCCCACACATACGCGATTCCACCCGACATTCCGGCCGCGAAATTACGACCGAACTTGCCGAGTACCACGATCCGGCCTCCTGTCATGTACTCACACCCATGGTCGCCGACGCCCTCCACCACGGCTCGGGCTCCTGAGTTGCGGACTCCGAAGCGTTCGGCGGCACGGCCCCGAATGAAGGCGTAGCCGCTCGTCGCGCCGTAGAGCGCAACGTTGCCGACGATCATGTTGTCCTCGGCAGCGAACGTGGCCTTCTTGGGCGGATAGACGATGACCTTACCGCCGGAGAGGCCCTTGCCGACATAGTCGTTGGCGTCGCCCTCGAGCTCTATCGTGACTCCTCTCACGGCCCACGCCGCGAGCGATTGCCCAGCCGTGCCCTTCAGCTTGATGTGAATCGTGTCATCGGGAAGCGCCATCTCTCCCCAGCGCTTCGAGATCTCGTGGCTGAGGGTGGTGCCCACGACGCGGTCGGTGTTGTGGACCTCGGTCTCGATGCGCACGCGGTCTGCGGCGTCGATTGCCGGCATGGCTTGCCGAATGAGTTCACGGTCCAGTGAGCTCTCGAGGCCGTGGTCTTGGGCAACGCTGCAGACCACTCCGACGTCGTCACGCAGCTTGGTGGCTGGGGTGAGCAGCAGGCCGAGATCGACGTACAGGGACTTCCAATTCGCGCGACTCGGATCCTGCTCGAGGAGATCAACCCGTCCGACCAACTCGTCGATGGAGCGCACGCCAAGCTCCGCCATGATCTCCCGGGCGTCTTCGGCCACCATGAAGAGGTAGTTGATGAGATGCTCGGGCTGGCCCAGGAACTTCTTGCGGAGCGTCTTGTCCTGGGTGGCGACGCCGACGGGGCATGTGTTCAGGTGGCACTTGCGCATCATGACGCACCCCAGAGTAACCAGCGGTGTCGTCGCGAACCCGAATTCCTCTGCGCCGAGACACGCTGCGATCACGACGTCGCGGCCCGTCTTGAGCTGGCCGTCGGTTTCGAGGCGGACCCGCGAACGCAGGTCGTTCAGCACCAGGGTTTGGTGCGTTTCGGCCAGACCGAGCTCCCAGGGCAGGCCTGCGTGTTTGATGGAGGTGAGCGGAGAAGCGCCCGTTCCGCCGTCATGGCCGCTTATCAGGATGTGGTCCGCATGGGCCTTGGCCACGCCCGCTGCGACCGTGCCGACCCCGACCTCGCTCACTAGTTTGACGCTCACCTTCGCCGAGGGGTTGGCGTTCTTCAGGTCATGGATGAGTTGAGCCAGATCCTCGATTGAGTAGATGTCGTGGTGAGGAGGCGGACTGATCAGCCCAACGCCTGGGGTCGAGTTGCGGGTCTTGGCGATGACTCGGTCGACCTTGTGCCCCGGGAGCTCGCCGCCCTCGCCGGGTTTGGCGCCCTGGGCAATCTTGATCTGCAGTTCGTCCGCGTTGGCGAGGTAGAAGCTGGTAACGCCGAAGCGCCCCGAGGCTACCTGCTTGATGGCGCTCCGACGGCTGTCGCCGTTGCGGAGGGGCTTGAAGCGCGTTGGATCCTCGCCGCCTTCGCCGGTGTTGCTCTTGCCCCCAATCCGGTTCAGGGCAATCGCCAGGGTCTCGTGGGCCTCTTTGGAGATCGACCCGTAGCTCATCGCGCCGGTGCGGAACCGTTTGACGATCTCCTTGGCAGGTTCCACCTCGCTCAGGGGAACCGGCTTCCACGCTCCAGCGCGGAGCCCCATCAGACTCCGCAGTGTGCAGCGCGAATGCGGGTCATCATTGGCGAGTCGCGCGAATTCCCGGTAGGCGTCGCTGTTGTTGGTGCGAGCAGCGAGCTGCACGTTCGCGATGGTCTGAGGGTTCAGCATGTGGTGCTCGCCGTCGGCACGCCAATGGAACTGACCGTCATTGGGTAGGGAGGCAAGTCGCGCCGCTCGACGATCCGGATAGGCCACCGCATGCCGAAGCAAGGCTTCCTTCGCAAGCACCGCGAAGTCCACCCCGGAGATTCGACTGGGGGTTCCAGCGAAACAGCGAGAGGTGACGGCAGGGCCGAGACCCACGGCCTCGAAGATCTGCGCCCCCTTGTAGGATTGCAGGGTGCTGATGCCCATCTTGGCCATCACCTTGAGCATTCCCTTCGCGACGCCCTTGCGGTATGCGTCGACGATGGCTTCATCACTCTCGAAGCCCTTGAGCGTGCCATCGGCCTGCGCCTGCCACAGGTTCTCGAAGGCCAAGTACGGATTGATGCCATCTGCTCCGTAGCCGACGAGGAGGCAATGGTGGTGAACCTCTCGGGCCTCTCCGGTTTCGATCAGGATACCGATGCGCGTGCGTTTGACCTGGCGAATCAGGTGGTGATGCACGGCGCCGCAGGCCAAAAGCGCACTTACCGGTACCCGTTGGGCACCTACCTCCCGATCGCTCAAGACGATGAGGGAAGCGCGGGCGTCAACGGCCGCCTCGGCCTCTGCGCAGATGCGATCCAACGCAAGCTCGAGTCCGGACTCCCCCTGCTCGATGGGATACGTTAGATCGATGATCCGCGCTGTCCAGCCGCGGGTATGGATGTGTTTGAGGGCTGCGAGCTGCTCATTGCTCAAAATGGGGTGGGGAATGCGGAGGCGGTGCGCGTGCTCCCGGCCTGTCTCCAACAGGTTGAGCTCGGGGCCAATGTAGCACTCGAGGCTCATGATGATCTCCTCGCGGATCGAGTCGATCGGAGGGTTGGTCACCTGCGCGAAGAGCTGCTTGAAATAGTCGTAGACGAGCCGCGGATGCTCACTGAGGACAGCGAGGGCGGCATCGTTCCCCATGGACCCCACGGGGTCGCGCTTCTGGGAAACGAGCTGGAGCAGCATGAACTGGAGGGTCTCGGTCGTGTAGCCGAAGGCCAGTGAGCGATCGAGCAGAGTCTGCGGATCGAAGCCGTGAGGCTGGATTTCCGTCTTGAGGTCGCTCAGCTGCAAGCGCTGCGACCCGAGCCATTGGGCGTAGGGACGGCGTTTGGCCAACCCCGACTTCACCTCGTCGTCAGGGATGAGTCGGCCTGCTTCGAAGTCCACCAGGAACATGCGCCCGGGCTGCAGCCGGCCCTTCTCCTTTACCATGGCCGGGTCCACCGGCAGTACCCCGACCTCTGACGCCATGATCACGCGATCATCGGTGGTTAGGTAATAGCGGCTCGGCCTGAGGCCATTGCGGTCCAGCACGGCACCGATGCACTTGCCGTCAGTGAACACGATGGAAGCCGGACCGTCCCACGGCTCCATCACGCACGATTTGTACTCGTAGAAGGCGCGCTTTTCCGGCGCCATGGCTTCGTTGTTCTGCCACGCTTCGGGGATCATCATGACCACCGATTCCTGCAGACTGCGTCCGTTCATCATGAGGAACTCCAGCACGTTGTCGAACGTACCGGAGTCCGAACAGTCCGGCTCAGCGATGGGGTAGACCTGCTCGAGGCCCTTGCCGAAGAGCTCGCTCTTGAGGACCCCCTGCCGGGCGAACATCCAGTTCATGTTGCCGCGCAGAGTGTTGATCTCCCCGTTGTGGCTCATGAACCTGAGCGGCTGGGCACGATCCCACGACGGGAATGTATTGGTGGCAAAGCGCGAGTGCACCATCGCCAAGTGACTGGTGAAGTCTGGGGCAGCGAGGTCTGGGAAGTAGACCATCAACTGCTCGGGGGTGAGCATCCCCTTGTAGACGATGACTCGAGCCGACAGGCTCGAGATATAGAAGAGCTGAGCCTCGGACAAGCCTGACTCCGTGCGCAGCAGCCGGCTCGCGCGCTTACGTACGATGTAGAGCTGGCGCTCGAAGGCGTCGACGGCGAGATCCTTGGCGGCCTTCACGAATATCTGTTCGATGTGAGGCTCCGAGGCCCGCGCGGAAGGACCGAGATCGGCTCCAGTCGCGTCCGTCGGTACGGCGCGCCATCCGAGGAGCTCCTGACCCTGTTCTGCCACAAGCTCCGCAATGACGGTCTTGCACTTCTCGCGCTCCTCGGGGATCCGGGGCAAGAAGACGATGCCCGCTGCGTAGCTGCCGGCGGGAGGCAAGGCGACGCCCAAGTCGTCGCGGGCTACGCGGCGGAGAAACTCGTCCGGAAGAGCGGTGAGCATCCCGGCCCCGTCTCCGGTGTTGGGCTCGCAGCCACGCGCTCCGCGGTGATCCATGTTGAGGAGCACACGGTTGGCGTCCAAGACGATCTGGTGACTACGCTCGCCCTTGACGTGCGCGACGAAGCCGACACCGCAGGCGTCGTGTTCGTAGCTGGGGTCGTAAAGGCCGATCTTCCCGGGACGTTGGAAGCGGAGCATTGCTGTGTGTTTCCTATCCGTTTCCGGCGCGGCAGTCCTCGAGCGAGCGCCTGATGGAGGAACTCGAGGTTGCCGGCGGAGTTCGCGCAAGTTGTCTTCCGAATCGCCGCTACGGTCGCAGCGAATTGTGCTCACTGGTTGGTGTCTCAGATCTCTCGCTGGTCCCAGCTTGCCGGCGCGCTTGTGTGCGTTCCGGGTCACCTGTCACCGTGGCTCGAAACGGGGGCTGACCTACCCGCGACCAAGCGACCCTCGTGCTTGCCGACCTCGCCGCCTTTCGGGAGGTGAGCATGGCCCAGAGATGCGCTTGGCGCCATAAGCGGATAATCATCTATCATTGTTTCGTCAGGGTTTCGTGTCGACACGGTTTCGTTTCGTCGTTTCGTGTCGACACGGTTTCGTCTCGTCCTGAGGAGACGGTAAACGGCTGGTTCATTCTCAGAAGTGGGGCTCGCGGCGGTCACGGTTCACGCGCCTGCAGATACACAGTGGCGTCCTGAGCGGCCGCGTCGGCATCCAGGATGAGCCGACGGCCGAGCCTGTCTCCGGTGATGATCCGCACGGCGTCGACCCACGGCGCCGCGTCCGGAATCAACTCGAGAAGCCGGTTGGGTGCCTCGGTGAAGAACGATCGATCGAACACGACACCTTTGCGGTCTGGATGAATCGCGAGGTAGAGCATGTCGAGTTCGACGAGATCATTGAAGAAGTGGCTGCCCAGCGAGACATCCGGGACAAGACCCTCGTGCATCAGTGCGCATTCGCACAGTACCGACACGCTGTTGATGTCCGCCATCCGTACCGGCACGCCGAGTTCCGGTGTGCTGGTGCCCCAACGGCCGGGCCCGACCAACATGAGTACCTTCGGGCCGCCGGGGCGCACCGCGTGGACGACGCGCCCAACCAGCCTCGCCACCGCGTGGCGGTCTCGCCAGGGGAGGCGCCCGTAGGTTTCAGGGACCACGTAAATCAACTCGTCGATCACGTCGAACCGGCTGTTGCCGATGACAGGCCCGGAGGTGTGGAGGACCACGCTGTCGTTCGGAGATCGCTCGGGCAGGGCGACCCTCGTGCGGCCTCTCCGAACCTGGAAGGGGCGGCATTGGAGCAGATTGATGCGGTACTCCTTGGGACCCACGAAGTTGAGCGTGAACTCGACGTCGACGGGATGCTCATAGGCGGCTTCCAGGGTTTCCAGCATTCGACGCATGGACTCGACGAAGTCGGTTTCTCGGAGCAGGCCGTCAAAGGTGAGGATCCATTGAGGCGTCGAGCTGTAGCGCGACTCGCGCGCCGCAATCTCCGCCTCCGCTTCTAGGTTGCGTGAAGCGAGCATCGGAACGATCCAGGGACGACAGGTGGCGATGACCTCCGAAACGGATAGGGAGAGCTGTTGATTCAACTGAAGGTCAAGGAGGTCGACGCGACGCTGGGAGAACCTCGCCACGTCGGACATGATGGTTCCCTCAGGGCGAAGCTGGGGCGCGCTGAGCGACACGATTCCCGTGTAGTCGTCATCGAGCCGCTCGACGGCCCTCGTTCCCAAGCCGTAGACGATGCGCAAAAAACCTGCTTTGGGGTTGATGCTGGGGTGCCAGACGAACGGGTTGAAGGAGAACCCGACCCCGGCGACCTCGGGGTAGAACATCGGGCCCCGGACTTCTCCCGATACCCGTTGCACGAGCAGCGCCATCTGCTCGTCGGAATCGAGTAGCCCCCAACGAATGCGGTACTCGAGGGCCTCGCGGCTCATGGTGCTGGCGTATACTGTCCGAACAGCGGCCATGAAATCCTCCAGGCGTTGTTCGGGGGTGCCCTGATTGACGCAGAACACGCTCTCGTACTTCCCGGAGAAGGCGTTGCCGTAGGCATCTTCCAGGAGGCTCGAAGAACGGACGATGATCGGTGACTGGCCGAAGTACTCAAGCATTCCCGCGAACTGGGCCTGCAGATCCTTCGGAAAGCCCCCGGCTACCATGCGCTGCCGCGCTTCGACCGCGCCGCTCAGGGCGAGTTCGGGATTCTTGAGACGCCGGCGGACCCACCAGCAATTGTTGAGCACCAGGAACGTGTAGAAGACGTCAGACCCGATGTAGAACGAGTCGTGAACCTCGAGCTTTCCTGACCATTGCGGGTCGCGGTCGCGCAGAATGGCTCGTGCCAGGAGCATCCCCACCGACTTGCCGCCGATGAGACCGGTCCCGATCATTCGTCTTCCGATTTCGAGCAGGTCCGGGAGTGCGAAGTAGCGAGTGGCGAGCGTGAGGAGCCGCTCGTCGCGGGTCACCATCATGCGTACGAGGCGCTGCTGCAGGACGTGGACGCTTGTCTCGTGTCCTTCTGCGGCGGGAGACTCGGCGGCGAGGCTGTGTGCGTCGTGGAAGGCGCTGCGCCAGACGTCGCGTCGCCTCTCGTCGTAGTCGAGCCAGGGCTGCGCAAGGCCCGCGCGAATCTCCGCTATCACTGCGCTGCGCGTTACCGGGACGAAATCCTCCCCGTCCCAGGAGTGCAACATGTACATTGTGTCCGAATGTCGACGATAGACCTTGAGCGGGTGGATATGCATGCCACCGGGACGACGGAAGACGTCGACCACGACCTGTGCGGTGCTGTGGATGGCTTGGGTGGCGACGGCTGCGTTCACGTCCCGCATCAGCGAGAAGTATGCGATCGCGTCGTACGAATACAGATAGGGGCAAGTCAGTCGGAAGAAGTTGCCCAACATCCGATCGCTATACCAATCGACTGCCAGATCGCTGAGGCAGTCGAAGACGTAGCAGGCGCCGATGCCTTCCTGTTCGATGACGTCGAAGATCTCCGAGATAAACCCTTCGAAGCCAGCCTCGGGACGCAGGACATGCACCCGAGCCGGGACGTCCTCGGGGACTACGGGCGGATGCGCGCCAAACCGGAAGTAGATGAGGGGCAGCGCTCTTCGCGCGACTTCACGACAGAAGGGTTCGACGAAGGCAGCGAAGTCCGGCGTCGCGTCGACCTCCCAGACGACATTGTCGCCATAGCGAAGGCCGGTCAGGACCTTGTCGAGGCCAGGAAGTCCGGTCGAGAAGAACGCGTTCTGGGATCGCACGTTTCACCTCAGGTGCACCGAGCGAAAACGGCGTGCCATCAGCGATTGGACCAAGCGCTTCGTCTGTGCAGTACATCATCCGCACTGCAAGGTTTCCTGAACGTTTCGCCTGCGTCACGGCACGCGGTTTGGCAGACACATCGACCGGATGGGTACGCGCCGTCGAGGGGGCGGCGGCTCCTGATTCCGGTGCTCCGTGCGCTTTGCGCGCAGGGGCGCTCCGGGCCGGGGCCTACTGGGGCCGTGAACGTATGCCTCTTGGGGCACCAGCCCTACTGAATGTCGAGACAGAAGTCGCTCAGACTCAGGTTGGTGACGGGGCCCGCCCAAATCTCGAACCCAATGGCGACGGCCAAGACGTCGTTACCGGGCAGCTCGAACCCTCGGGTTTGGGCATCATGGATGAAGTCCATGATGTCGAAGGCGATGGCATGCGTGTCTTCGCCTTCGGTCCGTACGTAGTTGACGATGGGCAGACCGTTCACCGTACCCGCGATGATGTCCCACTGGCCCGGAGCGTTCGCGACCTCCACGTCTCCGGTCTGGAGCGTCCCGGCGGGCTGCTCTCCGGGTGGATCCCGGAGCCACACCATGAAGTAACTCTGGAGGCCGCGGAAGGCGGAGTTGCCGTCACCAAGCCACACGTCGTAGGCGACATTGTAGGTTCCATCGGCTTCCGGATGGTCCCAGCTCGCGACCGTGTTGAGTGCGGTGATATCGGCAAGCGGCCGGGGGAGCCCGCATTCCAGCGAGGTGTCCGAGTACCGTCCGCAGAATGCGGAGGGATAGCCGGCTGGGGCACCGTTGCTTTGCCGCTGACCCTGGTAGTCGTGGATGGTGATCGTGCTGCCGAGCCAGGAGATGTCGTGACTGGTCCAGTTCTCGCCCCATCCGTTGGTGATCATGCGGTAGTTCTTGCCGTCTCGTTGAACATCCACGCCCAGGTACTGCTCGTCAGTACGGCCAGACTCGGTATGGGTTCCCGCGCCGACCGTGCAGGCCCCTGCCGTGAGCAGCGTGCCGGTTTCGCCAGCCATTCCGCCAGTCGCCGACTCACCGGATGTGCCCCCGGAGTTCTCCGGAATTCCCCCGGTGTTCTCGATACCTCCCGTGACGCCGCCACCAAGCCCTGAGCCGCCAGTTTCAGTTCCACCAGCGGAGATGCCTCCGGCTGCGTCTCCGCCGACGCCCTGGATACCGCCGGAACCTAGGCCGCCGCTGGCGTCTCCTCCAGTGCCCTGGAGCCCTCCGGTCGCATTGCCCCCCGTACCCTGAAGATCTTCAGTGCCGAGCCCGCCGGTGCCCGGAAGCCCGCCGGTGCCCGGAAGCCCGCCGGTGCCCGGAAGCCCGCCGGTGCTCGGAAGCCCGCCCGTGCCCGGGCCACCGGTGCTCGGAAGCCCGCCCGTGCCCAGCCCGCCGGTACCCAGCCCGCCGGTACCCAGTCCACCGGTACCCAGTCCACCGGTACCCAGTCCACCGGTACCCAGTCCACCGGTACCCA
>CAYRKE010000052.1:0-41559 GCA_964424695.1 uncultured Polyangiaceae bacterium
AGTCGGATAGATACCGTCGCCGTCACGAGAGCCACAGGTCGCGGGAGAGCTCATCCCTGCTGACCTGCGCGGCGAGGGCTCCCAGTACCTCTGGATCACGATGGGTCTCGATTGCTCCTGCGGCGAGGTGAGCTACGTCGAACGTCCGGCTTGGTCCCGTTGGCAAGCGGTGCTGTTCGATGGACAGACGAGGCCCTCTGGATGCAGCACGGAGATCCGGGCATCTGGGGCAGCGGTGCTGGCAAGGCAACCTAGGACCACCACCAACTGACCGCACACCCAGTGTCCGTCCCTGCGCTGAACTCGAGATACCAGTAGCCGTCCGCGGCACGGTCCACGGTCAGCTGCTTCCAGCAGTCGCCGGTGCAGGCGGCAATACCGTTGACTGTCGCCGTTCGCGAGCTGTCGCATCCGTTCAGCTGCAGGCCGCGAAACTTGGCTGCAGCTCGTGAGACGCTGAATCGATAACACGACGCGGCGGGGGGCAAAGGTACGATCGCGCCGACCGTATCGGGCAGGGCTCCAAGGTCCGTGTAGCTGCTGCAGTAGCCCGCGGAGCCTCCTGTGCTCCCCGTGCCAGCCGTACCCGCCGAGCCTCCCGTGGTCGCTGCACCGCCGGTGTCCGCGGAGCCTCCTGTAGTCCCCGAGCCAGCCGTGCCCGCCGAGCCTCCCGTGGTGGCCGCGCCAGCCGCACCCGCCGAGCCGTCCGTGCTCGTCGCTCCGGCCGTGTCTGCGGAGCTGCCCGTGGTGGCCGCACCGGCCGTGTCCGTGGAGCCGCCCGCGCTCGCCGCGCCAGCGGTGCCCACTGAACCTCCGGCACTCGCCGTACCAGCCATGCCCCCGGTGTCCCCGGTTCGACCGCCCAGGGATCCTCCGGCGTTCACCGTGCTCGCCGTGCCTCCCGCATCCGATTGCCCTCCTGTGTTGGCGGTGCCACCCGTGCCCTGCGTTTCCCAGGAATTCGCCGTTCCACCCGTGCTCAGGAGACCGCCAGTACCCATGTCGCCAGTCGAGCCATCACCGGCGCTGGCGCCTTGGGTCCCAGCCGTGGTCGGGAAGCCAGCGCCGTCTTCACCGGCCCCCGCAGGTCGCGCTGCCGTCGTCCCCCCCATCCCACCTGCCCCGCCCGTCGTCGCATCGGGCGCGACAGGCAAGGAAGCAGTATCGCCAGCATCGGCGCTCGCTCCGGCCACTGGTGTGGTATCGTGCGGTGTCGATACGCCTCCGTTCCCCGCGCCTTCTCGCCCCATGCCGAGGTAGCCGTAGTCGGTCAGGCTGCATGCGCAGACGAGCAGGTGAACCCACGCGCCGGCCGCTTTCCGAGCGACCGGAGAGGAAGGGCGAAACACGAGCGTTGGTGTCGGCATGGCAATCCAGTCGTGCGGAGATGGGGAGCAAGACTGCGAAGTCGGACTCAGCCGGCGGAGTGTTTCCCTGCTCAGTTCCGAGCTTCGACGCAGCCATCCGTGGCGGTTGAGAAGGCGACCCTGCGATAACTCATGAACCTGCCCGAGGTGCGCGCGATGAGCCAGAGGAGAGATTCCTCCCTGGCCTCCGCGACCCTTGCACCCTAGGGGGGAGACCGGGTTCCCCCTCTTTTCTTCCGAGCTGGAGCGCCGATCCGTTTGTCGGAGGCCGAAAACGCCTGCCTTCGCGCGCCTCAGCCCGTCATCCTGGTTGAGCGGTGCGGTCCCATGTTTCGCGAACAGACACCTCTACTGGGCTTCGCTGAACGCAATGGTGCACAGGATGTGGACTCAGATCGTCGACCGAGTCCAGCGATACGAGTACGAACTCAGGGTTACCCAATCAGGGAGACGGCGACGAAGGGCGTCGATCTCCGTGCCCGACGCCGGCGAACCATCGATGCCCAGCACCTCGACCTCGAGTCGTTGCATGCCGCGCAAGGTGAGCTGAATGTCCACGCCGGAAGGTCGTACGCCCTCGAAGTTGACGTGGTACTGGCTCTGCGCGGGTGGGAGTGGGGCGAGGGAAGGAGTCGCCGACCAACCAATGAGAGCCTCTGCCGGAATGGAAAGCCGTAGCTGCGGACTGGTCCCCAGCAAGTGCAGAGTGATCTGCCTTGTGTCACTGGCAACATCGTAGTGCTCCGAAGTGACTTCGGCGTGTGGCGTCGGCATGACAGGTGCCGATGCCGGCAGATAGTGAGTGATGGCCTTGCCCCGGATCGTTGGCCACGAGGTGGTCAGAGGCTTCGCGTCAGGCAATAGAGAAAGCAGGGGCTCGATCCCCTCGCTGCCGGGACTGGCGAGCAACAAGGCGCTTCTTGCTGCGTCGGCGGCATGCAGAGCCACCAGACGTTTCGGATGAGTCGATGAGTATGGTGAGTGTGCTGCTGTGAGCACGATCCCCAGAACGCCAAGTGCAGCGCAGGACCACGCTACAGTTCTCGCTCCGCCCGTGTGACAAGTTGTCGTGAACGTGACGACTCCCACCAGAGCAGTCGACAGCGCGACCAGAACGACGAGTACCATGTCCGCCGGAACCTTCGCGGGGACTAGACCGGACATGGGGGCGACGTTCACGACGACCATCGTTGCCGCTTCGACGGTTGGGACAGCGCCCAAGGCCGACCCAAGAAGCGCGGCGGCGAAACGGGCACGAGGAAAGCACTTCGCGAGATACAGCCCAATACAACCGCCAGCAACCCAGAAGAGGGCCAGGTAGCCAGCTCCAGCCCCCCTCACCGTTGCGAGCAGGAGCCAGAAGGCCCAAAACGAAAGACTACCCATCCAGGCTGTGAGGGCCACGCGCTCGATGTCCCCCGACATCCTGCGCAATGCTCGCGCACGCCACCAAGTATGAATGAACAGCACCGCTGTCGCCGATGGCACGGCGCTGCAGGCGAGGAGTAGCGCCGGTGCACTGAACCAACCGATGGCCCGATGCAAGAAGAACTTCATCCCGAGTGCCGGAAGCAGGGCTGCGAGAACACCTACCACCACAGCGAGACAATTCCATGCTCCACTTGCTAGGACGTCTCGTAGCGTGAGCAAGCGACGCGCTCGTGCCTCCAGCAACAGAAAGCCGAACAGCAGAAACGCGGCGCAGCCCAGCAGGCGTCCGACGGTTGCTGGGTAGACGAGCATCGTGAGGCCGAGGACATCGTAGTAGACGACACTCCGAGGATCTGAGTGTAGCTTGGTGCTTTCGCGGGCAAGCTCGCGCGTTACCGCGAGGGTAGCCTGCCCCATGTGTTGGATCCCGCCGGGCTCCAAAGCGCTCAGTCGGTCGAGATCGGTGTGCACTCGCGACGCATCCCCAATCATCGCGATATCGAGGCCAACCATGCCTGCTGCGTGGAAGGGCTGGAAATCCCCGTTGAATGGCAATAGGCCGCTCTGTGTCAGATCTTGACCCAGGACCGTCCCCAGCGGTGTGGCTACAACGCGCGAATAGGTGTCCGCTAGCCAGGGATTGCCCGGGCCAGCCCCGATCAAGAAGGCACTACCGCTGGGCAATGCCTCCAAGTAGATGTAGGCTCGGACGTCTTTGGCCCACGGATGCTTGGTGAACGCCGCAGCGCCGAGCAGTCCCGATTCCTCGCCTCCATTGAGATTTACGACGATCGTGCGATCGAGCGGCGCCTCACGTGCCAATACGCGGAGTGCCTCGATGATGCAGGCGACTCCGACAGCATCGTCGGCCGCACCGACTGAGTCAGTCAGGGTGTCGAAGTGAGCATCGAGCAGAATGGTATCGCGGCTCTTACCCGGTAGACGCCCAAGGACGTTGGTGTTCCGATACACGATCGGCGACGCGGGAAACAGCCTATGCACATAGGTGCCGGAGCCTTGGTAGAGTTCGACCTCGACGCCCGGGAGCTCGCGCAACCGACTGGCCAGGTATTCGGCTGCCTTCTTGTAGCCTTCGGTCCCGTTCACGCGCCGACCCACGCGCTCCGTGAGGTGGTAGACGATGTCCCTGGCTCGCGCCTCTGAGAAGGCCTCCACGGGGCCATCCGGGCTCGGCGGCTCGGGAGGCACCAAGACGCGCAGCGAGAGCATCAGGATAGCCGCGATCATTCCGAATGCGAGGAGCCAGGCAAGCCCTGAACGCAACTTGTCACGGGACATGCGAAACATCAGCTTCGCTTATACACCCAATCGCGGCGAAACCTTGGGGAGCGGCTCCCGCTTTTGGCCCCGTCGCTTCGTTCTCCGAGGCTCCCAGCACACCCTCGACGGCTTGCCGTTGCAGGCTCTGCCATCCGGCTGTGATATCCTCCGGCATATCTGTCGACGCCCTGGATGGAGTGCCGGACGCGATCCCCCTGCCGGGGAAGGAGCTGCGGCAAGGGGTCGACGCGGGCGCTGCCCGAGTAGGGGACTCCCCGATCTCATGCATTGGGCATGGCGGCTTCGCGGCCATCCACTGCGAGTCCCGGCAGCGACCCCGTTTGGATCGCGCGAGTAGGAGCGGATTCCGGAGGTGCGCCGAGGGCACTCGCCGTGTTAACTTGCGTCCGGAGGCGCAACATGATGGACCCCCACGATCTCCAGCGATTCGTCGACGCCCAGTCTCCCATCTATGGTCAGACGTGCGCAGAGCTCCGGCGAGGCAAGAAGACCAGTCACTTCATGTGGTTCATCTTCCCGCAGGTGAAAGGCCTCGGTCAGAGTGCCATGGCGCAGCGGTATGCCATTGCTTCGCGGGCCGAAGCCATTGCCTATCTCGAGCATCCAATCCTCGGGCCGAGGCTCGTTGAGTGCACTCGGCTCGTGATCGGGGTCGAGAATCGTTCCCTGGCGCAGATCTTCGGCGCGCCTGACGATATGAAGTTCCGCTCATCAATGACGCTGTTCGCCCAGGTGGCGCGCGACAACCGGATCTTTCTGGAGGCGCTCGAGAAATACTGTGGCTCTGAGCTCGACCAGCGAACGCTGCAGCTATTGCGCTGACGCGTCTCACCCGCATCCCGCATGCGACGTCCAGCGTCGACCGTGCAAACCGGACAGATCTTGCCGGTACGATCGGGAGTCTCCCGATTTCCCACCTGGAGCGGCTCAGCCATGTCGCGATGCTCCGAGCTCGCTCAGCGGAGCGTCCTGCCACCGCCGCCCCGCTGCGAGGGGCCATCAATCCCCATGGCGGGGAGGGGCCTTGGTGCCCGCCACCATTGATGCAGATTCGTGGGGTTGGGCTCGCAGTCTCGCAGCAACGCGAGGCGGCCGTGGGGTTACTTTCTGGCCGGCCCGGGGGGAGGCTTGGCTGTTCCGGCCCGGATCTCGCTTTTTCGTCTGTCCCGGCACCGGGAGTTCGCATTTTTGACGTTTGCGGCGAGTCTGCAATCGGTTTCGGCTTCACCGGGAATTGGATGTAGAGTCTAGAGGTCATTATGCGCTTATCTACAGCGGGATTTACCGCGTTCGTGGGATTGGTTGTCGTCGGTTGCGGTTCCGAGGAGTCGTCAAAATCGAGCACTGGCGGAAGTTCGTCAGTTGCCACTGCGGGTTCAGGCGGCGTTTCGGCAACCGGGGGATCCAGCTCGGGTCTGCCAGCAACGGGTGGCGGGGGCACCGGCGGCGGCTTGGGTTTGGGTGGAGCAGGCACTGGTGGAGCGGTCACGGGGGGCACTCAAGGAGGGGGGACCGGAGGCGGGTCTGCCGCTGGCGGTTCGTCGAGCGCCACAGGCGGTTCGTCGAGCGCCACAGGTGGCTCAAGTGCCACGGGCGGTTCGGGCGTCACCGGCGGTTCGAGCGCCACGGGCGGCTCGAATGCGACGGGCGGCTCGAGCGCCACAGGCGGTTCGAGTGCTACGGGCGGTTCGGGCGTCACCGGCGGTTCGAGCGCTACGGGCGGTTCGAGTGCTACGGGGGGGGGCAGCGGCACGCCGACCGGTGGTACCAGCGGTGAAGCCGCTGGCGGCACGGGCGGGGCAGAAAGCAGCGGGGGTGCAAGCGCCACCGGCGGTGAGGGTGGTGCGAGCGGAAGTCTGCCCTGCACCTTTGAGTGCGTGGACCAGTGCGTTCCTTGGGGAGGCGAAGACCGAGCTGGCACCTGTGACGGTGGCCAAGTGTGCTGTGAAGGGGCAACCGTTCCCGACTCCAACCCGCTCGCACACCTGAGGAGTTCGGCTGAAGAGATCGGCCTCCGACTGGCAAATCGGTTCAACAACACCGCACTCGACTTCAGCTCTGTCTCCCAGGTCCAGGCGGACAATGGCAGGTACAAGGTCGCGTGCGAGTGGTACGGCTCCCTTGGTGTGGCGAGTTTGACCGAGAGTCAGAGTCTGCTCGACTCCCTCGTCGCCAAGTTTCAGCCTTTCAGGAGCGACTTCGTGTCAGCCATGAAAGGCGGGGAAGCACACGTGGACCGCTACGTCTTCGGCATCGTGCCGCTCGAGATCAACCTGCGGACTGGAGATGAAGAGTGCCGCACGATGGGCACGGAGACGGCCGACAATCAGCAGACCACGAACCAAACGCGGGGCGCGATCGATGACATGTTCATGATGACCTCGCTCCAGGTTCAGGCCTATCGTGCAACGGGCGAGCAAGCATATCTCACCTGGATGGCGGGCGTCATGGCGGACTACCTGGCGGACCAGCAGACCAATGGTCTCTTCTATCACAACGTCAATGAAGCACGGGTGCACTGGGGTCGCGGAAACGGCTGGTTTGCCGCAGGCATGGCTGAGATCATGCGAGACCTTCCAGAGGGGTCCGGGGACTACGAAACGATTGAGGGCGGCTACCTCAGCATGATGGAGCACTTGCTGCCGCTTCAAGGACCAAACGGGCTCTGGTACCAAGTCCTGGACCAGCCCGAGGCTGCCGCCAACTGGGAGGAGACCTCGTGTACCGGCATGATCACCTACGCAATGGTGGCGGGAGTCAGGCGTGGCCTTCTCGACGCAGCCACCTACGTGCCGGTCATCGAAGCCGCCTGGGCCGGGCTGCAGAGCAAGATCAATCTGCAGGGGGACGTCAGCGCCATCTGCCCGGGCACCTGGTACCACGCTTCGGCCGCGGAATACATGGCACTGACACCCATCTCGGGTGACGGCCATGGCCAGGCACCGGTGCTTTGGGTGGCTGCCGAGCTGCTTCGCTAGGCCACCTGTCAGCCAGCTCCGCCCAACAGGTCACTCAAGGCGGCCGAGAGCTCGTCATGCCGGAAGTGGTACCCGCTCGCCAGCGCGACGCGGGGCACTACGCGCTGCGATCCCGTTAGCACCTCGGCCATCTCGCCGAAGACTGCCCGCAGACCGAGGGAGGGGACCGGAAGCAGCGCCGGCCGACGAAGCGCCTTGGCCAGGGTTCGCGTGAACTCCGCATTGGTGACAGGCCCAGGGGCAACGACGTTCATCGGCCCCTCGACGCGCTGCTCCTGCGCGGCGTGAAGCAGGAGCCCCACGACGTCGTCCACGTGGACCCACGACATCCACTGTCGTCCCCCGCCCAGGGGACCGCCGAGCCCTAAGCGGAATACTGGAAGCATTTGCCCGAGAGCACCGCCGCCGGCGTCCAGCACGATCCCGAATCGGACGCGCACCACGCGGAGCCCGAGCTCGGTGGCGGCCATGGCTTCGCGCTCCCACTCGGTGCAGACTTCCGCGAGAAAGCCGCGTCCCGGTGACGATTTCTCGTCCAGCACATCGTCGTGGCGGTCACCGTAGTACCCGATGGCGGAAGCCGAGACGAGAACCCGGGGCCGAACTCGCAGTGCTGCCAGCCCAGCGACGAGGTTGCGCGTGCCCATCACCCGACTGGATCGGATCCTCTGCCGGCGTTCGGCTGTCCAGCGCCCGGAACCTACGGGCTCACCGGCGAGGTGGAAGACCGCCTCAACCCCCTCGAACGCAGCCGGGGGCGCAGGCTCCACCTCGGGATCCCAGCGGTGGGCTTCGACGCCAGCGAGCGCTGAGGAAGCGCGAGTGGGCGAACGGGTCAGGACCGCGGGGCTGCGAAGCCGCGCCACGAGTGTCCGTCCGATCAGACCGGTCGCGCCAGTCACAGCGGCATGCACGGGCGGGGTGACCGAGAGCGACCGGGGTGATGAAGTTGATGGCATCGAGAGACTCTCGGAGCTCTGGGACGCGAACCCGCGCCGGTCCGGCTTCCGGTCTGGACTGCGGCGGCCCGGCCGAGGGCGGAACAAGGTCCCCGGGTTCTGAGTCGATGGTACCATCGGCCTGTATGGGCGAACCCGGCAAACTGCCTGTCAGCAAGAAGTGGCGCGGACTGGCTGCCCCAGCCAAGCATAGGGCGATCGAGGCGCTGAAGCGACGAGGCAGGGAGGCTTGGGGCGCCAGCTACTACAGTCAGATGGCACCGCCCGAACTCTGCAGACTCGCGGGACGTTCGAAGGAGGTCCAGTTTGGCGCCCTGATTGGCTGGCTGAAGCGGCTCGGAAACCCAAACCGATCTGACCCGGGGTGCGCTTTCGAGCTCGTGGCACACCTCCTGGGGGGCTCTCCCGACGACGACGAACTCATCACCACCACGCCGACGCTCGGAACCCGCCTGCCGTCCGTACGCGGTGCGCCCCGCACTCCGTCAGCGGCCGGGGTCTTCGAGGTGAACTGTCCGAGCGTCGTTCATGATCACCGGTTCGTCGTGCTCGGTGAGCTCCCGAGCGACCATCTGCACCCCGCCGTGCTCATTCACCCCGAGGACGGCACCGGGCTCTGGTACCCGCAGGTCGCGAGGCACAATCCACTGAGAGCCGGGCGCGCCTTCTCTTGCTTCGTGCGTCTCGGAAATCCTGGTGGGATCTGGCACACCAAGAAGCTGCCGCTGGACGCGAAGGTTCGGGTGTTGGCGCTGGAGAATGGTTGGAGGCCAGAATGGTCGGGGAGGCTGGACGACAATGAGCTCGCGCGGCGGCTGAAGGAACTGGTCGTCGTAGCCGAGAAGGACTGCTTCGTCAGCCGGGCGTCCATCGAGTTGCTCGAGCCCACGCTTCGCGATCACGGGAAGTTCGAGGCTGACCCATTGGTGTTCGCGGAACCCAAAGCCCAGACGTGCGTGGCTCCGTTGACCTTCGCCTGGAAGGGGGGGGCGGCGTACATCGAGATCCGCGAAGGGAACGGCGACCGCCTGGTGTACGGTGGAACAGCGGCGCCGGGAGCGACGCTCGCCGTGCGCGGCGGCAAAGCTGCGCCTCCCGGGGCCACTGTCGTCTTCGAACTCGACACGCCTGGTCGATATCGTCTGCGGCTCTACCCCGCCGTATGGAGTTTCGTGGACTCCCCCTACGAATGGTGGCTCGACATCTCGTAGAGGCTCCAGGTCCACGGAGCGCCACAGAGCGACGGTCGGCGAGACGGGGTCGCTCGGAGCCCTCTACCCGACATCGCGCCCCATCGAATGGGGCGCGTCTCAACCAGCGCATGGTGCTCGGGAAGTCCCCTCCGGGGCGGCGTTCCTTCGGCCCCCAGCCCTTTCGGCGGTCTCCGAGATGTCTGAGATACGTCTCAGACATCTCGGGTGCGCTCGTCTGGGATTCTCGCGGCACCAAACGCTAGCTCGCGGAGTCGAGCTTCTCAGGTAGCGCGTGCTATGTTCACTCCATTTCCTTGCGGGTGAAGTGCCCGCACAGTACTTGCCGTCCCGCGGCCCCACGAGAGTGCGAGGGCGGCCCTTGGTCGTTGGAACGCCATGTTCAAACATCAGCATTTCTTTGTTCTTTCTTTGATACTTACCCTTGCCGAGTCCGCTGGCGCAGTAACGAGCGCCGAACTTTACCGCTCGACTGCTCAAGCGTTCGGTAGGTTCGAGGCACGCATTCGATTCGCAGCTGGCGACGGGGTGGTCAGCTCTTTCTTCCTCTGGAAGGAAGGCTCCGAGCGGTCGGACGTGTTCTGGAACGAACTCGATTTCGAGAAGATCGGCGCGGCGTGCGAGCTTCAGACCAACTCGATCTATGGGCTTCCCCAGAGCAATCACGAGGGGAGCGGCTACGTCCTGGAAGGCCTCTGTGAGGGCTATCACACGTACACCTACGAGTGGACTCCGGAGTACATCGCGTGGTTCGTCGACGGGATCGAGATTCGGAGGGATACCGGGGCTGATGCTACCGCGTATGCAGAGAACGCCGCCGATGGGATGCAGTTCCGGTTCAACATCTGGCCTGGTAACTCGAGCTTCGGTGGGAACTTCAGCGAAGCGATCCTTCCCGTGTACCAGTTCGTGGCGTGGGCCCAGTACTCCCAATACACACCGGGCGCGGGTGAGAACGGGTCCAACTTCACCTTGGCTTGGCGTGAGGAGTTCGACGCGAAGCCGAGGGAGTGGCAGATGGGGTCGTGGGAGTCGCCCCTCGGTCGCTCCACCCACAGCGCAAAGAACGTGGCCTTTGTCAATGGTATTGCGGTCATCGCGTTGACCGCCGATGGGGCCACTGGCTACTCCGGTACCCCGCCGCCCGATGTACCGAGTGAGTCCGGCGTACCATCCACGGGTGGCGCAGTTCCATCGGCTACCGATGGCGCAGTTCCATCGGCTACCGATGGCGCAGTTCCAGCGGCTACCGGTGGTGCAGGCACGGTGTCCCCTGGCCCAACCGTTGAACCGCCCACCGAGAGGGGCGATGAGGGAGGCTCCTGTCGGGTAAACCCGGCCCCATCGCGTGTCTCGGGCGCCGTCGCTCTATTGGCGGGCGCCATTCTGGGGTGGCTGGTGCGCCGGCGAAGACGCACTGTTGCGGTTCAGCTGACACCGCGCGACGCGGGGAACGCGACGTCCTTCTGAGGCGCTGGCACGGAGATGCTCATGGACCGAACATCGACTCTGGGTCTGGCCTTCGGGCTTCTGGCAGGTGGGCTGGCGCTGGGCATGCCCTCGAGCGCTCACGCCAAGTCTTACAAGGGTGGTGAGCTCTATTCATCCCAGGCCTACCTCCACGGGCGGATTGAAGTCCGTATGCGAGTGGCTAGGGGCAGCGGGCTACTGTCCACGTTCTTCACCTACAAGAATGGCTCTGAGACCGCGGGAACCTTCTGGGAAGAAATCGATATCGAGGTGTTTGGGAAGGACAACGCCGTCGGATGGCAGTCCAACATCATCACGGGTTCGGGCACTCGCACCACGTCCGAGCAGGTGCACACGGGCACCGTTTCGCTGGCGGATGACTATCACACATACGCCCTCGAGTGGACGCCGGACCACGTTGCCTGGGAGCTCGATGGTGTCGTGGTGCGGGAGACGACGGGGGGTCAGGTCGGCGATCTCACCAATCCGCAGTCGCTGCGTTTCAACCTCTGGGCTGCCAACATCGAGAGCTGGGTTGGGGCCTTCGACAGCAGCGTGTTGCCGCAGTACCAGTACGTCAACTGGATCCGTTACTCTCGATACGAAGGGGGGCAGTTCATCCATGAGTGGACCGACGATTTCGACTCCTTCGACGCTGGTCGCTGGGGTCGGGCCGACTGGACCTTCGGTGAGAACCTGGTGGACTTCGACCCCAACAACGTCGTGGTTCGAGATGGCACGCTGATTCTTGCTCTGACGCGCGAGGGGCAGACGGGGTTTTCCGGTACGGTCCCCCAGGACAGCGGGGCGAGTGGCGGCAGCGGCACCGGCGGTGTGACGAGCAGCGGTGGAGAGAGCAGCGACGGCGGGACCAGTGAGAGCCCGGGTCTGAGTGGTGGCGGCGGGGGCGGCCCAGCCGGCGGCGACGGTCTCGGTGGAAGCCCCGACGGTGGGGTCACTGGTAGCGGCGGAGCGAGCGTCGGTGGCAGCCAAACCGGGGGAACGACGGCTGCTGGCGGTGGTGGTCCGGTAAGCGGCGCCGTTGGCGGCTTCGGGGGCAGCGGCGGTGCACCTGTGGGCGGAAGCGGCGTGGGTGGGGCGACGGCCAGCGGTGGACACGGCTTGGGTGGTGCGCTTGTCGGTGGCGGCAACGGCAACACGAGCGTGGGAGGGCGTGACCTTGCCGACACCTCGGGTGGCGGCTCGAGCCTCGGTGGGGTCGCCAGCGGCGGCACCAGCGCCGGACCTGGGCAAGGGGGCAGCGGAACTGCCCTCGGCGGGCGCGCTTCGGGTGGAGCCATAGGTTCGGGGGGCGATGCGGTCGGTGTCGTGGGGACCAGCAGTTCCGGTGGCTCGATGCAGCCGATCGGCTCCGGCGGCGCCGATGGTACCGAGCCACTGGCAGGGTCAGGCGAAGACGACAGCGGATGCAGTTGTCGCATCCCGCCCTATCGCGTCCGGAGTCCAGGAGGCACGTCGCTCCTCCTGGCTGGGCTGGTGTGGGGGCTCCGACGTTGGCAGGTCCGAACCGATCGAATCCGTCGGAAGATGCTGGGTTGAATCCCATCGAGACGGTGGGAGCACTCGCGTGAGCTGTTCGCAGGTTCAGCCTTGCCGTCCGTTCGGCGCCCCCTAGCACATCAATGGATCCGGGGCATCCAGCAATGTGCGTTTCTAGGGGCCGAGCCGGAGCTCCGCCGATTCGGTTCTGGAGGTGCGCGGGCATTGCAGGTGCCCTACAATTGCCGCTGCGATGTCGCTCCTGTGGCAGCCGTTCCCCATGCCCCCCCGTCGTCGTGCCCAGGCGTGGCGCCACCATCCAGCGTTTCGCCGCCCCGCGCACTTTCACGACGAGTCGGAGATAAACCTCGTGGTCCGCGGGAGGGCTACTTTCGTCGTGGGACATCGTCGGGTTCCCATGTCGGCTGGATCGCTCGTCTGGTACCCGCCGGGGGTCGACCACCTTCTCGAGTATGCGAGCGACGATCTCGAGCTGTACGTCGTGGGCTTCCAACCCGATCTTCTTGCCGCGTATGGACGTGAGCACGGAGGGGCGCCCAACTTCGCCCGGCCGCTTGACCGTGTCGATGGGCAGACCCTGAGCGTTTGCACCGAGATCTTCAATGTGGTGCCGTCCATGAGCGACGATGGGGCTGTCGAACAGCAGTTGCTCACGTCGCTCGCGGGTCTCCATGCGGAGCGCCCCCCGCCCACGTTGGGTCACCGGGCGGCAGCGCTGTTGGCGGAAGCGCCGACGCTCCGCCGGGACGACATTGTGCGGCGTCTCGCCAGCAATCGTGGCGACGTTAGTCGACGGTTTCGCAGTGATCAGGGCATGTCGCTCACGGAGTACAAGAACCGCCTCCAGACCCTGAAGCTCATCGCCTTGCTCGGGGCGGGGCACCAGAACCTGATGCGCGCCGCATTCGAGGCTGGTTTTGGCAGCTATTCACGCTGTCACCAGGTCGTTCACAGTCTCTTGGGGTGCGCCCCGAGTGCCTTGCTCGACCCGAATGTGCGCCGATCGCTCGCCGAACGTTTCGAACCGCGAGTGGCTCGGGGCGTGGCGGTTCCTTCCCCAGAGGACGGCGGGCTCCGCGTCCGATTGACGTGACCCCAGGAGGCCTCGCCAATTGCGGGCTCTGGCCAAGCAGAAACGCACAAGGTTCGATGTCGCGTTCGCCAGCGAGGAGTAACAGCCCCTCATGGCACCTTGTTCGATAATTGCTTTGCTTGCACTCGTGAGCCTATGCGGATGTAGTAGTGAATCGACCGGCGACACTCCCCCCGCCGACGGCACTGGTGGCGCTTCAGGCGCGTTGGCTTCGGGGGGAACCGGCGGAGGCCTGCCAGCAGACGGTTCTGCGCTGGGCACCGGGGGCATTGCCTCGGGCACGTTCGAGCTTGCCTGGGAGGATCCGTTCGACGTGGTCGACCTGACGCGCTGGGACCTCATGACCCATAGCTGGGACGGCAACTTGGCCGAATTCACAGCTGAGAATGCCGCGACCAGCAACGGCATCCTGAACCTGTCCCTCACGGCTGTGGACGACCCAGACAAGCCCTATCGTGGGGTCGAAATGCGTTCGCGAGATACGCTGACGTACGGGAAGGTGGAGGCGTCGGCGAGGTTCGCGGGAGGTTCCGCGGTCGTATCCTCCTTGGTATTGATCTACACGCCATGGCCGCCGGATGACTGGAACGAGCTCGACATCGAGTTTCTCGGCAAGAACACTGACCAGATCCAGTTCAACCACATGGTGAATATCCCACCGGCGGACCCGCAGACCGGCCACGTTCAGTTTCCCCAGAGGGTGACGCTCGGTTTCAATCCTGCCGCCGGTTTCCATACCTATTCGATCGAATGGGTGCCAGGTGAGGCCCGCTTCTACGTCGATGGAACCCTGTCGCATACAGCCACCCGAGAGATGGCACGCATGGTTCTGCCGCAGAACATCCTCTTGACCATCTGGGCGTCGGACTCGTCAGGGTGGGCAGGCCCGGTCGATACGTCGACGGCGCCGACGAGCGTCGAGTACGACTGGATCCGCGTCTACCGGTATGTGGAGCAGGGGGGAGTTTGAATCATGAACTACCCCGTACCACGCCTGATTCGTGGCGGGCTCCTGGTGGGGGCTGTCTGTGTCTTGGCGAGCTGTGGCTCGACCGACGAGGAATCGCTCCAGACCGGGGGAGCCTCTGGCGTCGGCGGCGGTTTCTCGACTGACTCGGCTCGGGCGACGGGGGGTCAGTCTTCGCACGAAGGGATGGGGGGGGCCGTCACAGAAGCGGGCGCATTGGGGGGAGCCTCCATGGTAGACGCTTCTGTCGGCGGCTCGGGCGGCCAAGCATTGCCATCGGGAGGCGCCTCGATGGGCGGCGCGCGGTCCAGTGGAGGACCATCTGGCGGGACTGCGACGGGCGGAGCCTCGTCTGGTGGCACGGACGTCGGCCAAGCCTCCACTGGGGGAATGTCCACCAGTCCTGTGCTCACGGGTGGAGCTACGACTGATGGCGCCCATACCGGCGGAACATCGATGGGGGGTGCTGCGAGCGGAGGAGCGCTTCCGGGTGGGGGCGTTGGCGGCGGAACAGGAGCCGTGGTGACCGGGGGAGCTTCCAGCGGTGACACCGGCGACGGCGGGACGCACGGAGCCGAGGTTGGAGGAGCGTGGACTGGCGGGACGCAGGGTGTCGAGACCGGAGGAACATCGACCGGTGGGACCCAGAGCGCCGAGACCGGCGGAGCGTCCCTCGGTGGGACCAGCGACGGCGGGACGCAGGGCATTGAGAGCGGAGGATCATCGACCGGTGGGGGCGATGACGACGCGACGGGAGGAACTGCCGGCGGCGAATTCGAGCTCGCCTGGGAGGATCCCTTCGACACGCTGGACTTGTCCAGGTGGGAGCTGATGACCCACTCCTGGGACGGCAACTTGGCCCAGTTCACTTCCGAGAACGCGAGCGCTAGCGGAGGCATCCTCAGTCTATCGCTCACATCCTCGAGCGATGCGGCGAAGCCCTATCACGGCGTCGAGATGCGCTCCCGCGAGACGCTGACTTACGGGAAAGTGGAGGCGTCGGTGCGGTTCGCGGCTGGCTCTGCCGTCGTCTCCTCGCTGGTCCTGATCTACACGCCATGGCCACCGGACGACTGGAATGAGCTCGACATCGAGTGCCTGGGTAAGAACACCGACCGGGTTCAGTTCAACCACATGATCAACATTCCCCCTGCGGATCCCGAAACGGGACACTCGCAGTTTCCCCAGCTCGTCACGCTGTCTTTCAACCCTACCGCGGACTTTCACACCTTTGCGATCGAATGGGTTCCCGGGGAGGCTCGATTCATCGTCGATGGCACCCTGATGCACACCGCCACCCAGGAGATGGCACGCATGGTTCTGCCACAGAACATCCTCTTGACCATCTGGGCGTCGGACTCGGCAGCCTGGGCAGGCCCGGTCGATTCGTCGACGGCTCCGACGAGTGTCGAGTACGACTGGATCCGCGTCTATCGCTACGTGGAGTAGCGAGCGCACTTCTGCGCCTCAGTGCAGTTGCCTGGCCGCCCCGGCCAGCATTCGGGTTCCCCGCTCGTTCTCGCCCGGTCCTCAATCCAGTGCGTGAACGGATACGTCCGCCTTGACCGCTGGCATGAAGCGCGCGGCGTGAGGACACGCGAGCCTGTCGTGCAGCCGAGGCGAACCATCGCCGAGGCGTTGGCGAGGTCTGGGCGACGCTCTTCGACGACGTGAGGTTACCTCCTGCCGTCGGTCCCATTCACAACTCTCCCATTGCCGTCATGGCGGCGGGGGGCGATTCTCTGCTGTTGGGCGCGGGTGGCGCCTTCTGTAGGGCGGGCGAATTTCGTCACAGGAACGGGGGTATTCCGATGGCAGTCGAATCGATACCTAGCGGGGTCGAGGCGAGACTTGGGGGACATCTGATCGCTGGAGGGGCAACCTTTCGCGTGTGGGCACCGGCCGCGCGGGAAGTGCTGCTGGTGTGGGGCAACCAGGAGCGCGCCAGCCGGCCAGGGCCGGAGTGGGCACTGCGGAAGGAGGGAGAGTACTTCGTTGGTTTCGTGCCAAGTGCCAAGGATGGAGACCTGTACCGATACTGGGTCGTTGGCCCAGCGGGCGAAGGCCCGAAGCGGGATCCCCTCGCGCGCGAGCTGGAGTGGGACGGATACCCTGACTGTGACGCGATTCTGAGAAGCCCCGATTCCTATCCCTGGGCGTCCACCGGCTACGTCCCGAGGGCGCCTCACCAGCTCGTTCTGTATCAGCTCCACGTGGGAACGTTCGCGAGCGTCGACAGGATGGGCCGCGACGTCCGGTCGAGTCGGGTTGGGCGGTTCCTCGACATCCTGGAACTGTTCGAGCACCTCGTGGCGCTCAACATCACGGGAGTCCAGCTACTCCCCATCGTCGAATGGCAGACCTCGACCAGCATGGGGTACAACGGGACCGACATCTTCTCCCCGGAAATGGACCATTTCGTTTCCCAGGCGGAGCTCCCCCGCTATCTCTCCAGGCTCAACGAGCTGCGGACGGCAAAGGGGGCACCTGCGCTCGAGGAAGCGCATCTCGGACAGGGGATCAATCAGCTCAAGGCGGTCATCGATCTCTTCCACCTCTACGGCATCGCCGTCTTCTTCGATATCGTTTACAACCACCTCGGAGGTGCGTTTGACTCGCAGAGCATTCGGCTCTTCGACTTCCACGCCACCGAGCAAAAGTCCCATGGTCCGCACTTTCAGAATGCTGGTTGGGCGGGCGGGTGCATCCCCGACTACAGCCTCGCACCGGTTCGCGAGTTCCTGATCGAGAACGCTTGCGCGATGGCCACCGAATACCGCATCGACGGTATTCGCTACGATGAAGTGACCGTCATCGACGGCCACGGCGGTTGGTCCTTCTGCCAGGAACTGAACCGAGCCCTCGATGCGGCGGCTCCGGCCACTCTCAATGTCGCGGAATACTGGCGCACCGACAAGAGCTGGGTGATTCGCGATGTGGCGAAGCAAGGGGCGGGGTTCGACGCTGTCTGGCTCGATACGGTGCGGGATCGGGTCCGCAGCGTGATCAGCGCGGCTGCTCGCGGGCCGCGCGAGTGGGTCGACATGTCGGGTTTGGCGAGCGCCCTGCGTCCGACCTTCGGAGAAGACGAAGCGCATTTCTGGAGAGCCGTTCATTGCATCGACAATCACGACCTTTCCCACGCAGCAAAAGCCGACAAGCTGCCGCGCATCGCGCGGCTCGCCGATCAGAACGACGGCCGCTCCTGGTATGGTCGAAGTCGCAGCCGGGTTGCCAATGCCCTGCTGCTTTCTGCCCCCGGAATCCCGATGATATTCATGGGGCAAGAGATCCTCGAAGACAAGTACTGGAGCGATAGCCCCGGTCAACATGCGGGGACACTGGTTTGGTGGGACGGGCTTCAGCAGCAGGCCGTCATGCTGAACCACCTGAAGTTCATGCAGGACTTTCTGCGCCTTCGGCGTGATCGCCCGGGGCTCAGCGGTCGCTACTCCGAAGCATATCAAGTCCACGATCTCGATCGCGTGCTCGTGCTTCTGCGAGGTACGGGTGAGGGGGCCGACGACATCGTGGTCATCGTGAGCCTCAATGAGCAGCGGCTCACTGACTACGAGGTTGGCCTCCCCCACAGCGGAACGTGGTACGTGCTGCTCAACGGGGATGCATACGAGACCGATCCCAATCGGCAGGTGGCGAACCCACTCGTCAGCATCGAAGCGAACGGTCCTCGCCGGGCCACGATGCCCTGCTCGGTCCGTATCACCATTCCGGCGAATGGCGTGCTGGTCTTGGGGAGGTCGCCGCCCGGCGCCTCTCTGGAGCAGGAGGAAGAGGATCAAGAGCATGGCAACGAGCCAGCAGAGCGACTTCGGCTCCGATTTCAGCGTCCACCGGGATGGGCAGAGAGCGTTCACATCTACTACTGGAATACGCGGCCTGCGGTGCTCACGACATCTTGGCCGGGGCAGGCGATGGCGCGAATCGTCGACTACGACCCCGAATGGTTCGTCGTCGACCTGCCGGGAGTGGTCTCCGCGAACATCGTCTTCAACGATGGCCACGGACGACAGTCCCAGGACCTCTTTCGCGAGGGCGATGGGTGGTACCTCACCGATGGATCGTGGCGCACCGTCTCTCCACTGCGGGTTCCCGTCATCGATGCCCACCCACGTCAGCCGCTGTTCTGTGATGCTGTCTCGGTCACGTTGGAGAGCACGACCCCCGACGACGCAATCTACTATACGGTGGACGGCTCCGAGCCGACCGTCGAGTCTGCGCGCTATGCAGAGCCCATCGTGATCCCAAAGCCCACCGTCAGAACGACGGTGACCGTTCGCGCTTTTGGTGTCAACCGGCACGGTGCGGGCGGGGAGGTCAAGTCCTTCGACTACGTCATCGATCCGGAACTGGACCTCGAGCCACCGACGGTAATGGCCAACCCGAACCCTGGCAACTATCGCGACCCCGTGGAAGTCGTGCTGACCGTCGGAGACAACCGAGCCAAGCCGGTGGCGGCGTACATCACCACGGACGGCTCGGAGCCCAGCCAGACCTCCAAGGTCTACGTGAGCGGCCCGGCCCAGTACGGCCTGTCCGGCCCCGCGCTTCCGCTCGCGAAGCCGACGCTCGTCAAGCTTCTGATCGTGGATGGCGCGGGCAACGAGACGCGGCGTTCGTTCTTCTACAACATCGGCATTCCCCAAGACTTCCGCGAGGAGACCATCTACTTCCTGCTCACGACTCGCTTCTACGATGGAGATCCGTCACGGGACTTCTTCTGCCGAGACCGTATCCGTTTCGACAGCGGTGGCAATCCCATCGATCCTCACTGGCGAGGCGACTTTGCCGGTCTGATCCAGCGCCTCGACTACATCAGGGAGCTCGGATTCTCCGCCATTTGGATCACTCCCCCAGTCGAGAACCGGAGCGGCCTCGACTACCATGGCTACCATGCGTATGACTGGAACACCATCGATCCGCGGCTGGAGAGCCCCGGTGCGACCTATCAGGATCTGATCCGGGAGGCTCACGCCCGAGGGACGAAGGTGGTGCAAGACGTGGTCATCAACCACTCGTGCAACTACGGGATTCGAGGGCAGGTATGGATCGATCGACTGCCGATCAAGTACTTTGTTCCCCGTGGGTCGACGCAGGGGGCCGTTCATCACGGGCCCTACCAAGGGAACCTCGGCAACTATCTCTTCCCGTTCAAGGAGGACAACGACAACCCGAAGGCCCCTGCTTGGTTCCGGGAGCGGCAGCAGCGCGACGCTGCCGGTACCGAGCCGCTCACGGATCCGCGCACTCAAGTCGTGGTTCCGTTACCCGGCTACGAGCCGGGGCGCTTCTTCCACACCGACGTGACCAGCCTCGATCCCACTTGGTACCACCAGCACGGCTATATCGACGGGAGCGGCTGGGAGGATCCATTCTCGGTACAACAGAAGCACCTCGCCGGTGACTGCATGGATCTGAACACCGAGAACGAGACGGTGAAGCGCTACCTGATTGAAGCTATCAACCGCTATCTCGATATGGGTGTGGACGCAATCCGGATCGATACGCTCAAGCACATGTCTCGGGAGAACGTGCTCGAGTACGTCAATGCATGGAAGGCGCGGCGTCCTGATCTCTTCGTCTTCGGGGAGAATCTCGTGAAAGGGACCGGGTTCGGGGACCTCTTCGGGGACGACAACGCGCCCTCGTCGATCCGCCCTTGGTGGTACACCCGACTTGGCAACGATCCGCGCAACGCCGAGTCTGGGGGCGATTCGGGGCTCAGCGTGCTGGACTTCTCGCTGTTCTCGACCTTCCGAGACAACGTGAGCCGCGGCCACTACGGTGGCATCGGTGGTGTCCTCAAGCGCGACGGGATCTACGGCGATGCTACGAAGCTCGTCACCTTCCTCCAGAACCACGACGTCGGCCCGGACAACGACTTCCGCTACCGCTTCCGGGGCGAACAGTCGATGGCTGCTGCGGCGTACAACCTCCTCTGGACGATCCGCGGGATCCCGTGCCTCTACTACGGCGAGGAGATCGAGTTCAAGAAGGGGGCACCCCAGGACATCATCAGTAACGACGACACGCTCGACCAGACCGGACGAGCGTATTTCGGTGAGCACTTGGAGGACGGCCGCATCGCCGAGACCAAGGCGCATCCACTATTCCGACACATCCAGCGCTTGAACCAGATTCGGCGGGCTATTCCAGCGCTTCAGAAGGGCGCTATGAGTCAGCTCGACGAATGGGGCAGCGGGATCCGTTTCATCCGCGACTACGACAATGGTCAGAGCTACGTCGTGGTTGGTCTTGCGATCGGCGGCGACCAGCACATCACGGTGCCCGGCGTGCGCGACGGCGTGTATCGAGACGCGGTGACGGGCCGGGAGGTCACGTCTCGTGACGGCAACCTCTCCTTCCACGTCCAGGCCAACTCCGCTGGGATCTACGTGAAGGATGGTCGGGGAAAGATTGGTCAGGATGGGCTCTACCTCAGGTAACAGTTGGTACTGCCGAGTCCTGGATCAGCTGAAGTGACGAAGAGGGTTCGGTGCAAATGCCGGTGCTGCAGGATGGCGCTGCGGCACCGGCGGCTCCCGAGCGGTACTCAGCTCTCCACCCACCCACCCACCCACGCGAGCCGCGCCTCATTCGCGTTGCTTGGGTTTGTCTACTACTCATGGGGCGACTACGTCCGGAGATCGTGCCAGTCGGGGACGAACTCGACGCCGGTGAGCTCGAGGGGGGGGGTTAGGTCGATTCCTCGCCCTCCCACGACGATGCGTACCCGGGCCGACGCGCGAGCGCGGACCTCGCGGGCGAATTCGAGGACGCGACCGCGTTTGAGGCGAACAATGGCCGATACGCAGGCGAGCGCAGGGCGGTGCTCTTCGCAGAAGCTGGCGAGCTCCTCTGTCGGCAGATTGGCTCCCAGATAGGTCACCCGATAGCCTCGGAGATGGAGCCTGATTGCCATGGCCAGGGCGCCCATCTCGTGGAGCTCCCCCGGAAAGGTTGCGCAGACGGCGAGGCGTTGGCCGTCACCACTTCGACCCAGGCTCGCCAGCAGTGCCACGATTTGGTCGCGAATGATGGACGAGGCGAAATGCTCCTGTGCCACCGTCGCGCTGCCCTGCTCCCACAGGTCACCGAGCTCCCGTAGTAACGGCAGGAATACCTGGTCCACACGGACATCGAAGGCGACCGACGCTGCGTCGGCGAGCAGACGCTCTGCCTGCATGGCGTCGTAGCTCAGAAGCGCTCCGAGCAGTCGGGTACGGAGGGTGGCGAGCAGCGTGCTCAGCTCGAGGTGATCTGGAGCGACCCCAAGGTGCGTCGTCTCCGGAAGGCTGGCGGAATCGCGGCGCCCCTGCTCGGCGAGCTCCGAACGCTCCACGAACTCGATGGCCTCACTGATGGCCAGTCCTTCCTGCATCGCATCTTGGACGCGACGTAGCTTCGCGACGTCCTCCTCGCTGTAGCTCCGATAGCCATTCTCGTGGCGCTCGGGCTTGACGAAGCCGTAACGACGCTCCCAGGCGATCAGCGTATTGCGGGGTATGCCTGTCATCTCGCACACGGTGCGAATTCGGTAGGTCACGGCGAGTCGAGCTTTCTCAGGGGGCTTCCGAGGAGCGGCGCTGGGACACTTGGCGATTGGCCGAGGCGGTTTGGCTGTCGGCGGCCCGATTGGCTCACCGCTGAGGCTCTGGTTTCCGCGGCCAATCCCGATGAACCCATTGCAAAGTATGTGCATCGCCCTACAATGGTTGCAACGAGATTGCGCAACGTATCCCCGATCGCTGGCTAACTATTGGAAACCAAAGGAATGGCACGAAGCGTTGTCTGGTTTCGAGAGCACGACCTGAGGGTTCACGACCACGCTCCCCTTCGTGCGGCCAACAGGTTGGGTGAGGTGATTCCGCTGTTCGTTGTGGAACCCGAAGCTGTCGCTCTCGGAGTCGGAGGCGACCAACCCAATGCGAATCGGATGCAGTTCATTGTCGATTCCCTCCACGATCTCGAAAGGAGCCTGTCGAAGCGTGGATCGGGTTTGGTCATCGCTCGAGGTCGTGCGGTGGACGTCGTTACGCGTTTGACGAGCGAGTGGAGCGCCGATCGGGTGATGGCCCATACCGCAACGGATCCTCGCGGTCGCAGCACGGAAGCCAACCTGTGTGACGCGCTGGGAGACCGCTTCCAGCTCTTTGATGGAGAGACGCTCCACCCGCCAGGGTCGTTACGAACCGGTGCAGGCCAGCCCTACTCAGTGTTTACTGCCTTTGCGCGGGCTTTTCGCGCTGCAGTGAGGATCGGTCAGGCAGAGCCTGCGCCGCGGTCTCTTCCTGCCCTACCTCGTGGGGCTCGAGCGAGACGGATGGAGCCGCCGAGCCTGGCTTCGCTGGGGACTTTCAGGAATGAGGCGGTGCTCCCGGGGGGGGAGCGGCAGGCTCGCCACCGTCTGAGACGTTTCCTGAGCGATGCCCTGAGCGGTTACCCTGAGCAGCGAGATCGCATGGATCTCGCCGGCACCAGCCGAATTTCCGCGGATCTCACCATCGGCACCTTGTCCGTGCGGGAGGTCTGGAACGAGGTCGAGCAGCTCCACGGGCAGACTGAGGCTGCTGCGTGCTTTCTGAATCAGCTTCTGTGGAGGGAGTTTGCCAAGAGCACGCTCTGGGATCGTCCCGACGTTCTGAAACACCCGTTCAAGCCCGCGTTTTCCGGCTTTCCTTGGCGTCAAGACGAGACCCAGTGGCACGCCTGGGTGCAGGGAATGACCGGGTATCCAATCGTGGACGCTGCGGCCCGCCAGTTGCTTGCCGAAGGGTTCGTCCACAATCGTGCCCGTATGGTGGCGGCGAGCTTTCTCACCAAGCATCTTCTCATTGACTACCGTCAGGGGGAGGCCCACTACCTGCGCTTCCTCGTCGACGCCGACGTTGCCAACAACAACCTGGGATGGCAGTGGAGCGCCGGATCGGGCTGTGACGCTCAACCCTACTACCGCGTTTTCAACCCCGTGATTCAGGGTCAGAAGTTCGATTCCAATGGCGACTACGTGCGTCGTTGGGTGCCTGAGCTCGGGCAGATGCCGACACGGTTCATTCACCGGCCTTGGGAGGCCGAGCCTGCGGTGCTCCGCCGCGCGGGGGTCCGCCTGGGCAGAGACTACCCGGAGCCCATCGTCGCCCATCGCTTCGTGCATGAGCGTTTCCTTGACCTGGCCAAGCGCCATCTGAGAAAAACGCCCGGGTGAGCACCGCGCCTTCACATCGCCTCTTTACTCTGAGCTTCTCGATGTCATACATCGCCAACCGATTCGATGGCCCGGCACCGCCCAGTCAGGGCCATCGGCGCAGCTCGGCTTACCCTTGAGCACACCATGAGATTCGACCGCCTCCGACGTCACGTCACTGCACACATTCCGATTGCGGCTCTGACGTTCCTGAGCGCTACTGCGGTCGCCCAGAACCAGGATCGCGGCGAGCAGCAAGTTTCTGAGCCCGATACAGCGGAGCCACAGCGATCTTCTGGGGTGGAGGTCAGGATGCCGGAGCTCATCGAGTTCGTGCAGGCGCCGTACCCCGAGGAAGCCCAGAAGGCCGGACGTGAGGGGGACGTCGTGCTGGCCATTACCATCGATGAGGCGGGACGTGTCACGGGAGTCGAGGTGGTGGAGCCTGCCGGCTATGGGCTCGACGATGCCGCAAGAGAGGCGGCATCGCGCTTTCGCTTCACGCCGGCAACCCGAGCAGGAGTTCCCGTTCCGGTGCGCATTCTCTACCGCTACCGTTTCGAGCTTCTGTTCGAGGAACCTGAAGCACCGGCGCCCACGAAGGGGAATCTCGAGGGGACGTTGCGTATTGCTGGGGTTGGCGCTCCTCTCGCTGGAGCGGCCGTCTCGATCGTCTCCCAAGGGGGGGACCAGCGTAACCTGGTGACCGATTCCGAGGGCCGCTTCGCGATCGAGGATGCGTTGGCTGGGCCACTCAAGATCAGCGTGACGGCACCCGGTTTCGAGCCTTTCACTGTGACCGAACGAATCGTGGCAGGCGAGGCGGCCGTGGTGATCTACGAGCTACGGGCCATGAGTGAGGATCTCGAAATCGTCGTGCGCGGCGACCGGCCCAAGCGCGAGGTGACCCGACGCTCCCTGACACGCGAACAGCTGCGGCGCATTCCTGGTTCCGGGGGAGACGCGCTGCTCGGGATTCAGAGTCTGCCGGGGGTGGCGCGTCCGCCCGGGCTCTCCGGTTTGCTCATCGTTCGCGGTTCCTCGCCGCAAGACACCGAAGTGTTCATCGACGGCGCCGGTGCTCAGGGGATCTACCACTTCGGGGGGCTTCGCAGTGTGATCCCGACCGAGCTTCTCGATCGGATCGACTTCTACCCAGGCAACTTCAGCGCCCGCTACGGCCGGGTGATGGGGGGAATCGTGGACGTGGGGCTGCGTGCTCCGAACGATCTGTGCACCGCTCCCTACATGAAGCCGCTCGACGTCGAGAAGCGCGGATGCCTCCATGGTCTTGCACAAGTCGATCTGATCGACGGCCGCGTCCTCCTCCAGGGGGCCATCGCCAAGGACTGGACCTTTGCCGTCGGGGCGAGGCGCAGCTGGCTCGATGCGTGGATCGCTCCAGTCCTCGAGTCTTCTGGAGCCGGCGTCACCACGGCACCGGTCTATTACGACTATCAGGCAATCGTCGAGCACAAACCCACCCGCGATTCTCGACTGAGTCTCAGGTGGCTCGGTTCAGACGACCGAGTGAAGCTCCTGCTCGACGAGCCATTTGCCAATGACCCTGGCTTTGGCGGGAACGTGACCTTCGGCCAGTCCTTCCACAAGCTTCAAGCACTTTACGAGACGCGGCTTCAGAGTACGGTGGAACTCCGCTCGTCCCTCGCTGCCGGGCGTTCGCGGCTCGGATTTGGCATCGGTTCACTGCGTTTCTCCCTCGACAACTACCCCGTCGAGATGCGAAACGAGTTTGGCTGGACCATCACGGAGGATGTAAAGCTGAACGCCGGCATGGACTTCCTCGTGGGGCGGGCGTCGGTTTCTGTTCGCTCTCCAGCGCAGCCTGACCCTAGTCGACCCGACACCGGCCCTGTCAGTTCTCGACCCACCATCGAGCGCAACGTGGAGGCCACAGTGTTCAGGCCGGCATGGTATGGCGAGCTCGAGCTTCAAGCCACGGACCGACTGAAGCTCGTTCCGGCTGTTCGCATCGATTATACTCGAGACACGCGTCGGGCCGACTCGAGTCCGCGACTGAATGCGCGCTATCAGCTCGTCAGCAAGACGGATCCGGTGTCGACTGAGGGCTTTCTGGCGACGGCCCTGAAGGCAGGCGTCGGTCTCTATCACCAGCCTCCGCAATTCAGCGAGACCGACGCTGCTTTTGGCACACCTGGGCTGGTTTCCAACGAGGCCGTCCACTACGCAGTCGGTGTTGAGCAGGAATTCACCGAAGACATAGAGCTCAGCACCGAGGGCTTCTACAAGGAGATGTCGGACCTTGTCGTTACCGTGTCTGAAGAAGGGCGCAGTAGGGTTGCCAATGCCGGCAGGGGTCATACTCTCGGGCTCGAGACGCTGATCGAGTACAAGCCCGGCGGGCGCTTCTTCGGTTGGCTTGCCTACACTCTCTCTCGCAGCGTGCGAAGCGACGCGGAGGGTAACGAGCGCCCCTTCGAGTATGACGAGCCCCACAACCTTTCTGCACTCGGAAGCTACGATCTCGGTCGCGGCTGGAACTTCGGAGCGCGGTTCAGGATCGTATCTGGGCGTCTGAGCACCCCGGTCGTCCGTAGTCCCAATCTGCCGGGGCTGTATTCGGCCGATGCTAGTGCCTACGCTCCTCTGCAGGGAAAGCTCAACAGCAGACGGCTTCCCCTCAACCATCAGCTCGACGTGCGGGTCGAGAAGACATGGCAGTTCGAGGTATGGCGCCTGACGGGCTATCTGGACGTCTGGAACGTGTATATGAATCCTGCGGTTGAAGGTGTTGCCTACAATTTCGACTACTCCCAAGAGACGGAGTCTACCGGCGTCCCCATTCTGCCGAGTCTGGGACTGCAAGGAGAATTCTGATGAGGAAGTCCGCGGTTCTCCTGGTGTTGGGGGTGGTGGCTTGCGACTCGGATTTCTCGCCGCCGGCGGAGCTCAAGTCCGTGCGCATCATGGCGGTCCAGAAGCACGCGGTAGGGGGGGCGTCAGACCTCCCGTGGTCCACGGCCGAGGGAGCAGCGCTCGAAATGACAATGCTGGCATTCGATGGGCGCGACGACCGCGACGTGCCAGTGGTGGCGCTCTGGTTTTCCGGATGCTCGAATCCTCCCGGCGATGCGTACTACGGGTGTTTTTCGTCTCTCGCAGTGATGGGGTTGCTCCTCGAGCGCTGCCAAGAGGCTTTGGGGCCATTGCCGTGGGAGTTGGCCCCCGATTCGGATCCAGCTCAGGCACTGATTATCGCCGAGTGCGCTCCGGAGCTGGCGGCCCTGGTTGGCAACGGGGAAGAGGCTTCGACGCCTTTCGGCCTGGGCGCGCGCGGGTTTGCCTCGATGCGAATCGGGCGCGGCGCGAGCTTCCTCTTCGACGTGCCGGATGGTGTCGTCCTCGAACGGGAAGCGGCCAGCGACTACGGGGTGAGCTACGTGTTCTTCTCGGCTTGCGCCGGGCGGATCGGTCTCGTTCCGGAGTACCGGAGCGCCTTCGAAACTGGAGAGTTACCGGAGGAGGGCCTCGTGTTTCCGCTGGGCTGCTATGACGATGCTGACCGACTACGCGGTGTCGAGCATTTCGTATCCGGCTATACGACTGCGTACAGCTACGGCGAAGACTCGAGCAACGAAAACACCAATCCGCCCATTGATGGAGCCGTCATTCGCGGCGAGGAGATACGACCGACTGCGGGTTGTGATGAAGCCTCATGTTTCCCAGAGCCGAAGGTTTGCGTCGGCCTGGACTGCGTTTCTGCTGTGCCGTGCGACGGTGACGGTGAATGCCACCTCGAGAACCCGGTGCTCACCCTCGACAACCGGCAAGACCCTCGATGCGACGATTTCGCCGCGTGCGTTCCGACTTGCGCCAAGGGCGACCCAGAGGATTGTCCGAGCTACGCGTTCAAGCCGATCCTGGCACGCACTGACGTGCTCTCTGGACCTGGCGCACCGGACGAGCAGATGTGGATCCGATACTATGCATCCCAAGGGACCATCAGTCGGGACCCCGTGCGTCTCTACGATTCGACTGCGGGGTGGAACGACGACTATGAGACTCACTTTTCTGCGCCCAAGAAGCCGGGACCGTTCTATCTCTGGGCGGCGGTGCACGATAGTCGGGGGGGAGTGAACTTCGTTCGAGCTTCCTTGCTTGCACAGTAGCTGGCTCGGCCGGAGCCGACCCCCCCGGGCTGCGCATTCCCACGGCAGGGCAACGGAGTCGCATCGAACCGAGGGAGGATCACTGTCTCCAGCTCCCAAGCCAGCAAAGTGATTGGGTGGGTCCACGGGTCACGAAGGCGCGCTCGGAGTACTCGACGTTGAGGGCAGACGTTTCGGCTCGGACTCCTCCATGGGGGGCCGTATTGCCGTGCTCGAGCGGGGCTCTGGCGTCCCGGATCGAGCCGCCGCAGGCGCCGACCACCCTGAGGTCAGGCGTGGCATCTCCAACTGGCCGGCGTCGTAGGGCGCGACAACTCCCGGTACGGCGCAACGCTGCAGCTCCGGGGGGAGCTAGTTCTCCCCCGCAAGTTTCCCACTCACCAAGGTAGACTCCCATCCACTGTCGGCGCGAGGAGCTACCCGTGGGAGTAGACGTGAAAAAGGCCAAGCAGCAGTTTGCCATCCGGTCTAAGGTTGCAGGAATGCTCGTTATCACTGTCGGTCTGACGGGATGGAGCTGTGGGAGCGACGATCCGCGAACCGGGGAAGACGACACAGCGGGAGGTGGGGCGGCGGCGGATGGGACGGGAGGTGTCACCACGGGCGGCGGGAGTGTGAACACTGGCGGATCCGCTCCACACGTGAGCGGCGTTGGGGGCAGCAGCAGCGGCGGTCTGGGCGGCGCAGCCGCCGTATCTGCCGACGGCTCGGGGGGCAGGAGCACCAACGCTTCAGGTGGCGGGACCACCGGGGGAACAGGGAGTCAGAGCGTTGGCGGAGTGGGCGGCGCAGTCATTGGGGTGGGTGGCACCACCGGTGGCGCGAGCGGTAGCACCGGTGGCGCGAGCGGTAGCACCGGTGGCGCGAGCGGGACCACTGGTGGCAGGGACGGCATGAGTGGCGGCATGAGTGGCAGTACGGGGGGAGCGACAGGCACTGGCAACGGCAGTGCCGGAACGGCTGGTATTGCCGGCGGCACCGGCGACAGCGCGGGGGGGACCACCGGTGACGGCACAGGTGGCGCCACGGGCGGCGCGGAAGGCGGCGCTGGTGGCTCTGGTGGCGCTACAGGGGGCGTCGGAGGCGAAACGGGGGGAAGTACGGGGACGAGTTCGCCCGGTTGCGGCACGCCCATTTCACGCCCCCCAGGGAACGTGCAGCAGACGATGGATGTCGATGGAACGACTCGCTACTACCTGCTCCACGTGCCTGCCCAAGCCGATAACCAAACGCCGCTGATGCTGGTCTTCGGTCTACACGGCTATGACATGAACAACGTGGCCGTCGCGGGCCTGTACGATTTCACCGAGCGATCCAATGGTCAGGCCATCACCGTACTGCCTTATGGCGAGGGCCCTCCACCTGGGGATGTCTCCCACTGGGGCGACCACGTGCTCGAATCGACGTGGCAGGCCAACGCAGCCAACTACAAGTACATCCAACAGTTGATGGAGGATCTCCAGAACCGATTCTGCATCGATACCCGTCGCGTGTTTATCGCTGGATTCAGCATGGGAGGCTTCTTCACCAACACCATTGCTTGCGACCACAGCGATTGGTTCCGTGGCTTTGCGCCGATTGCCGGGGGAGGTCCCGGAGCCTGCGCAGACGGCGTCAGGTCGGCCATTATGATCCATCACGGGACTGTCGATGATATCGTGGACATCTCGAGCGGTAAGGAAAGTCGCGACTTCTGGGTTCAGCAGAACGAATGCGCGCAGACCACTACGTCTGCCTACGAGGGGTGCGAGAGTTACGAGGGCTGCTCTGAAGGAACTCCCGTTCACTGGTGCGTCGGCAATTTCAACCACACGATAACCTCGACGACGGCGGCCAACATCTGGACGTTCTTCAGCGGGTTAGAATAGGGCACCGGACCGTTCGTCCGCTTTCGAGAGCGCGTGGAGCCGCCATCGACGAACCTTCGGTCGATGGGTTCCTGGTGAGACACGCAGCCTCCCCAGTGTCAGCTGGGGCAGGTGTATCGGTTTTCTGGACCGATTCGCGAACTCGAAGCGGCTGCAGGGCTATGAACGCCGATTGCAGCCGACAGCGAGGAACTTCTGTATGACCACCGAGACTCTGCTCCAAGAAATGCTCGCTGTGACGATTCTGATCGTCGCGGCCAGCGGGTGTGGCACCAGCGGTGGCGGTGATAGCAGCGGCAGTGAAGCTCCTGTGGGGGGGACAGGCGGGCTTCAGGATGGCGCTGTGTTGGTCAGTACCACGGGCTCAGGGGGTTCCGTCGGTGAAGGGCCAAGCTCCGTGGGCGGGTCGAGCGCCGTCGTTGGCGCAACGGCCACGGCATCGGGTGGCGGAACACCCCCGAACGAGGGAGCGATTCAATCAGCCGAGCTGGGAGGGACTCGGGAAAACGGTGGTGGGTCGGTCTTGGGTGGAGCGGCGGGTGTTGGCGGGCAAGGGAGCGCCTCACTAGGCGGCAGCGGCCCAGTGGGAGGTGGGGAGCCAGTCGGGAGCGGAGGAATTCCCGGCAGTGGGGGGGATACGGGTGGTGTTCTTCCCGTGCTGGGTGGTAGCGGTCCTGCTTCTGGAGGTGGTTCTGCTTCTGGAGGTGGCCCTGCTTCTGGAGGCGGCCCTGCGTCAGGTGGTGGAAGCACTGCAGCAGGCGGGCCTGGGGAAAGCGGCGGCCAAGCCGAACCAGAAACGGGGGGTTCCATTGGGAGCGGCGGCTCGCAAGAGGGATTGGGGGGAGCCGTCGCTCACGCGGGACAAGGCACAGGTGGGAACCCCAACACGGGCGGTGTCAACGGTGTCGGAGGGCAAGATGACGGCGAAGGGCGCCTCATCTCCTTCGGCACGCTGCTCGATCCCCAGGCAGTCGTGGCCGCATCACAGCAGCTGGCTCAAACCATCAGCGACCCTAGCGGAGCACAGTGGCGAGCCAAGGGCGATCAGCACCGGAGCTACTGGTTCGACGCTGCGAACTCCGATGAGCCGTATCGGATCTACGTACCAACCAACTGGGATGGCCAATCCGAGCTTGCCTTGATGATGTTCCTGCACGGCGGCGGCTCCAACGAGAATACGTACCTGGATCAGAACAACAGCCAGATGGTGAGTCTGGCGCAGGAGTACGGATTCCTACTGGTCTCGCCCCTGGGCGCTCAGGGGGCGTACGGGAACTTCCTCAGGCTCAGCGCTCCGTTTGGGAACGAACAAGGCGCCGCTGAGCTCATGGCCCAGGTCACCACGGAGAGTGAACGCGCCAACGAGCTCAGCGAAATGGATGTCATCAATGTTCTGGAATTGGTGCTCGCCGAGTATCCTGTGGATCGCGAAGCGATGTTTCTCGCTGGGCATTCCATGGGCAGTGGCGGCACGTGGTACATCGGCGGCAAGTATCCGGAGTATTGGAGGGCCTTGGCTCCGATGTCCGGGCCCTTCGTTCAGGAGTCTGGCTACCCTTGGGAACACGTCCGCAGCACGGCCATCTTCGTCACCGAAGGAACCCAGACTCCGTCCGTGGACGCGAGTCGCCTCTTGCGGGACTGGCTGGTCGCCAACGACTTCGACGCGGAATACGAGGAGGTGAATGCTGATCACGGCGGCATGATCCCGCTCGTGCTTCCCAACGTCTTCGCGTTCTTCCAGCGCGCGCAGGGGGGGTGAGGTCGCGCAGGGGCTCGAGTCGCCCGCGATGCCCCTTGCCCGGCTGCGGTCAATACCACTGCCCCAGGTACCTCAGCCGGGCAAGAGACACCGTGGGCAACGGCGCTTCCGGCGGCCTTGCAGGTCACGAGAGCGTCTACGTCTCGATCGAGCCCTCCGTCGGGACGACCCTAACGGTGGGCAGCGCTCACACAGAGTGTTGTCGAGCGTCCTGTCCCTTCAGCTCACGTCAGGGCCTTGTCGACGAGCGTCTGGAGCTCTTCGACCGCGAGCCGTTGCGCCTGCTCGTTCCAGAAGGCGTTCTTCAAAGGGCCGATGAAGTCTCGACCGCCAAAGAACTGGTGCCTCACTCGGCCCTCCTTCACGCCCACTTGAGGCCCGCGAATGGTCCGGCAACGCACGTGCCCGTATTGCTGTGCGATGCGTTCACAATGCTCGACGGTGCCGACGGGGACGATGTCGTCCCCGTCGCCCCAAATGAGCGTTGTCGGGATGCTCGATGGGACGAGCGCCAGGTCAGCCCCGAGGCGCGTGACACCCGGAGGATAGAAGACGAGGGGAGAGATGCCAAAGAGCCCGGCGATGGGGTGCGCGGACGAGACGGTGCTCGAGTCAATCTCCGGATCGGACGGGGACTGGACAACGCGCGAAGCGAAGATGAATCCGCCGCTCATGCCCCCGAGGATGAGTCTGGTGCACCCTCGTTCTTTGAGTCGCTCGATCCTGTGCCGGACATGTCCAAACAGGAGCGCCTCGTCAAAGGCATTGGCAAAGCTGACTCTTCGCTTGTGGGCGCCGGGCAACATGGTCATGCCGAGGACGGTGCGCATGCTCCTTCGAACAGTCTGCCCTTCGAAGATGTCCACGCCCTCAATGGCAAGGCCCCGCTCCACCAATGGTGCGAAGGTGTCGAGCAGAGAGGGCGGCATGCCGATGATGGGGCCGATAAAGACGATGCCAACGGTTTCGTAGGCTGCGCGCGTGCTCATGCTTGCAAAATCTCCACTTGCGGGGGTTTCCTCGAACAGAACGCTGACGGTGGGGCGGCCTTGCCCAGGCGAAACATCATGGCCACCTGCTGATCGGGGCCGAGCTTCAGCGTCTCGCGGATGGCACGGTCGTTGGCCCGGATGATGTCCGCGTGTTTCGACGAGAACTGGTCGTCGCCTCCGTTTTCGAGCGTCATTGCCGCGAATACGAGAGCTGCGAGTGGCTGCAAGTGAAGCCCGAGCTGAGTGGCGGTGAGCCAGATCCGTTGCATCGCGCGCCCCGCGACAAGAAAGTCCTTCGAATCCGCGCTCTCCCGAACCAGAAGGACGCCCATTCCAGCGCCAGAGGCGTAGAGCTTGGCATCCTGCCGCGCGATCATCCGCGCGAGTCCCAGGCCGTTCAACTTCCGCATTACCGTCCAGCTGCTGGCCATGCGGAACGCGAGCCGCTGGGGCGGCGCGAGCTCCATGGTCGTGATGAACATACCCGAGCGCCGCTTGGACTCCTCCTCCTGCGACCAGACGACATCCTTGAAGAGGAGGCCGTGTAGCTGCTCACTCTCCAGAATCACCTGTTCGATGCTGCTGGCGCATTCCGCGAGTGCTTGTTTCGAGTCCGCTTCCTGCGTAAGTGCAAATGTGATCTCTCCAGAACTCGAGAGATCGCGTACGCAGTCCATCAGGAAGCTGAGTTGCTCCTTGGAGAGGGGATCGGACTGATACTGCCGGCGATTGGTGTGCCTGCGAAGGATGCAGTCGACCAAAGGGGAGCCTTGGACATCCGATTGTTTCAGAGATATCCGCGCAGTGTGGGCCTCGTTCGCGGGCGTTGGGAAGGGGATAACCTCTGCGGCACAGCCGAACCTCCCCGCGGCCAGGACGATGTTCTCGACCAGCGCGCCGTGGGCGATATAGGAGCCGCGCTGCCGGTAATTCAGGACCGGATTGTCCTTCTCTGGGAGGTTGTGGATGTCGACGACGGAGCCCGTTACCTCGAACCGCCACGGCTGGGAGTTGTCGCCGGACGGCGCGTGCACGGCCAGTTGCAGAATGTCTTCGATGGTCGCTCTCAGCATCAGCTCTTCCCTTTCATGACCATGATGAAGCGAAGAAACGCCATCTTGCGCGACAGCCAACGTCGCTTGTATCCCGCTTCGAAAATGGCATCGAGACTCACTTGGTAGCGTCCCGACTGAATATCCGGATCCTTGAGGAGGATCTTCCGCACCAGGTACGCGACAACGGTGCCGCAGAGATTCGCGGCAGTCCCCAGTTGGGGCCATGAATAGAGGGTCTCTCCCACCTGAGTGACGGACTCCAGCATTCGCGGAACCGCGTGGTCTGCGCCGGCAAATTGAGCGGCGACTCGAGGCAGATCGCGCGGTGACATGGTTCGCAAGGTCGAGGAGGTCACTCGGCCGAGCTTCCCGTGCAGGATGGGGCGACCGGCGTCGAGATCGAACCGTTCCACGTCCGTGATGATGCCGTCGCCGTTGTCAGTGCCCATGACGACCGGGATCCCTCGTGCCCTCGCCACCTCGCGGACCTTCAGCTTGAAGAACGGACTATCCATCTCCTCGACTACCACGTCAACGCCATCCAGCACCGCATCGAGGTTCTCTTCGGTCAGCCCGTCCGGGTAGATACGAATGTCGGCATAGGGATTCATCTCGAAGATCTGCCGCGCCACCAGGACCGACTTCTTGGTCCCCACGGCAGGGTAACCGGCGCGGATGCGGTTCAGATTGTCTCCCGAGATGCTGTCTGGGTCGGCGAGGCGTAGGTGCTTCGCGCCTCCGGTCATGGCAATGGTCGTTGCCACGTGCGAGCCCACGCTGAGCCCCAGCACCGCCACGGTCCCTTGGTAATAGACGCTCTGCTCTTCCCGCGTGATGAGATTGCGATTACGGCCGGTGCGCAGCTCTTGGTGGAGCTGGTCAGCAAGGACATGGACGAGGGTGTTCGACCAGGAATAGTAAAACCATTCGCCGCACAGGGAGTCTTCCTTGCCTTGGGCATGCTCGGCGCGAAACGCTTGGAGAGCCGGTGCGTAGTTCTTGTCGTAGCGGTACTTCGGATTGCGAAGCAGGAACAGCTCCTCCAACAAATCCGGATACCGATCCACGACGATAAGCTCAGGGTGCGCGCTTCTGAGCGCGTCCAGCTCGTGGAACGACACCCTCTGCGGCATCCAGCTCGACTCTGGTAGTGCTTCGGTCATGCGCTTTGTTGAACCACCCATTGCTGTTTGCGGCCAGGCTTGAAGTGTACGGGATCCTCATAGGGCAACAATTTGATGCGCGGAGCGATTCGGTGCCCCAGCTCGGCGTGGGTCTTGCGAAACTCCGAGTTCTCCTCGAGTAGCCAACGCGTCACCGCTCGTTGGATGTCCTCACGCAGGCCTGCGTGGGCCTGCTCGCCTCCCTTGAGCTCCACGTTGATCTCCAGGTATTGGTTGTTCGCCTGGTCGAAGCGGGTCATCATTGCAAACTTCCCTGTCACACGCTTCTGCAGCTCTCTCTCTTGCAGGGCCTTGCGAATGGTCTCTGGGTACACGAGAAAGGCGTACAAGCTCGCCGAGAGGTCGCTGCGCTCGTAAACGAAGACGAACGGCCATTTCCAGACGGTCTGCGCGATACCTGCCTCGGCTGACTCTTTCTCGATGTCGATGCCGCAGCTCGCGACTCGCTCCATCATCTCCTCGAAGCTAATGACCCCGCCCCGGTCCTTGAGGTCGTATCTCACCAACGGCAGCCCACTGTAGGACGAACAGATAAGGCCTTGCGCAACCTCCTCGAAGTAGAACAGCTCGGGGTCGTACTGACACAGTGTCGGCAGCTTGTGCTGCACGGGGAAGATGTTCGCGTATAGGGCCGGCGTCTTGATGGCCAGGCGGCGAATGAGTATGGAGAGGGGGGTTTCGTGGGCGAGTGTTCCCTGGTCTACGGTGCCATAATGATTGAGCGTATCGAGATGCGCGTTCTTCAACCCAGCGATCTCTGCCACGTAGTCGCGGAAGGTCTCGGTGAACCCTTCGGCGGAGAAGATGAACTTTAGGTTATACTTCTTCCAGTCCAATCCCTGGCGGACGCCGTCGTCGAGCGCGTCTTTGAGAAAGGGCCCATAGCAGCCGATGATGATCTGGTCGAAGTGCCCGCCGAACTTCCTGACCGCGTGGATGATCTCCTGCTTGTCGACGCCGGTGGTGATGATGCTGAGCGCGTAGCCCCGTTTCTGGGCGATGGTGCGGATGACCTCGTAGGTGAAGATGCCGCCTATCCAAGGACCGAGCGGAAAGGCATCAATGTACAGGGTCGAGCGTTCGTGGATCCGGAAGTTCGACCGCAAATACAACTCCGCTGTCCCGGCATACTGCATGTCCTGCGACTTCTCTCGCGGGAAATAGAACGGCGTCCCCGTCGAGCCCGAGGTGGACGCGATGACCCAGGAGCGGTTCTTGAAATCCCCGTCCCAACAGAGCGAGTCGAGCGAATGCACCCGCAGATAGTTCTGCTTGTCAATGGTGGGGACAGTTCGGAAGTCGGAGATGGTTCGAATGCTGCTCGGGCTCACTCCGTGAGCGCTCAAGAAGTCCCTGTAGGCGGGTACTCGTTGGGCCATATCATGGAACAAGCCCAGCACTCGATCCTGTGCGCGTTGCCACAGTTCCGGCTCGGGTTGCGACTGGATGTGATGAAGCAGTCTGGGCGGACTTGCGTATTTCTCCGGCACGAAGAGACCGGTGTGTTTGCTGGAGTTCATGGAAGCTACTTATATTTGCGATGCGGGGAGCGCCCGTTCGAAGGGCAACCCAGGTTGATCACACGGGTGTGCGTTAAGACATGGTACAGGCCCCATGAACGGCCTCCCGGTTGCGGGGGGCAAATGCTATCTAAGAGCTCACCTGTCTCAAAGCGAGAAGCATCATCGACCAATGAAATCTGCGCCAATACTGGGCTCGCCCTCCGACGAAGCCCAAACCTAAGTCCGAGAGTGGCTTTATCACATCGCCACGGAAATGCATCCCGCGTTGCGTGTCGATCGACAAGACGCCACGATGATGGGCGTGGCTGTCTGGGACGACGTTACGCTTGCGGTCGTCAGCTGCGTCGTGGGCGTGCACTGTCCAATGTTCGTTAGCAACTTCGGGGGGGGCAGCGTGCCCCCGAGTGCCCCCTGTCCGCCGCTTGAACAACTCAGGTTGCGGTTCGACTCGCAGCGGAGCCGAGCAGGGGAAGGGAAGGGGCCGTTCTGTGGCCTCGGCGCAAAGGCGTGCGCCAGGCCTCGGCGGTGACGTCGGAGCGATGTCTGGCGCACGTCCCTGAAGCCGAGCGCGGGGAGGTTCCTGAATCATGAACGCGATTCTGTCAAGCCAGGCGGGTTCATTCTCGCGTCTGACCCAGCAGTCTACCGCGCTCCGGCCTGATTCCCCCAGGTCGAGTGTCCCAACCACTTGGCACATTTTGTTTTGGGGCGATGCCGCTCGACCCTCAAACGGTAGCGTGCTGAGCACCGCAGGCGTGCGCGGACCCAACAGCGAAAGCCGTGTCCACGACGTTACGAAGCAAGACGGCGCCATGGGACGAGATTGGTCAGCGTCTCGTTGTCATCAGCGTCGTCGTGTTCCTGGAGCTGGGTGGGACACACCGAGTCTTGGCTTCGATTCGAGACCGTCGTGGTGCTCCTCATCCCCGAGCCGATACCGATGGGAAGCAAAGGACGTAAAGGCGGGATACTCACTGGGCCGGCGAGTCGCCGGCTACCGGCCGCCGCTTCGCGACTGGTAGGGTCTTCGTCCGTTGTCGAAGCTCTGACCATGCAGGTGGTCAGCCGCCCTCGTTTGGGGGGGGCGGCATCGCCCTTGTCCCGGCACGGAGACCTTTCTTGATTTTCTGTCTCAGGAGATGCGGGTGCGGGGCACGTACTCCCAGAAGCCAGACAGAGTCCACGGTTCGCCGAAACGCCGCGCCGTCATGCTCGAAACATCGTTCTAGCACTGCGTGACTCCAGTCCTCGAGCCGCGGTGTGGGGCCTGCAGCGTGGATCGCCGTGTTCTGGATCGCAGGAACACCAGTGCCACCTCGCCTTCAGCCCCACCTCGGGCACTGTCGACGCAGGTTCCCTCGAACTCTGGCTGGCTGAGTAGCCTCGAATTTCCCCCACGATCAGCGGAAGAAGAATATGAACCCTACGACCTACCTCTTGGCACCTGTTTCGTACTTGCTACTGGCCATCATGACCTCGAGCTGTTCGGCGGAGCAGCCAGCCACTGAAGCGTCCGTACCGACGGCAGACCGAGTCATGAGACTGGAAGACAAGCACAACTACAGCTTCAGCAGCGGGCTGTCGATCCAATCAACGGCAGTACGGCCCCGTGCGAACCTGCGCTTCGACTGGAGTGCCGTGGGAACCGACATGCTAGGTCAACCGGTCGATCCACGCGCTGGGATCGATATGCTCGAAGTCGTGCTCTTCGGGTTGAGCGAGAAACAGCTCATGCAGGCGCTGAATGACGACACGCTCTCCCAGTCTGTGGTGGAGGCATTCGTGTATTATCCCACGCAGCAGGCGACCACGTCTGCTGAGTACTTGGGCCTTCTTGCTCCAGGCGGGGTGAGCGTGGCCGAGGAGCAGCTGCTGGGCTACTTGGACCCTGAGCGCTTTCCGTCCCACAGCTACACGTTCGCGACCATGCTTGCGCAAGGGATCCAGTTTGGAAAGGGGACGAGGATGCTGCAGTTACTCAAACCCGTGAGCGGAGAGAACAACGACCAAGTGGTGTTGACGGATGAGTCGACCCACCTGACGTATACCGTGGATCTTCACTCCGCCACGCGCTTGGCTTGGCCGGCCGGAGATAGCGACATCGTCTTGGACTGGTCCGGTAGCATCAAATATAATGCTCTCGCACGCGAGTTCATCCCCACCCAAATTAGGGAAGTGATTGTTGCCAACTACCTCACTCGTGGCCTTGATGAGCTCGAGCGCCAGTTCCTCGACCTCGAACATGCCGCTGATGTCCTGTACCGCGCGGAGATCACTACCGGAGCCTCCATTCGCCTATCCGAACTGAAAAGCGACGCGGGAGAGCCGTTCCACGGTGTGAGCACGAGTGGGGTCTGGATCGTTGCGCTCCTTTGCGGAGGCTGCTCGAACCCCGCTCCTTGGTTCTTGTCCGTCGTGGAGGCAGGCTGATGGCATCGAATCATGGGTTTCGGAGACTGGTCAGGCGGATCGCGAACGGTACGACCGTCGTGGCCCTATCTCTCGCCGCATTCACCGCAGCGTGCTCGAGCCCGCAACGAACCCGTGGGACCAGTGATGGAGGCGATGGAGGGGCTAGCTCGGAGCTGCCCGTTGGAACGACCGAGTTCACGGTGAGAGTCGAGATCAGCGACGTCATCCCGACCGTGGGTATCGTCAACTGGTCTGCAGAGCTCGAGTCGATTGACGAAGCTACCATCGAATTCGGGCTCGATTCCGATTATGGCATGGCAGCCCCCGTGGATCTCGATGCACCCGACAACCGAACCCTGCTGCTGGGGATGAAGCCTTCTTCGACATACCACTTCCGTATCGTCGCCGTCAGCGACGGGACCCTCTACCGGAGCCAGGACCAGACTGTGGACACAGGGCACGTCGCGAACGGACTACCGGAGGTCAGTGTCGAGCTTCGGGAGGCTGCAGCGACGATGCCTGGGTTCGTCGTCTCGGATTTCCTCAATGAGTCCATTGCGTTCATTCTCGACGCAGATGGAGACTACGTCTGGTGGTACAAGGCACCACTGTTCGAGCCAACGCGCGCCCGGATGTCCTACGATGGCAAGGAAATGCTGATAGCCACCAACAACGTCGCAAACAACGACACGGGTGGGCTGTTCACGGTTCGTATGGATGGTTCTGGCGCCAAGTTGCTCGAGCTTCCCGACCTGCATCACGATTTCACAGTGCTTCCCGGCAACCGGATTGGATACATCGAGTTCGATGAAGACGGCGTGGGCACCTGCGATCGTATCGTCGAGCTCGAGGACAACGGTTCAAGGCGAGAAGTCTACTCTCTGCGCAACGACTTCGCCCATCATGCGATCGATCAGGAGTGGTGCCATTCCAACGCGATCTCCTACGACGAAGACGAGGGCATGTATTATCTGTCCGTGCTGGACCTCAACGGCATCGCCAAGGTGCAACGAGCATCGGGGACTCTGCAGTGGATGCTGGGAGGAAAGGAAAGCACCTTTGGTGAACTACCGTGGCGCCATCAACACGGTCACCAGGCGCTCGATGGTGGCCTGCTGCTCTTCAACAACTCCGGCAACGTGACAACGAACCACTCCCTGGCGCTCGAGTATGCAATCGACGAGGGGAGCTCGACCGCTAAGCTGGTGTGGGAGTACGACGGCGGCCTCGGCTGCCCTTTCCAGGGCGACGTGCAGCGGCTCCCCAATGGGAACACACTCGTGGTCTATTCCGCAGCGGGGGTGTGGCATGAGGTGGATAGCAAGGGCACCCTGCTCAGGAAGGTCGCGTGGCCGGTTGGAGGGGCAACAGGATACGCAACTTGGAGGGATTCTCTGTATGGCCCCCCGCCCAAGTAGGAGTAAAAAATGGCGGAACGGTCCGCCGTTCAAGAAGACCAAAAGGGGGAATCGCCAGAACTCTCGCCTCAGGATTTGTGTCTGTCGGGCACGAACAGACTCACCTCGCTTCGACGACTGGTCTCGCATCCTTCCCCATGTTGCTTCTTCGCACGAGCCCCACAGAACCATGCTCGACGCTCTTCCGCTACCGTCACTCTTGGCTGTTCGAGCCACCTCGTTGGGAAACGGCGTTCCACGGATCGTCGATTGCGCTAGCTCTGCTCCTGAGCCTATCACCAGCTCGAGCGGCGTCGGGCGGGTGCGCATCAGCTCTCTCGGTCGATGGCCCTTCGGAGTCGAAAGCGGATCTCGAAACCATGTTGGAGCGAGGTGTGCTCGGTCAACGGGAGGGACCCGTGTGTCAACGTGGCAGAATCACGATCGAGCAACTGGACGGCTGGTGGCGTGTCGCGCTCGAGCTCGACGGCCGTCAAGTCTACCGGGATGTGCTGACGCTGCCTGACGCAGCAACATGGGTGGAGAGTTGGCTTCTGCCGTTGCTGCCTCCATCGCCTTCAAACGAGGGGGCCGCTCCGGAGCTCTCCGAGGGTTCCAGGTCTCATGCCGAGACGCGGGACGACAGCGAGGTAGCCCCGACTGGCTCCAACACAACCCCGAAGCCAGGTCACTCACGAAGGAGAGCCGACGGCCATCGAGCAGATGGCGATGGTTCTGCGCACGGCACGAGCAATAGCCAGCAGCGCGCTGTTCGATTCCAGTCGGGGATGCCCTACGGTCAGCTCAGTACACAGGCCTGCTTCGCTGCAGCCCATGCGGAACAACTCCGGTGTTGGTCCCAGGAGGGCAGCGGAGCACGTCTTCCCGCGGAGCTTCTGGCCCATGTCTCGCAATGCGAGGGATGCTCCGAATTCTTGAAAGAGGTCCAAACGCTGCGCGAGGTTTTCTCCCGCATCCCAGAGCCCGAGCTGGAGGCAGAGCGGCTCGACACGATGCGCTTCACCCTGATGGCCGCAGCTCGCCGGCAGCGCAGACAGTCGGCGAAGCACCGAGACTCGATTCCAGGCAGGCAGCGGTGGCCGTGGGCGGCCGTGGCTGCGGCGGCGGTGCTCCTCGCAATCGCCACCAGCGTTGTGCTCCTGCAACGTGATCGTCTCGCCTGGTGGCCCTCGCCCACTGAACGTCGGGGGTTGGCCCAGGTCACGTTGGCTGCGAACACGGTGGGAGAGGTAATTCAGTCTGGGGCACATGAAGTGTATGCGCTTCAGTCGGGAGTGGCCACCTTCGTCGTTCCCAAGCTGGCTGCGAATCAGCACTACAGAGTGGTCGTTGGCAATGACAGCGTGGAGGTTCGCGGTACACGCTTTCAGGTGGTGGCTTCCGGTAACGTGCTTCAGTCCGTCCGGGTCCAAGAAGGACGGGTAGTGGTACGTCATGCGAACAAGACGATTGCTGAACTGAAAGCTGGCCAGGAGTGGCTTCGAGATGCGACATCACCAGACGCACAGGTCGCCGCTGCGGCAGGCAGCGTGAACACTCCCACCGAGCCGAGCTCCAGCAAGACCACCGACATCAAGCAGACCACCAGCCAGTCCGACGCGTCCGAGCGGTCCCCCACGCGGAAGGCTCCAGTCTCGCCAAGCACCGCAGCCCAAGGAGGTCGCAAGGACTCTCCCTCGTCCCTGGCTGTGGC
>CAYRKE010000053.1:0-6520 GCA_964424695.1 uncultured Polyangiaceae bacterium
CCGCCGAACCCGGCAGCGGCACGATGCTGGTCGCGTCGACGACGACCCGCAGACGAAAATGCACTCGAGATCGCTCGACATCGAGGGCGAGCTCGCCAGGCCAGTAGCACTGCCGCTGGCTGCCAAGGACGAGGCAGTGTGCGTCTTTGTGCTCGTCGAGCACCCAGGGGATCCAGGGCTGGAGTTCTGGCGGCACGGCGACCGTGGCGTCCGTCAGCTGCGCTGAGACGCCCCTGACCCCCAGCAGGGTCACGACGGCAACGGAAATTGCGATCCCTAGCGCCCCAAGTCGTGGCCCTCTCCGTGAATCGGCTGGGCTCCAGCTGTCTGTGGGCAGCCCAGTACTTCCCCCAAGCGATGCTGCAGCCCACTGCCTGACGCGATTGAGCATGCTCTGCCAGACCCGGCACCGGGCTCGGGTCTTGGGCGCGATCGATCGGAGGGGGCTCCTCGTCCTCGCTCAGCTTCTCGCACACGTGACCCGAGAGCGCGGTGCGCAAGAACGGCGCTCCGTGCTCCCGGGTCGTTCACCTGGAGAGATTTACCGGTCGTTGCGACGCCGACGGAACAGCAGGGACGCGGCAATGAGCCCGCCGAGAGCAAACGCGGGACTCTGGGATGGAGCAGGGCTGCTCACGGTACAGCCGAGTTCGCTCCCCATGCCCCACTTGCCCCAGCCCCAGTGATGACCGTGCCCATCGTCGCCGGGCTCCACCTCTTCCGTGGCGGCATCGTCGGTGGGATCCGCAGACCCACTGTCGCCTGACGGGGCATCCGCGTCACTCTCCCCATCAGCCGGGTCCGTGGAAGTGGCGCATGTGCCACCCGAGCCGTCACCAGTTGCGGAACTCCCGGAGCCCATACCTGCAGAACCGGCCAAGCCTACGCTGCCGCCTGCGCCTGTGTAAGCGTCATCATCGATGCCTCCCTCAATGATGTCCACCTCTTCCGGGATGTCCATGGGGGTTCCATCTGCATTGTAGTAAGTATAATCCTCATAAGAGTAGTATGTGCCATCGGCGTAGTAGTAGGCTTCGGGGCACCACCGGTCACCGCCGGAGTACGTCCGGCAGCCCGTTTCCGCATCGTAGACCCCGTTGGTAGCCTCGTACTCCTCCTGAGACATGAGCTGCCGGGTCCCCCAGCTCACGGGCTTGCAGACCCGTTCGGCTACCGCCGGGTTGTTGCAGACGACTGCGCCAGTCGTGGCGATGTAGCAGTCCGCTGAGTCGTTGATGTCGCAGAAGAGGTCGTCCGCGCAGTCGCTGTCATCGCTGCAGGGAACCTCGTTCAGTTGGCAATAGGAATAGGAATGCGTTTCGGTGTGGCAGCCGCCGGGCATCCCAACAGCGTCTGTACCGCCGGCCGCCGTTGTCGTGCCGGTTGAGGGGATTCCTGCCCCGCCACCGACTCCGGTGACGACGACGGGATCGACGCTGGGCCCGCCAGCGCTCGCGACGCCACTGCCGCCGGCCGCGCCGGATTCGTCATCATCGCAGACGTCGTATGTCGATTCGCCTTGGATACACGTGAAGCCTTCGCCGCAGTCTGCGTCCGCCGTGCACGAGGAGCGCTCGAAACGGAAGCGACACTCACCTGCGGTCACGCCATTGCAGACAGGCTCTTCTCCGCCCTGCGGGCATTCCTCTCCCGCGCAGACTTCGACGGAGCACTCCGTCGAAGTCTGCACGTCACAGAGGAAGCCTTCACCGCAATCGGCGTCCGCCTCGCACTGGCGACGTTGACAATAGGTCCACTCCTGCGTGTAGGGGGTGCATCCCATACTCGTGACGCAGAGCGCATCGTCACCGCATAGATCCGCGACCCAGTCGCACGTCTCGGTGTAGCTATCTTGCTCGCATGTCGAGATCACGTCGCAGTCCGTGTCGGAGGCACATTGCGCGGCGGCCGTGGTTCCGTAAGAGCCGATGGCGAGCGCGCCCAGTATCCCCCAAACCACAGAGTGTTTCATCGTCATGATTGCGTCATCCTTTGGCAGCGTTGCCCTCCCACGGGCAGACGCTGGTTCCCCAGCAAACTTCGTGCCGGCTGCTAAACGGCCGCAGTTGGGCGACTTTTCGCTCTTGGGAGTTCTCCCCGGGTCGATTTGAGCCTGAACGTGCCGAAGTGTGCCGGTCGGGTTGACCCCTCGTGTGTCTGCGGCAGCGTGAGGAGTCGATTGATGACGGACCCCTTCGTGGCCTGACCCTTGGCAACGTCGATGGCCGGGTCCGACTCGCGTTCTTTGTGCACGCCCACCGGTACTGGCTTTGCCAGGGGGTGGACTCGTCCGGTTCGGTTCACTGCCGCCTGCGGCGTCGGTGAACCGTTTGTCCGCTAGCGCTTGATGCGGCGCGCTTCCATGTAGAAGCGCTTCTCCTCCGCGTCACCCATGCTGAACGCCTTGCGGGGCAGGGGGCCGTGCTCGCCCACTTGGGCAAAGAGACGCTCGCGCTTGAGGACGGGGACGAAGAACGCGCCGGCTCCTGGGCCAGCGAGCTTGCGGGTGTCATCCCAGCCGTGGATGAAGTCGATCTTCGCGGCAGGGTCAGTTCCGTGGAAGCGCTGGAACAAGCCGTCCACGAGAGCCGGGGGAAGCTCGCCCCTCGCGGACCAGTGGATGGCGAGGAAAGAGCTGCCGTCGAAGTAGCCTGCCTTGTCTTGCCCGTCTGGTCCCGCGAGGATTGCCCTGAGCTCGGCTTCGGCAACCGGTTCAAGGCGCGCCACGTTCGGATCGCTGCGGAGTGCCTTTGCCAGCTCACCTGCTCGGGACGTGAACACCACGCGGTGAATCGGTTCGAAACGCAGCCCAGTGCTGTACACGTTGACGATCTCGACCAGAGCCCAGCGCGCCGGATGGTTGGCGGTCTCACTCGCGCGGCCTCCGGATTGCAGCTCCAGCTTGACCTCCTCCCAGTTGGCTTTGGCGGTGGCAAGGCTATGGTTGCCGTCGCCCATCGCCCAGAACAACGGGTCTTCGGTGTTCTGCGATTGCTTGGCACGCTCGTAGAGTGCGACGAGGCAAGCGAGCAGAGTGTCAATGTCCGCCGGCCTGTCGACACGGTAGCCTTCGAGGCGACCGCCGTCTTGCATGAGTTCGACGTCATAGAGCTTCTCGAGCTCGCTCCGTCGAGCGCCCAGTCCCTCGATGAGTTGACCCTCGGGGTCCTCGACCAGCACCATGATGTGCGGAAGCTCGAGCGGCGCCTGGCGCCTCACCGCGAGTCGCGGAGGAATTCGATCGACGATGGTCCCCTCTGTCGCCCGAATCAGGCTCTTCGAGCCACGCGAGTAGTCGTAGCGCTCGAGATCGACGGCGATTACCAGGCCCTCGCGGAGCCCGGAACGCGCCGTGGTGCGACGCACGTAGACGGCGCACTCGCCCTTCGATGTGAGCACGCCTTGTCCTAGGTAGTCGGACATTCGAGCGTGAATCGCTGCCACTCTTTTCGAAACGTCGGGTCTGCCAAGATAAATCTCGGGAAGAACGAGGCGAAGGGTTGACGGTGCCCCGCCAACGGTCGCCTCGACCGCGTCCCAGTAGGGTTGGTCCGACGTGTACTGGTCGCATGCGACGACCGACCACGAGCCGAGGTTCACGCTCGAATTCGGGAGCAGAACCTCTGGGATGCGTAGTCCTAGCAGTTCGAGGCGGGACGCAAAGGTTTCGTTGAGGCTTGGCACGGTGACTCCGGTCGCGTGTTATCACAGGCGCCGCGCAGGTTCCAGTTGGCATCCGGTTGGGCCATTTTTGCGGAATCGCTCGACTTCTTCAGCACATCGCTCGTCGCTCCAACCGAGAAAGCCAGCTGCGAGCCGAGCTGCGGGCTCTGCGGCGTCGGCTCTGCACTGGCAATCCAGCCCAAGGCCGAGGCGCCGCTCGAGGACGTCATCCAGGGTGAGCGCGCCCTCGCGGATCACCGCGACGGCAACTTCAACGCCAAGTGCCGGACACCCTGTGCAGAGCGGTTCCGCCAGCGATGGCTGGTCGGAGAGAAGACGGATGAGCTCTGCGACGTGCCGCCAGTGTTTCTCCGACACGGCCACGGCCAGGGCTTGCGGAACGCCGCGAGCCGAGAGGTTCGACGCGGCGTCGCGGATCAGGCGGCGTTCGTTCCGCGGCGCATGACTCCTCAGCCACGCACGGGGCGAAGGCGCAGACTGTTGGGGCGCTCCGAGCACTCTCGCGACGGAAGCCAGCGCTCGCCGCGCCACCGCGCGGTAGGTAGTGAGCTTCCCACCCACGATGAAGACCATGTGCCCGGCGCAAACGATGTCAGCCTCCCGCGACACCGCGGAAGCTGCCTGGCCCCCAGATGCGATCAGCGGTCGAAGACCGGCGAACGCTCCAACAACGTCGCTCTGCTTCAGCCGGCGTTCGGGGAAGTAACTCTGGGCCGAATCGAGCAAGTAGCTCACGTCCTCGGCGGTGGGCGCGACGCTGTCTGGGTCGCCGTTGTCGTCGTCATCGGTCGTTCCAATCAGCGTCGTGTCGCGCCAGGGGATGGCGAAGAAGATTCGGCCGTCGACGGGTGAGGCGCATACCACCGCGAACTCGCTGAGCGGCTCTCGCAGCACCAAGTGGGTTCCGCGAGTCGGGCGGAGCAGCGCTCTGCCGTAGCCCAGAAGCTCGGCGCGTATCTTGTCCGTCCACGGTCCGGCGGCAACGACCACGCCGCGAGCCCGTACGCTACCCAAGGCGCCTGTGAGCTCGTCGCGATAAGTCAGGACGCAGCCTGCCGCGCTCTCGCTCAGTTCGGTTACCGCGCGGTGGTTCGCGCACACGGTGCCCAGCTCCTCGGCGTCCAGGATCTCCTCCAGCACGAGCCGTGCGTCGTCGACCTGCGCGTCGTAGTAAAGGCCTGCGCCACGGAGCCCAGCGGTCCGCAGGGTCGAGGCGCGTCGCTGCGCTTCGCGGGGTGAAAGCCACTCGGGCCGAGGTAGGGTGCTCGTGGTTGCCAGGACGTCGTAGAGGACCATTCCGGCACGGAGCATCCACGTGGGACGGAGATCTCCCGAGTAGCTTGGCATCAGAAACGGAAGCGATTTCACCAGGTGCGGTCGACTTCGGAGTAGCGCCTCTCGTTCGAGCAGGGACTCGCGCACAAGGTCGAACTGACCCGTTTCGAGGTATCGGAGCCCCCCATGGATGAGCTTGCTCGACTTGCTCGAGGTTCCCGACCCGTAGTCCCGTTTCTCGAAGAGAACTGTGCGATAGCCCAGCTCTGACGCGAGGCTCGCTACGGCGGCACCATTGATCCCGCCACCGAGCACGGCAAGCTCGACCGAATCCGGGATGACCCTCATGCTCCCCCATGAGACCACGGCACCAAGCGGATTGCCAGGGGCGCACCGGCAGTCGAGCTGGCAAGCTCCGTCGCCACGCGGACGCGCAGCTGTCCCCACCTCAGAAGGTGGCGACGAACGCTGACGCCAGGTTGTCTCCCGGCGCGGGGCCACCCCTCCCGTTTTCCAGCCCCGATGTGGCATCCACAGCCCGGGTCGCCCCACGAGGCCGCCGGATCATTGACGGTGCTCTCCCCCGACGCGGGAGCGCCGTCCGCGCCCGCCCGACGTCGCCCCCGCGAGCGCGGATCCGCCGATCGGTCAGGGGTCTTCAGTTGTACAAGGAGCGCAATTCTCGAAGCCCTGGTGGAAAGACGACCGTTGGCAGGCAACGGGACCCCACCACGCCCCCTGCCATCCGCGTTTCCGCGATAAATGGGACCGGCGATGACAGGTTCCTCCCGCTCTCGACTTGAGCTCCGAGGGTTCCTGCGATAGGGCGCTCGCACCCGCAGCCATGAGAATCGATTCCTACGCCGATGCCCCCCGCCTACCTCAACCGGCTCAACTCGAGTCCATCGATCTGCGCACCGTGGTGGGTTCCGGCGAAGAGCCGGTCGAGCTCGAGCTCGGGCCTGGGCGAGGATGGTTCCTGATCGATCGGCTCCGGGCGGTCCCTGACGTACGCATGGTGGGACTCGAGATCCGCAAGAAGTGGGCGTCCATCGTGGACCGCCGCCTCGGGCAGTTCGGCCTGACCAGCCGCGGCCGCGTCTTCGCCGAGGATGCTCGAGACATCCTGCCGCGGCTTCGGGCCGGGACCGTCTCGCGGGTCTTCATCCATTTTCCCGACCCTTGGTGGAAGAAGAAGCACAGCAAGAGGCTTCTCATCTGTCCGCCGGTGATCGCGGAGATCGGGCGCGTGCTGGTGCCCGGTGGAGAGCTCTACGTCCAAACCGACGTGCTGGATCGCGCTGAGGTGTACCAGGCGTTGATCGAGGCGTGCGAATACTTCGAGCCTTGGGGAGAGACGGCGCGAGTCGATGAGAATCCGCATGGCACCCGCAGCCCACGGGAGCGAGGCGCTGTGAAGGACGAGCTACCCGTGGCGCGGTTGCGGTATCGTCGTCGGAGTGCTCTGGGCGAGCACGCTCCAGCGCTCCTGCCATCTCCGACATGAACCAGTGGGGCAAGCGAACGCGGATCGGCGACCGGAGTCAGTGCCCACATCGCT